>JAPCJN010000150.1:0-1193 GCA_027886925.1 Nitrososphaerota archaeon
AGCGTCTGTGGACCGACTACTGTTCGCCTCCCGAACCGGGATCTAACGTCGCTGTGAATCCGAACTGGGATATGCAGCAAGTTCAGAACATGACAGGCGCGCAGATATTCTATCCTGGACCTGCCTACAACAATGGCGGGACGATACCAGGGTCTGCGGTAGTCGACTTGAAGACCCTCTCCACCAGTGCGCTCAACGCAACCCTCTACAACGACTGGGGCTATGCCAACCAGACCCCTGCCTGTGCAGCGGCTGACGGCGGTGGCTCACCAGGAGCCACAGGCGCTGGCTGGGGCGCACCTTGGGTCCTTGGGTCGGGTACTACCGCTGGCATCGCTTACATCAACACCGGAAACAGAGGTCCCTACACAAGTCCCTGCAACCCGGGTCCAGACCTATGGTCGTCCGCCGTCATGGCGCTGAACGAGACCAATGGCAACTGGATCTGGGGCTTCCAGACCTCTGCCCACGATGTATGGGACTACGATTGCGCGTGGAACCAAGCCTTGGGCAACGAGACCGTCAACGGAGCGAACACTCCGGTGCTCTGGAAGACGTGCAAGAATGGCTACCTCTACGAGTTGAACGCCCTTAACGGGAAGATGATCTGGGCGTGGTCACCAACCCAAAACATACTGGCAAGGTGCCAGTATTGTTACATGCACAACCCGATGAACACGACAGAGATGACGGAGGCCTTCTTCAACCCCAGCCTAGCGAACACCCTCATGTACCCACAGGCTTCAGCCGGGTTCGAAATGGACTTCTCGTACAGTCCGACGTTGAACTACATTTTCACAGCAAGTCAGAACGTGCCTGGCTATGAGCACTACATCCAACTTAACAGCACCAACTACGGGAAGACGAACGGGTTCTCGGGCATCGCAATCGCAGCCACAGCAAAGGTCAACGACAACGCGACCATCGAAGCGGTCAACGCAGCAACCGGACAGATGGTCTGGTCGCACCTAATCGCGCCTGCGGGTCAGGGATTCCGTGGCGGTCTCACCAACAGCGGTAATGTCGTCTATGTGCCGTTGGCATCGGGAGATGTCCAGATGCTGAATGCTGCGACCGGCGCACTGCTCGACGACGTCCTGATAGGCGGCCCGGTGCAGGTTCTTCCAGCGATTGGAGCAACATCTACCGGGCAGCCGTTAGTCCTGTTGTCAATCGACACCGGTATCGGTAGC
>JAPCJN010000150.1:1233-2050 GCA_027886925.1 Nitrososphaerota archaeon
ACCAGCACCGGCTCAGCGCAAACCGTAACCATCCCAGGTTCGGGTTCGACAACCACGGTAGCGAGCACAACCACAGTAGCAACGACAGTCACAGCCTCGGGAACATCCTCTGGCTCCAGCACAACCGCTCTCTACGGAGTGGCGGCAATCGCCGTAATCCTAGCAATATCAACGGGCTATCTTGCCATGAGAGGCAGGAAGCCCGCGTCCTAATTTTTTCTTCACGATATCTTCTATCACAACGACAACGTTACAGTTCGGCCTGCGATTTTGCAAAGAATTATTACACTACGCTGTCCGCTAGCTTTGATGGCCATTATTCTTCCTCACTTGCCAAGGTGATAAATCTCGAAACCAGTTAGTGCCGGAAGCCCGATTCCCTTGAATCCGGTCGCCTTATTCGGCTGCAATTTAGGGCAATGACGACATCAATGCTTATTAGTTATTGGTCTCGCGTCGGACTTGGAGATATTCCGGTGAGGCCTTGACGACGAAAGCCCCACGGGGGTCTGAATCACTTGCATCTTGGTACCTGCTACTCATCCCCCTATTCCTCGTGTTGGCGGTGGTCGAGTTCTATCCACTCCTTGATGGAATCAACCTCAGCCTGACGAATGCGACTGGGAGCTTCTCTCTCGCGAATTACGACCAGATGCTGAGCGACCCTTCGTTTTACACCGCGATAGGAGTGTCCCTGTTGTATGCGGTGGGAAGCACCGCCGTTTGTCTCTTGATAGGCCTCGCGCTCACTTTTCTCGTCACTCAGAGGACGCGTGGGCGAGGCGTCTTCGAGGCGATCTTCATCTTCCCCCTCGCA
>JAPCJN010000150.1:2060-3541 GCA_027886925.1 Nitrososphaerota archaeon
TCTTGGGCTTGCCATACATCAACGAGCTGAGTCCGGTCTTCTATTACCCCGTCATGCTTCTCTCAGAAGCTTGGGAATGGGCACCGCTCATCATGCTCGTCAGCCTGAGCATCCTCAATTCTCAGGCCACGCAAATATTCGAAGCGGCAGAGCTTCATGGCGCTTCGGGCTGGAGAAAATTCACGATGATCGGGATCCCCACCATAATCAGGTCTCCGGTCATGCAGTTCATTATAGTCCTGAGGATAATCGATGCGTTGCGCGCCTTTGAGATACCCCTTGCCTGGTCCAACTGGGTCGGTTATCAAAGTTTCATAGGGTCACCTGTTGACACTCTGAGTCTCTTCCTTTACAAACTGATTTTCGTCCCCTTGTACCACTTCCCCATAGGCTTGGTCTCAGCAATAGGGGTAGCTCTCCTCGCAGTTACGCTCGCCGTAGCTTTCGCGATGATCCGACTTTTGGGACGGATCGGGGTGAGTTAGACGTGATAAAGACGCCAAACCGGTTCGCATCAATAAAAAAGGCTCTTTTCTACGCCCTCCTCGTCTTCGCAGCCTTCTATTCGTTCTGGCCGATCTTGATCATGGCCCTTGAAGGATACGGCATCGACCTTTCGCCGATTTTCACGGGGAAGGGGGTGACCTCTGTGAGCGGAGTCTTGCACTACAGCGGCGGAATCTATCCGACTCCGATACACTACCTTGACGCACTGAGCTTTAACTCATTCTTGAGGCTGATGGGGAACACGTTAACGATCGCCGCCATCAGCATAGCGATTGCCCTGGGGGTCGGGGTGACCGTGGCTTATGCTCTCGCACGGGTCAACATCAGGGGAAAGAGCGTCATCTCCTACATGCTTCTGGCACTCAGGGCCGTTTCCCCTTTCATCGTAGTGGTGCCTCTTTACATCATCTACAACCAAAACGGCCTTTGGGACACCTACGTCGGCGCCGCCTTTGCAGAAGAGTTGCTCATCCTCTCCGTGGTCGTGTGGATGTTGCGCGGTTTCTTCGCGGACATCCCCAAGGAAATCTATGATGCGGCAGCAATCTCCGGCGCCAGCGAATGGCAGATCTTCAGACGCGTCGCTTTGCGGATGGTGATCCCGGGGATAATCGTCACAGCCCTTTTCGCCTTTGTCCTCATCTGGAACGAGTTTGTGATCGCCGACATCATTACCGGGCCCGGCGCCAAGACTGTGGCGGTCGGCGTTTGGACTGGTCTAGGCGAAAACACGCAGACCTTCAAAGTGATCAATTTCGACGACCTCAATGCGGGAGGCTTTCTTGCATGGATCCCCGCCATCGCTGTGATGCTCGCCATCAGGCGATACTTGGCGAAGGGTTACAGCTTAGGGACCGCAAGTTCCAAATCCTAGCTCCCGGACAAAAGAGGTCCGAAAGTGGCGCCGGGGGACGCCGAAACGTACCTGTGTATTTTTGCCAGCGAAATCCTGCCAACCCCTTCAAGGGGCAATC
>JAPCJN010000033.1 GCA_027886925.1 Nitrososphaerota archaeon
ATGACACTCCCGATGTGGTAGGGATCGCCCCTGAACGAGGACCGATTGAGACAACAATTCCCTCACAGGACATCACATTTATGTCGAGCAACTTTGATTCAGGTACATACACCATGCAAGATCCCTACTCCAGCTCGTCGTACAGTTATTCTTCGCCTGACTCGTCGACTACATACTACAACGGCAATCCCTATTCATATCCAGATAGTAGCTCTTCGTATTGCGACTCATACTTATGCTAATAAGGATGCGACACCCTAATACGAGGATGAGCAAGTCTGAGCTGACAATTTTTGGGACGGTAGAAATCTTATTCGAAATCTTGCATCCGAGGGAATAACAATTGAACTCGAAACGGCATCTCTCAAAGAATCGGCGTATTGCTTTGGGAGTTTCGATCGCTGCAATAATACTTCTCACCGCATACGCATTTTCTACCACGATTCGGCCGGAGTGGGTTTTTGACGGCGCTTACGCGGACTATGTTGCTCAGGGGACTCTGTCTCAAGGAGTTTCCTTTGACTACAATGTGTCGCTGAGCGTCCTAGCATACAATTCGACTTTTGCGGAACTCTCACTTCACGCGAAATTCGCAACGGTCTCAAATTCCTTCGAAAACGGTTCGACCATATGGGTCAACTTCAAGTCAGGACCAGGAATCAATGTGTTATCACCGGGCACAAGCCCTGTGCGCAATTATGAAACGAATCTTACCCTTAGTGGACGAACTGTTCAGGTGAAGGCGTATGAATACGTGGGTAGTGGTAATTCAGTTTCAACCGTATTCGATAATTCAGCGCTAAACTTCCCCGTAGGATGGTCGTTCAGTCTCGCCGATGGTAGTCCTGTCGATTTGAGGCTAGTGAGAACGAATATTCCTGGATTGATGTCGTAAATCAGATATCGTCAAATCATGAAGTTGTTCAAAGGCCAGACGCGGTTTCTACGATCAAGAAGCCAAAGGCTTCCGCCTATGCCTAGCACAATAAACTCGCCGAAAAACAGAACCACTCCGATAACGGGAACAAGAAAGCTGACGTCGGTCCGGTAGCAGGTCTTAAGACCGCAACTGCAAGTGGGACCCGGTCCGCTGCAAAGGTTCGATATCATGAGCAAAAACCCCGACAAGGCAGCGATCACTCCTATAGCTTTCACAGAAGTTATCACATAATCCAAATGCGCGCGCCAATCCTGTGGCTATTTTGTTAGAATTTATCGTTTTCTCTCCCGTTGTTAGGCTCTACCACGTTAGGGATTGAGCGTTCAGCATCCGTTTGCTCTTTTGATGGTTTGAGAGATCGTGGCCTCCCCCTGGACCCGGATAGTCCCCTCATCCGTGCCCGCCTACTGGACTAGGTCCCAGTGATCCGGACCTTCTCGTTTGGGTATTCGGTGTTCCGCATCCGTTCTCACAAATCATTTGGGCAACTACTCGTATCCTTTTCGGATCTGGACCGGGAGGGACTCACATGATCCTATGACCGAGATTAATGAAGAAGCGCGCCAGCTTCAAGGATATGAACGGTAGAATACTCTACGTCGGAATCGATCTGCACGAGAGGGAATCGCAACTGGCTGTCCTAGACCAGGGAGGCACCCTGCTCGACGAGAAGAGGCTGCCCACCAAGGAGCTCCGTGCTCATCTCTCGTCCCTGCCCGGCGAGAAGCACATAGCGATGGAAGCTGTCGGATTCGTCTATCCTGTCTACGACGAACTTGTCTCGCTCAAGGACTGCCACGTCACGGTGGCAAACCCCAACAGGCTGGAGCTGATCTCCAGGTCGAGCACCAAGCACGACAGGGCAGATGCAAGGGTATTAGGTGACCTGCTCAGGACCAGCTACCTGCCCGTGGCGCACATGCGCGATGAAGAGACCAGGGAGAAGCTCGTCATCATCGGGGAGCGAGTGAGATACGGGGCGAGGGGCGGAGAGCTCAGGGGCTCGATAAGATGGCTCCTCAAGAGGAGGGGCATCGAGGTCGAGAAGCCCCTTTAGCGACGAGGGGAGGAAGAGGTTGAGGGAGCTCCGCCTGCAGGAGGTCGACAACAGGCTCGACGAGCTCGCCCTGGTCGAGTCCTTCATCGAGAGGCTCGACGGTCAGATTCTAGACATCGCCTCGAGAGACCCGAAGGCGAAGCTCCTCGACACGCTCCCCGGCCTCGCTCCTTACACCGCACTCTACCTGGCTTGCGTGCTGGACGACATAGACGCTTCCCCGACTCGAAGCACGCTTGCGCCTACCTGGGGCTCGTCCCGTGGCTTGACGAGAGCGCGGACACGACACATCTCGGGCACATCACGAAGAAGGGAGACAAATGGCTGAGGAGGAACATGGTGGAGTGCGCCAGGGCAGCGGTGAGGAGGGACCCGAACATCAGGGAGTTCTATACGAGACTGAAACACAAGAATGGAGACAGGAAGGCGACGGTCGCGGTGGCGAGAAAGCTCGTCTCCTACGCGTATTGGATACTCAAGAGGAACGTAACCTACGAGGAGCTATCTCCTTGGTAAGAGCTATGAGGCAATCCTCGCGGACTGAATAAGGTGCGCGCCTCGTAGGGGCGAATAGGGATATGGGGAACATCCCCGCACGTACCCTGGCATCAAGGAGGACCCACAAGACCTAAACAGGTATTCATACGTGGAGAATGATCCTCTTCGCAACATAGACCCCACTGGTCACGACGATAGCGGATGCTATCCTGATCCCTGCAATCCAGACGCATATGCCTACTCAGGCTACACTGCTCCGCCATTGGCTCAACCTTCGACCTCCTCATCTTCAGACGTGGTATGCTATTATGGCTGCGACTTAACCCCATACGCCTACACTGCTCCGCCATTGGGTCAACCTTCAGGTTCATCAGCTAGCTCCAACAATGCAGGTGATGTGTCTTCTTCGAGTACAAATGCCGGCGCGGGCGCAACTACCTCCGACGCAAACGGTAACCCGGCTAGTCAGAGTTCTTCAGGTGTTTCCGAGGGCTCTTCAGACTTACTACTCGGCTACAATCCGCCCAGCGGTTATAATCCATCCTCAATCAGCGTCGGGCAAATTGCGGCATGGGCATTAACAATATCAATTGGATTGGAAGGAGTGGCGCTTATATCCGCTGCGTATGCAATACCCATTGGAGGCATAGTTTTATTTGGAAGTGGCCTTGGTATTGTGACTGCAGTCTTATTGGGCGCGATTCCGTATCTAATTCGAGCAGGGCCGGCCGCAACACCCGGGGGCGTCTTGAAAGCTATCAGGGATTTCGCATCGCCGACTCGCATGCAGCTTCCTGAAGTAAACCTTTTTTGAAATGTCATGTTGAAAGCTAAATCAAGCAGACGAAATGAATTTTGGTTTACCGACGCTCAAGTTCTGGTTGTCAATGTACTCTCTGCTAAGTCTGATATGTTGCTTCTGACCGCGGTATGGATTCCTACGTTCGCAATCTTCGAAGTAGTGCAGTTTCAAGGAGGACAATTTGGACTTCTGGCAACCGGTGTCGCAGTTCTGATCTGGGCATTGATTTCTATCGCATTGTCATCTTGGAGACGGCGACGATTGTCAAAGCTATCAACCGAAGCTATATGCGCAATGACCAGCACCGAACGATTGGCTTGGTCGCAGATTAAGGCTGCGGATATTCGTGGCAAGAGAATATCTTTCTGGACGGATGTCAAAAAATATCAAGGAAAGGTAAGCCGAACTGACTTACAAAGCCTGAAAGAACTTCTTTCAGCAAGACTAGGACAAAGATTAACGATCAATCCTTAAGCGAGGCAAAACAATTGCAATTGGTCCAAGCCCAAGTCTGCAATCATTCTCATGGCCGAACATGACCTTTTCCACTATTTCCAAGTCACTCATTTGTCTTCTCTGAGGATTCCAACTCCGGGAGTCGTGAAGACCCACAGAGCTTAAACAGTATGTGTACGCGAGAGATAACCCGATCCGAATCATCGATCCCAACGGTCATGGATGGTCATTTGGGTTGGCCAGTGCCATATCAAATATTGCGACTTCAGTCGCCGCGAGCAGGACGGCGCCGCCGGCCGGCTCAGTCGTTAGCGGGGCCGACAAGAGAGAGGCGGAACACGTTGATCTCGCTGGTGAATGTCCAGGTGGTGAGTAGGATGCTCGAGGCGTTGACCGGGTTCACCGTGTCGAACGTGCCCAGCTGCAACCACTGCGTGTTTGTCGTTGGAGACTGCGCCCCTTGCACGGTGGCGTTGACAAGATATCCCGTCTCCGGCGTCCCTGCGCGCACCTTGAGGAGGACGACCTGGCCAGTCGTCGCAACCGCCGTCGGCGAGCGCACCTCCACATACATTGTCGATTGCGCGCCAGATGCAGTTGGGAAAACGCCTGACTCCTCGCTGTAGATAAGGGGGAAGCCAGACCCCTGGATCTGGATGCGCAGCTCGGTCTCGTTCCCCGCGGAAATAGTCACCAGGGACTGGATATGGAGCGTCTGGTCTTGGAGGTTCACGAGATAGCGGCCGGGAGCGAGCTGCGCCTGGGCGCCCCCTCCGGTGTCGGTCACCAGGGCCTCCTTGGCAGGAGAACTGGAGTTCGTGTCCTGCGTCACCGTGAACGCCTTCTCGCCGAGGGGGGAGAATTGGGAGGTCGGAGCTCCGAGCACGTTGGTGACGTTCGCGTTCGTCTGCAGCCTGACCACCAGGGTCCCGACAGGCCCTGGGTTGTTGTTAGGCCCGCCGCCGTTGAGCGGGTTGAGCGGGTTGACCAGAGAAGAGGAACTCACGAGGACGACCATGAAGACCGACGCGAGGATGAGGCCGAGGACTGCGAGCGAACTCACCAATCGCGACGACCCCCCTGCCATCCGCGGTCTCTCCAAGAATCTCGTCCCGAAACCGGCGGCCGGGACTAAAAACGTTTCAGAAGGTTCTCGCTTGCAAGTTCTTAAGCCACCTCTTCGAACTTGGGAGGGCTGACATGGTTAGCGACCAGGTGATTCTCGGAGGCCTTTTGATAATCAACTTGGCGCTCTATTTTCCACTGGTTTGGGCGGTCTTCAAACGGCGAAAGCACAGGGTGAGCGCTTCGAACCTCGCCGACGCTTTCAACGGACTGGAGTTGGCGCTCAAGGACGCAGTTCCCGACCTTCCCGCCGGATTTACCTGGGAGGAGGCCGTTGCGCGCCTAAGGGCGTCCGGCGTGCAGACGAAGGGGATAGACCAGGCCCTCAATAGCTATCAGGCGTATCGATACGGCGGCCTCCCGCTTCCCGACCAAGATTTTCTCGAAGTCGTCCGGGTCGCGAACATGCTAGGAGGGACGACGGCGGCGAAAGGGCGCGGAGGTCGAAGCGTTGGCGGCTGACGTCAGGACCAAGGTCGTAAGCGAGATAGGAAAGATCGTGGTCGGAAGGGAGAGAGAGATAGACCTCCTCTTGATGTGCCTCCTGGCGAGGGGCCACGTCCTGCTCGAGGGCGTGCCCGGAGTCTCGAAGACCCTCCTCGCGAACGCGTTCTCAAGGTGCCTTGGCCTGCAGTTCACCCGGGTCCAGTTCACTCCGGACATCCTGCCCCTAGACATCCTCGGCGGCTTTGTCTTCAACCTGAAGAACAGGGAGTTCGAGTTCAGGAAGGGCCCTATCTTCACGAACATACTCCTCGCCGACGAGATCAACCGAGCTCCGCCCAAGGTCCAGAGCGCGCTGCTCGAGTCGATGCAGGAGCTGCAGGTCACGGTCGAGGGCTACACGGAGACTCTCCTTTTCCCGTTCATGGTCATCGCCACCCAGAACCCCCTGGAGTTCGAGGGCGTCTACCCTCTGCCGGAGGGGCAGCTAGACAGGTTCATGGTGAAAATCAGCTTCAAGTACCCGACCCAGGAGGTCGAGTCAAGCATCCTGAAGAGGAACCTCTCGAGCATCGACGTGGCCGACATAAACACCGTCGTCACACTCGCCGAGCTGGACGCGCTGGTGAGGGAAGTAGAAAACGTGAAGGTCTCAGACGAGATGATCGCGTATCTTGCGCGCGTCGCCTCGGCGACGCGGACGGAGGGCTCGCTGGTGCTCGGCGCGAGCCCGAGGGCCATGGTGCAGCTCCTCCGCTGCTCGCGGGCAAGGGCGCTCCTCAACGGCCGGACGTACGTCACCCCCGACGACATCAAGGCGATCGCGAGCGACGTGCTCACACACAGGCTCACAATCGACCGGGCGGCGGCGCTAAAGGGAGTGTCAAAGGATCCCGAGGCGATACTTACGGCCATACTTGACAGAGTGGAACCTCCACGCTAACCCCACGCGGACGAGACTACCTCATCGCGACTGTCCTCATACTGCTAGCAGCCAACCTTCTCAACATCAGGCTGATGCAGATACTCGGAGTCTCCCTCGCTGTCATGGCGGTGATCTCCGTGATTCTCTTCGATGTCGCCATCAAGGGTGGCGTCACCGTGTCCATGGAGAAAGGACACGTAAGGACGATCAAAGGCGAGGAATACGACGCCATACTCTCCGTCAAGTCCAAGGGAAGCGATTGGATAGGCTCCATGCCGACGACGTTCAAGATAGACACCGCCGAGCTGATGCTCATCGAACCCCTCTCTGAGGGGCGGATGCGGCTTCGCTTCCTCGGAAAGTATGCGGGCAGGACGGAGGGCGTCAAGGTCGAGATATCGCTTACCGACCCGCTCAAGCTCCTCAAGAGGCTCGACCGGATAGTCTACGACGAATTCGTCCTGGACACGCTCCCGCTCTCCCTCCTAGCACCCGTCGTCACGCGGAAGCTCACGGTCTTCGGCTTCGGGGACCAGCCGACCGGCTACCCGGGGCCGGGGCAGGAGCTCTATGGCTTGGACGAATACCATCCGTCGGGGGACACCAAGGACATCATTTGGAAGAGGGTAGCCAAGTCTCCCAACGAGATGCTCATAGCAAGGGTGAGGGAGTCGAACGTAAGGGAGATCGTCAGGGTGGGCGTGATCCAGTTCGCGGAAATGGGCGAGTCCCGCGCAGCATGGGTCGACACGCTGTGCGAAGCGTTGGGTTTCATCGGGAAAGAAGTCATCGAGATGGGAGCCACGTTCGTGCTCTCGTTCCCCTCCAAGGTTGGACCCGAGAGGCGCGACCGGAGCCGGAAGGCAGATGGCCAAACGGGCATCGTCCACATGGGCGCGACCGACATCGACGAGCTTGCGGAGGCCGTCATGTCCTGCTCCGTCGCCCCGGCGTCGACCGACGTCGAGGAGATAGTGAGGAGCTCAGACTTTGTGGTCACGGGACTCCGCGAGCAGGAGGACGCGAGGCTCTCCGAGGAGATCCAGGCGAAGCCGATGTTGCTGATCTCGGAGTCCGCTCCCTCCTTCCCGTCTGCGCCTGGCGACAGGTCGGTGGTCTACTCAGGCAAGGAGAACCTCTTCCCGCTGATAAGGAAGCTCCTCGAGAAATAACACAGAGTGTCCGAGTGAGTCAAGACGAACAAGATAATCCTCGTTTGCAGCACGGTCGTTGGGGTGTCGCTCTACACGGTCTACGCGCTCGCGACGTTCTTGTTCCTCCGCCACCTCGACACATCGGGAATCGGCTTCGTAGAGTCGGTGGTGATAATCACCCAGATCGTCAGGCTGCTGGGGATCGTCGCCTATTTCGGCCTCAAGCCGGTCAGGATCGAGGTGCTCCTGGTCCTTCTTTCGCTCGAGACGTTCGTGGTCATGGGCCTAATCATGATGTACCTGGCCTTTCCGAGCGTGGTCTTCAGCCAGCTGGCGCACACCATCTTCTCCACGTGGGTCGCGTCGCTCTTCGTGGTCCTCCCTTCCTACCTGATACTCTCCGGCGTGATGGAGATGACTCGGAACCGCACCCTCATCGGGGTCTTGCTCTCGATCACGCTCGAATTCGGCTTCCTTACGTTCGCGGCGAGCACCATGCTGGCTTTCTCGGGCTCCTTCGGCTTCGGGAACTTCTTTGATTTCCTGATCTCTGCCGCAAGGACCGACTTGGCCGCGGGGACAATCCCGAAGTTCACCGCAATCATAATACTCGTCCCCTCCATAGCGACGTACTGCTCCCTGTTGGTGTATGTCACCGTGGCCGACGCCACAAGTCGGTTCTCGCCAAAGGCGACATTCGTGCTGCCTTTGTTCGGTGCGGTCGTCGCGCTGGGTTGGGTCTTCGCCGCGGTGACTTTCGTCCCGAATACGCTTTTATCGTTCACGGTTCCTGGAATCGTCGTTGTCGCCCTCCTCTGGGCATACGTGCGGCGGTAGAGCGAGAGCCTCGCCTGTGGTCATCCTGCTCGGGCTCCTCCTCGCCGTCTCCCCGCTCAACTCGGGCTCGATACAAGGGGCGTCCTGGGCCTCTGCCCTTGCAGCAGCTGCTCCCTCGAGCCCTACGCCCTCGCTCTCCCTGGGGTTCGGCCCGTCGAGCATGTCTCCCGTCGCCGACGGGACTCCCGTCTACACCGTAGGCGACACGCTGTGGGCCGAATCGGACTACAACAGCTCCGTTCCCCTTTCGGTTACGTCCGCCGCGGCGGGCTCGTCTCCTGCCGCAGTCGTTCTCGTGACTTTGATCCTCTCCCATTCCGTGGTCCCGCTCTACACGTTCACTTCGAAGGACGTCGACGGCGTCTGGAGCGTGAAAGTCGGAGACCCGCAAGGGACGATCGTCATCCCAGTCCACTTCGTGAACCCGGCCAGCCACCCGGTCTCCCTCAGCTCGGTTTCTTACGCCCTCGCCGGAGGCAACATGTCGATCTCCGCGACGGCGAGCCTCGGGGACTCCTACGACCAAGAGGTCTGCGCGGCAGGAAACGCGACCAGCGAAGGGCTCACCCTTGCCTTGCCGAGGGACATGCGCGAAAAGGGGAACATCACCCTATTGCCGGGCGACCCGTTCAAGACAGACACCGCCGGGAACGTCACGGAGCCGTTCTCGTTCTGGTTCGAGCTCTACTACCCCTACGCGCTCGACGTCACAAGTGCGAACAACCTCGTCGTCAACGACTTGATGGCGGCGGCGTCCCAGCCGGTCACTTTCACCTCGGCCGCGATGGCTAACATCACGATGGGCTGGAGCCTCCCTCCCCGAGAGGGCCGATACGAGCTCAGAGCCTTCTTCCAAAACTCCACGAGCCTGGACACCTTCGAGAGCAGGGTCCTCCTGATGAACGACACTTCATGGGTGCCGCTCACAGATGTCTGCCAGACGCAGTCAGTCCAGTCGCCGACCCTGGACTACTCCGCCAGCCTAACAAAGGGTCAGGACAACTGGCCGAGGAACATATACGTGATGTATCGGACGTTTGGGGTCGAAGGAGTGTATTCGCTCCCCGTGAGCGCGAACCTGTCGAGCATAGCCTTCCTCGCAACGCCTTGGAACGAGCCCATACCAGACATCAAGGTCGACTTGTCCCCAAACCCCGACATCATCTCCTCCAGCCAGGCAGGCAGCTCTTTGTTCCTGCTTGCGCACCGGTATCCGGTCTCGGTCGACTACTCGCTCGACGTAGCGGGGGGGCACGACCTCGAGCAAGGGTCAGTGACGATTCGGGGCTCTTTTTCGACGCAGACGAGCACGTTCGACCTCGCCAAGCTGACCGTCGACATACTAAGCGACCAGAACTCCCCCCGCACGCTGCAAGTGACCGGGCCGCAAGGGCTGAATCTGACAAGAAACGTGCTCGGCAACAACCGAAGCGCGACCTTCCTCCTCCCTGCCGGGTCTTACTCCGTCACGCTGTCCCAGGGAGGGAGCTCGCAGTCCGCCCAGGTCGTTTTGACCGACGGACACGCGACTGCGGTCACGCTCAACTTCAGCACGTTCCTGACGTTCGAGACGATCCTGATCGTGACGGCGATAGTAGCCGCGATTGGAAATGTGCTGATCTGGGTCTTACGCACCAGGAGCCTTGGTTCTAGGATGGCCCCTCGAAAGGACGCCTAAGCCATAATGGCTCTTCAACGCGGGAGGACGCGTGGCGACTCTATGCGATAAGAAAACTCATGACGACGTCTCAAGAGGCTGACATTCGTGGTGAAGACCGGGGAGATGCCTGATGTTTGGTAGCGTCGTCATCGTCGTTAAGATGATTCCTCAATTGCGAATTGAAAAGCCACTCTTGCGGCACTTCGTTCGCCGTGATTCCCCCATATGTCAATCAGAAAGTTGACACAACTGGACGCCCGATGCCGATTCACAAGTTGATATTGCGTCAATCTGAAACCTGACAAAGACAACTGATTCAGCTTAAATTAGGGAGTTCTGGCTAACTAAACCAAATTGGCGAAGCAGGGGAGGCCGAATCATCTGATCGATGAGAAGAGCCCCTATTTGCTAGAGCACGCCTACAACCCGGTCGATTGGTATCCGTGGGGAAGCGCCGCCTTCGAAAAGGCGAAGGCTGAGGACAAACCGATCTTTCTCAGCATAGGGTATTCGACTTGTCACTGGTGTCACCGGTTCGCGACGGAGTCGTTCGAGGACGAGAAGATAGCGGCGCTCATGAACGACAGGTTCGTCTCCATCAAAGTGGACCGGGAAGAAAGGCCTGACCTCGACGAGATTTACATGAAGGCAGTCACGACCCTCACAGGCCAAGGCGGTTGGCCTCTGTCGGCTTTCCTCACACCCGACCTTAAGCCCTTCTACGGCGGGACGTACTTCCCTCCCGTTTCTGGACGTGGCCTCCCTGCTTTCCCGGAGGTCCTGAAATTCATCGCTGACACCTGGAAGAACAGGAGGCAGGACGTGCTCCAAAGCTCGGACGAGATAACCAAGATAATCAGGGAAGGCTACGAACGCAAAGGCGAGGGCTCGCTCTCGAAGACGCTCCTCGACAACGCCTATGCGGTGATCGTCGCTGGCCACGACTCGCAGTTCGGAGGGTTCGGGCGCGCTCCCAAGTTCCCGATGCCGAGCTACCTCGGCTTCTTGCTCCGCTATCACTCGAGGACCCGCAAAGACGCGGCGCTCAACCCTGTCGTGAAGACCCTGGACGCCATGGCCAACGGAGGGATCCACGACCACCTCGGAGGAGGCTTCCACCGATATTCGACGGACAGGTATTGGCTCATCCCTCACTTCGAGAAGATGCTCTACGACAACGCGATACTTGCGAAGTGTTACCTGGACGCATATCGTGTGACGCGCCTCGAGAAATACGCCGCGACCGCGAGGGACACGCTGGACTGGATGACCAGGGAGATGGCCTCCTCTGAAGGGGGCTTCTACTCAGCCCAGGACGCAGACACCCCCGACGGCGAAGGGTACTACTATTCGTGGACTCCCGCCGAGGTGTCAAAGGTCCTCGGGGAGGAGAGCGCCGCGGCCCTATGCGAGTACTTCGGAATCACGCCCGAGGGCAACTTCGATGGCAGGACCGTCCTCAGCATTTCTGGATCTGTGGAGAAGACGGCCCAGAAGCTAGGGGTAGAGGTGGGCCAGGTCGTCAGGACGATCGAGGACGGCAAGAAGGCCTTGCTCAAGGCGAGGAGGGATGGGCGGAACCGGCCTGCGGTCGACGACAAGATACTTTCCTCGTGGAACGGCCTAGCGGTGTCCGCCTTCGCCAACGCCTCCCAAGCTCTCCAAGAGGAGAGATATCTTGACGCAGCCGATAGGTGCGCGGAGTTCATCCTTGCGAAGCTCGTGAAGGACGACGGCAGGCTCTACAGGCGGTACAGGGACGGAGACGTCGCCATCGATGGGAACCTGGAGGACTACTCGTTTCTCATCGCGGGTCTTATCGACCTCTACGAGGCGTCTTTCGACGAGAAGTGGGTGGCGGCCTCCGTCGCCCTTGCCGAGAAGATGGTCGAACTGCTCTGGGACGGCAAAGGGAGCGGCGGCTTCTTCTTGACGCCCCCGGGAGCGGAGCTCGCGGCGATCAAGGAGGGTTACGATGGGCCCACGCCTTCCGGGAACTCCGTCGCCGCGCTCGATCTCCTGCGCCTCGCCGAGTTCACAGGCAGACAGGCGTTTCGGGACAAGGCCGAGAAGACCCTCAGGCTGTTCGCCGAGGACATGGAGTCGACGCCTTCTGGCTACACCGAGATGCTGGGGGCAGTCGACTTTTCCCTTGGGTCGAGAGAGATCGTCGTCGCGGCTCCGAAAGGGACGCGGGCAGCGGACACCATGGTGATGGAGATTCAAAGGAGGTTTCTCCCGACGAAAATCCTAGCCATGACCAGCGGCGAAAAGGGCTCCATCATGGCGCCTTTGACGGAAGGCAAGGCAAGCCTGAAGGGAGTCCCGACCGTCTACATCTGCGAGAACTTCTCGTGCAAGGCCCCCGTGACTGACGTCAGCGCCCTTAGGGCGCAGCTCGACGCCTGGCCGGACGAGGTCGCCGGAGAGAAGGCCGCTTGAGGGCCACTGTCCTGGTCGACTCCGAAAGGCCCAAGGTGAGCGAGGCGGAGGTCGTCTCCCTCCTGAAGAGATCGGGCCTGGAGTACTCGGCTGCGAGCCCTGACTTCGGAGTGGTGGTCGGCGGAGACGGGCTCTTCAGCCACCAGGGGAGACAGCTGTCCATCCCGCTCCTCTTCGTCGGCACCAGGTCCCGGAGGCCTACCGACTCCAAGGCCCGCCTCGCCGAGGTCTACCTGACTGGCCTCGAGGAGGCGCTGCGCGAAATCGAGGCTGGCCGGTTCAAGATCATGAAGTACAAGCGGCTCCAGGTCTCGATAAGCAGCGGCGACTTCAGCGGCGACATCTTTACCGACGTCTCGCTCGAGAAGGGCGCCGACAGCAACTGCATCCGCTACACGCTGGAGGTCAGCGGAAGGGGCATCGAGTTCACCGACTCCGCCGTCTCCAATGGTGTCGTCATCACGACCACAGCCGGCTCGACTGGCTACTACTCCTACCTCGACAAGCTCTGGCACGGCGACCGCCTCGAGCCAGAGAAGTACACGGTGATCGAGGAGGACGAGGTGGGCGTCTGCCACATCGCCCCCACCTACACGTCGAGAGATGGTTCGAAGCAGCATCCGCTCCGCTACACCGTCCCGTGGGGGTCCGCTTTCAAGATTAACCTCGCGAGGGACGCCGACGCGCACCTGTTCGGGGCGACCAAGTCGAGGAAAGGTCTCAGAATCACCACAGAAGACACGGTCGTGGTAGGACCTAGCAGGAACAGCACCAACGTCATCAGGCTGGCGTCGCCGCGCGCCAAACGAATGAAGGCCGAATGAGACCTAGGCCCTCTTGGCGAGGAGGCTGACGAGCTGGTCCTTGCCAGCGACCAGAGGGGTCGAATCGAGCTGGACCTTCATGCTCTCCTGATCCTTGAGCCCGTTTCCCGTCGCGATGCAGACAACTGTCGCGTCTCGCCCGATTATGCCGGTGAGCTTCTCCAGGGCCGCTATCGGCGTCGCGCTGGCCGGCTCCACGAATATCCCCTCGCTCGACGCGAGTTCCATCCTGGCTGCGACTATCTCCTCGTCTGTCACGGCCAAGGCCAACCCTCCGGAGT
Organism: Nitrososphaerota archaeon; assembly: GCA_027886925.1. The sequence goes on from JAPCJN010000033.1 coordinate 13,446, forward strand.
CCCTCAGGGCAGCGAGCGCCTTCTTCCACGAGGCCGGGTTCCCGATGTTTATCGCCGAGGCGAGGGTGTGCGGCTGGACGGGGGTGACGGTGTCGAGCCCGCGCTCGAAGGCCTGGACGATGGGTTGCGCGCCCGCTGCCTGCACCCCTATCATGTGGGGCAGCGAGTCCGAGATCCCCCAGTCCCGGAGCTCTTTGAATCCCTTCCAAATCGCGCTGATGTTGCCCGCGTTCCCCACGGGAAGGATGACGTAGTCCGGCACCTTGAAGCCGAGCTGCTCGTAGATCTCGTAGGCGTTCGATTTTTGCCCCTCGACCCTGTAGGGGTTGACCGAGTTCATGACCGAGAGCTCGGGTATCTCGGCAGCCACCTGGAGCGTTATCGCCAGAGCCGCGTCGAAGTCCCCCTCGACGCGGATTATCTTCGCGGCGTAAGCGTAGACCTGGGCGAGCTTCCCCCCTGCGACCTTCCCTGCCGGCACCGTGACAATGCCGGTGACTCCCGCTCTGGCGGCATAAGCGGCCATGGAGGCGGCTGTGTTGCCCGTCGATGCGCAGACGAGGAGCTTGGCGCCCCCTTGCACGGCCCGCGTCACCGCCACCGTCATCCCCCTGTCCTTGAACGAGCCGGTGGGGTTCTGGCCCTCGTTCTTCACATAGAGCCCGTCGAGGCCGAACTTCGCGCCGACCCTGCTCACGGGGACGAGCGGCGTCCCGCCCTCTGAGAGCGAGACCGCCTTCACCTCCCTAGGCAGGGGGAGGGCCTTTCTGAACCTCCATATGCCAACCTGGCCGCTCCCGCCATAGAGCTCCTCCTTCGAGACGGGCTCTTCCTTCACGAGCTCGAGAAGGTTGGAGCAGCGGGCGCACTCGTAGCTGCGCACGTCCTCCTCGTAGGCGGTGCCGCACCCGGTGCACCGCTGGGTCCAGCCCTCAGCTACCCTTGACAACCCTCGCCCCTCTCCCTATCTTTGTGACGTAACCGCTCGACTTTGCTCCCTCCTTCCTGAAGGCCGCTTGCATCGCCTCAAGAACCCTTCGAGGATCGCCTTTCTTCTTGTCGACGACGCCTAGCATGGAGGGTCCTGCCCCGCTTATGCAAACGCCATCGGCCCCGGCCTCCATGGCCCCGGCCCTCACCGCGTCGTAGCCAGGGATCATGGCCTTCCTCGCCGGCTCTACCGCCTTGTCGCGCATGCCCTTGCCGATGAGCCCGATGTCCTTCTTCGCGAACCCAGCGACCATCATGCTCGCGCTAGAGACGTTGGCGACGAGGGTCCCGAGCGAGAACGAACCAGGAAGGAGCGACCGCGCATACTCCGTCTTCCTGCCTGGAAGCTTCACTACGGGGGTCGCGACGCACAGGGCCAGCCCTCTGGGAGGGTCGAACCTTATCGCTGAGGGCCTCTCGCCCGCGTCCGCCTTCACGATCACAAAGCCCCCGAGTATCGAGGCCGTGACGTTGTCGTAGTGGGGCGCTCCGGAGGTGACCCCCTCACCTTTCCCAGCGAAGAAGATCAGCTCGTTTGAGGTCAGACCGAGCCCCAAAAGCTCGTTCATCGCGACCGCTGCCGCGGCCGCGGACGCGCCGCTGCTTCCCATCCCCTGGCCTATGGGCACCCTCTTCTCGAGCTCCACCTCGATGGCCTTCTTCACACCGTGGTGCTTGGCGATTTCGCGACAGACCACTCCCGCTCCGTTCTCCTCAGCAGAGGATGGCACCTGGAGGCCGGAGACTTTCCTTATCTTGACCGAAGGCTCGTCTCCCCGCGACCCGTCCACCAGGCGCAGGTGAACCCTGTCTTTGGGGTTGTCCAGGGCGAGTGCGAAGACGTCAAATCCTGGTCCAAGGTTTGCCGAGGACGCCGGGGCTTCAACCCATATCTGGTCCAAATCTCGTTGCCGCGGAGGCTTGACCGGTGATTATATGTGATTTCCGGAAACAGCCATTAATTATTTCAAATCGACTTTGCCCGTGGGTCCCCTCGCCCTTCGGTCTCGGGACTGGAACGAAGCCCAGCCTCTTCCTGGCAAATTCGGCGATGATTAGGTTCAGGATAAGGAAGACCCCGGAGAGGACCTTGTGGACGACGGCTCCCCATGACCAGTATCCTAGCAAGAATAGGGGCGGATATTCGACGAAGAAGAGAGATAGGAAGACGGCCGCGAAAACGAGAAGCTGATACTTCACATCCGACCTTTGGCTCTTGGACGTCTTTGCTGTCCGCCCCAGTGGCACACAAATATTTTTCTAGCGAAGACTTGGCGATGAGCGGGCCTTCCTAGTTGCCAACTTCCCACCGGCCTCGCGAGTATCAGGAGAAGATAGCCGAGGCTGCATCCCAGGCGAACACCCTCGTAGTCCTTCCGACGGGGTTGGGGAAGACGATGATCGCGGCACTGGTCGCAAAGGCGAGACTGGACAAGTTCCCCAAGGGGAAGGTGGTGGTCCTCGCCCCTACGAAGCCCCTCGCGCTTCAGCACCAGAGGGCATTCGAGGAGATCCTGTCTCCGGAACCGAAGGACATCGCCCTGTTGACCGGAGAGATCCCGCCGGAAGAGCGGGGCTATCTCTGGAGGCGGTCGAAGTTCGTCTTCGCGACCCCCCAGACCGTGAGGAACGACATGCGCCACGGACGGATCGACCTCAACGACGTCGTCCTCATCGTCTTCGACGAGGCGCACCGTTCCGTCAAGGATTACTCCTATACCGAGATTGCAAAGGTCTACAAGGAACAGGGCTGGACGCCGCTGATACTCGGGCTCACGGCATCCCCAGGCGGGTCAAAGGAGAAGATCAACGAAATCACCCGCAGCCTGTTCATCGAGCACGTAGAAGCAAGGAGCGACGAGTCCGAAGACGTCAGGCCCTACGTCGAGCAGACAAAATTCGAAGGAAGGAAGGTCCCGCTCCCCCCAGAATATGGCCAGCTTCTGAGCCCGCTGAGGGGCCTCTATGATGAGAAGGTAAAGCGGCTGATGGACTCCGGGTTCCTCCCCCCTCGCACCCGCGTCTCGAAGACAATGCTGCTGCAGTCGAGGAACACTATGTCTGCCCGGCTGAGGAGCCCGGGGGCGAACAAGGGCTACATCTTCGGGGCAATGATAAACCAAGCGCAGGCCGTCATGATAGCGCACGCCATCGAGCTCGTCGAGACGCAGGGCGTCGACGTCCTGCAGAAATATCTCAAACGAATGAGGGAGAAGCCGGAGCAGGGCAAGTCCGCCACCGCCTTGTTGAAGGACGCCAGGTGGCTTATGGTCGAAGACGAGGCCGAGCGGCTCAAAGCTCTCGACCACCCGAAGCTCACCGAGCTCCGGTCCATCGTGAAGAAGCAGCTAGCGAGC
>JAPCJN010000151.1 GCA_027886925.1 Nitrososphaerota archaeon
GATGACCTACCAGACCCGTTTGATAGGGGCGAGCCACGTCTCCGTCTTCAACTGGGTCCACGCGCTCCGGGGGGTGATGTCGCTCGTCCCGAGGAGGGAGAGGAATATCGTCGCCATCGACGAGACCAAGCTCAAGATACGGGGGAGGCAGGTCTACGTCTGGGCTGCCATCGACGCGGACACGAAGGAGCTCCTCGCCGTGTACGCGTCCTACTACAGGTCGCACATCAACACCATGGTCTTCCTGAGGAAGGTCCTCCAGACGTGCGTCGGCAGGAAGCCTGTCATCCTGGTGGACGGCGGGCCGTGTACCCGTGGCCACTCAACGAGATGGGGTTCAAGTGGCTCCATGTGACGTTCGGCTACAGGAACGTCATCGAGAGGTTCTTCCGGGTCTTGAAAGAGAGGACGAGGCGCTTCTACAACAACCTGCCATCGACTAATCGGCTTGCGGCAAATTTAAAGTAGCGACTCAGGTGTTCGCCTCCGTGGTCTCCTGGGATGGGCAAAGCTGGTTTTTGCGGGCCGGGGCCCTCGCCGCGAAGGGCGAGGTGGAGTTCAGGGTGTGGTCGCCTTTCTCCAAGAAGGTCGACGTGGCCGTCCAGACCAAGCGGGGGGATTGGACTCGGGAGCCCATGCAAAGCAAAGATGACGGGTTTTACGGAGCGTCGGTCGAGGTCGACTCTGGCACGAAGTACATGTACGTCCTAGACGGAAAGAAGACGAGGCCAGACCCCATCTCTAGGTATCAGCCGAAAGGGGTGATGGGTCCGTCGGAGGTCGTAGATCCAGAAGCCTTTCCGTGGACGGACCAGGGCTGGAGGGGAGTCGATCAGAAGGACCTCCTGATTTACGAGGTTCATACGGGGACTTACACGAAGGCCGGCACCTTCGAGTCTATCCGCCCTCACCTCCGTCATCTGCGAGAGGAGCTCGGCGTGACGGCCATCGAACTGATGCCGGTGGGGCAGTTTCCAGGCGACAGGAACTGGGGTTATGATGGGGTATTCATCTACGCCGTGCAGAACTCATACGGCGGGCCCGCCGGATTGAAGGCCCTCGTGGACGATTGCCACGCCCATGGGATGGCTGTCCTGTTAGACGTGGTATACAACCACGTCGGCCCGGAGGGCAACTGCCTCGCTGACTACGGGCCCTACTTCTCATACAAGTACAAGACGCCGTGGGGACCTGCCATGAACTTCGACGACCGCGGGTGCGACGAGGTCAGGCGCTTTGTGGTCGACAACGCCAGATATTGGGTGACTGAATATCACCTCGACGGCATCCGTCTGGACGCCGTCCATGGGCTCTTCGACTTCTCTCCGAGGCACATATTGACAGAGATAGGGGACGCCATCCGCGCTCATGAGTCGGCCCTCCATCGGAGGATCCACGTGATAGCCGAGAGCGACCTGAACGACCCGCGCATGGTCTCCAGCAAGGCCGTCGGCGGCTACGGCCTGGCCGCCCAGTGGTCGGATGATTTTCACCATGCCGTCCATTCCTACCTGACGGGGGAGAGGCAACGCTACTACGAGGATTTCGGAGACCTGGCAGACATCGAGAAAGCGATACGCGACGGGTTTGTGTACGACGGCAGATACTCGAAATTTCGCGGGAGAACCCACGGAGCTCCTTCCGTGGGACTGCAGGGAGAGAAGTTCGTCATCTGCATCCAGAACCATGACCAGGTAGGAAACAGGCACGACGGCGCAAGGTTGAGCACGCTGCTCGGGCCCTCGGCGGTCAGGGCGGCCATCGGTCTGCTGCTCCTCGCGCCCAACATCCCCTTGATCTTCATGGGAGAGGAGTTCGGTGAGGTCGCCCCTTTCTATTACTTCACGAGCCACCGCGACCCGAAGCTCGCGCAAGCGGTGAGGGAGGGCAGAAGGAAGGAGTTCCCGGGTGGGCCCCTCGTCGACCCCCAGGACCGACGCACGTTCGAGAGGTCAAAGGTAAACCACGCCCTGTTGAAGAAGGGGCAGAACGCCGAGATATTCCGCTATTATATGACGCTGATAGCGATGAGAAGCGAACATCCGGCGCTGAGGAGCATGGACAAGGACTTGATGGAGGTCCGAATGAGCGGGCGCACCTTGGGGGTGCGCCGATGGCAGCCTGGCGTAGAAGACCTTGCAGTGGTATATGCGCTCGGCGAGGCGGCCCCCGCACCCGGCCGGATCTTTCCCGGCAGATGGAGTAAGATCTTCGACTCCGAACACGGTCATCAGCGGAACCTCCCGGACGCGAGCCCGGAAAACGGCGCCGGGGACCGTCACGGAGCTCTCTTTGGTGTGACCGTCTACCGCGGCGCAGGTCATGGGAGGGGCGCCGAAGCCACTGCGAGCAGGACGGAATGACTCGCTTGGAGCGCTCGCCTTTGAAGACGATAACTGCGCCATGGTGATTCAATCATCAGCCCATCGATGGCGACTCCGCGACAATGTCGATCACCAAGCTCACAATGAGGCCCCTCGCGGCCTTCTGTGGCGAGAGCCATTTAGATCGAGACGCAGAAGCTACATGAAAGAATATTCATGATTTCTTTTGCTTTTTGGTGGCCTTATCCAGGGTGAGGACAGAGCTGATCAACCCCATGTGCGTGTAAGCTTGCGGGAAGTTGCCTAGAGCAGCCCCCGTCTTGGGGTCTATCTGCTCGGAGTAGAGGCCGACATGGTTTGCACGACGGATGAGTCGCCCGAGCATCCTCTCCCCTTCTTTCACACGTCCCAGCTGGATAAGACAGTCCACCATCCAGAAGCTGCACACCGTGAATGCCCCTTCCTTCCCTTCGAGGCCGTCGTCAACCTTGTATCTGTATACCAAGTCGCCATCGGAGAGCTCTTCCCTTATGCGCATCACCGTCGAAGACACGCGAGGGTCCTTGGATGGGAGGAACCGCAGCAACGGGATGAGCAGGTTCGCGGCGTCGAGATCGTCGCCGCCGTACTCCATCGTGAACGCCTTCTTCCTCTCCGACCAGCCCTTTGAGAGCACCTCTTGCTTGATCTGCTCCATTATCGGCTTCCATCGGCTGACATCCTCCTCGTATCCCAGCTCGTCGGCCAGCCTGGTCGCCCTGTCTAGGGCGACGTAGCACCATACGCGCGACTCCACCAGGAATTTTGGTTTCGTCCGCATCTCCCAGATCCCGCTGTCTGGCTCCTTCCATGCCTTGACGACGAACTCGGCCGCCTCCCTCACCAGGTAGTCGTAGATGCGCTTGGTCGTCCATCCCAGCGTCTTGTGCAGGAAGTACATGGAGTCGACGAGCGCCCCACACACGTCAAGTTGGAGCTGGTCGTGAGCCGCGTTCCCGATCCTGACGGGCCTTGACCCCCGATACCCCTCCAGGTGGTCGAGGGTCCTCTCGTCAAGGTCGGATTCTCCTTCTATCCTATCCATGATCTGGAGCGTGGGCATCCCGTGTCTTCTGGCCTTCACGAGCCACC
>JAPCJN010000002.1:0-3378 GCA_027886925.1 Nitrososphaerota archaeon
TGGCAACACTCACCAGCTCGCAAAGCGACTAGGAGTCGAATACCTGACCATCCAACACCACATCGAAGTGCTGAGGAAGAACGCACTGGTCAATTCGAGCGGCGAGCATTATGGGCTGACGTTTTTCATCACACCGTGGCTCGAGGCGCACATGGAAATTTTCGATGACCTTTGCCGTCAGCTGAGGTTCAATCTCGAGTTCGAGAGATCCTCCGGGTGAACTCCCGCGCTTGTGGCCTTGCGCGTGACGAGGCGCGACGCCGCATTTGATTTTAAAGCGAGGCTTTCGCACCGGCGTCGATGAAAGAGCGGCCCCCCAGAGACCTGGAGAGGATACGGTATGACCTCAGGCGCTATCTCTCGATGAAGTCGGCCTTTGGTCCTGACTTCTCGCCAGATGGCGAGAACGTCGCATACCTCACTGATTTGACCGGAGTCCCCCAGATTTGGACTGTCTCTGCGGACGGAGGTGGAGGCAGCCAACAGGTCACGCTCGGAGAAGACAGGGTCGGATTCCTCAACTATGGGTCGTTGGGCGACAAAATGGTCTTCGGGGCGGACGTTGGTGGGAACGAGAGGTTCCAAATCTATCTCCTGGAGGGAGGGGGCGAGTCTCTGACCGACCTAACCAAACAGCCAAGCGTCATCCATAACTGGGGAGACTGGTCGCCCGACGAGAAGCAGATCACTTTTTCCTCTAACGCGCGGAACCAGGCCTACTTCGACATCTACGTCCAAAGCCTTGACGACCTGTCGACCGAGCTCGTGCTGGCCTATGACGGGAACGCCTACCCGATCGCTTGGAGCCCAGACGGTTCAAAGATCCTTTACGAGGTAACCCACACGCCTTTCAACCACGACCTCTTCCTGCTCAACGTCGTCGACAAGAGCACTGAGCTTCTCACCCCGCATGAGGGAGATGCCGCATTCTATTCAGCCGCATTCGATGGCAGAGGCAAGTCCGTCTTCTGCATAACCGACAAAGGCAGAGAGTTTGCCGCGTTGGCGCGCCTTGACCTGGCGTCGCGCGACCTCGAGTTCCTGCACGCCGAGGAATGGGATGTAGAGGGCCTCTCGTTGACCAAGGACAAGAGGAGGGCGGCGTTCACCGTGAACGAAGAGGGAGCGTCCCGCCTAATGGTCTGGAAATTCGGTTCGCCGGCTCCCCAGCGCGTCACGGTGCCGCGGGGGATCATAGGAGGCCTGGAATGGTCAGACGACGGTAGTCGGCTTGCCTTCTCCCTGTCGTCGTCTTCGACCAACTCTGACGTGTGGGTCTATGACTTCCAGCCGACCCCCTCCCCCCGAAGCCGCCTCTTCAGGCTAACGACCTCGTCCACCTGCGGGATACCGGAATTGGGGTTCGTCGAGCCAGAGATCGTAAAGACGACCTCATTCGACGACCTCGATGTGCCGTCCTACCTCTACTTGCCCAACGCGGGAACGAAGCCACACCCTCTCATCGTCTTCCTTCACGGTGGGCCGGAGTCGCAGTTCAGGCCCGGGTTCAGCCCGATCCTTCAGTACTTCCTCAAGCTCGGATTCGCCGTGCTAGCCCCGAACGTTCGGGGGAGCACTGGATATGGCCGTGCATACACGCACCTCGACGACGTGAAGGGGAGGATGGACGCAGTGAAGGACGCGGAACTCGTGCTCCTCGACGTCCTCGACAGTTATCCCATCGATCAAACCAAGGTGGCCGCGTGGGGAGGGAGCTACGGGGGGTTCATGGTCCTCGCGTGCCTCTACTCGAACCCTGCTCTTTGGGCGGCGGGGGTCGACATCGTCGGCATCTCGAACTTCATCACCTTTCTGAAGAACACCGGGCCTTGGAGGCGCCGGCTCAGGATAGCGGAATACGGCGACCCCGAAAAGGACAGGGAGTTCCTCGAGAGGATTTCGCCGAACAACAACGCTCGTTTGATTACGGCCCCTCTTTTCATCATCCATGGGACGAACGACCCGCGCGTACCGATAGGGGAAGCGGAACAGATAGCAGAGACGCTGGTGAGCCTGGGGCGGGAAGCACACTTGATGAAGTTCGACGACGAAGGTCACGGGCTGATAAAGCTGAAGAACAGGATTAGGGGTTACTCGGCTGCCGTCGAGTTCCTCCTGGAGCATCTCGCGAACGATAAAGGCCCTGACTAGTCCTTGCTCATCTGCGTGAGCCTGTCGGCCAGCTTCTTCAACTCTTCTCGCCGCTCTTTCAGCTTGTCAGGGTTGGTCTTGGTCACCTCCTCAAGATAGGAGACGAACCCGCTAACCTCTTCGAACATCTCGTCCACAGACCGCTGCCTCCTTCCAAAAGAAGGCCCGAATGAGCTCTCGAGCTCGTCGCTGGCCTTGTCGGTCAGTTCATACCTGCCGTCCTCCTTTTTCGTTGTCATCCCGTCCTTGGTCAGCTGTTCTAGCACGGGATAGACCGAGCCTGGAGAAGGTCTCCACCAGCCTTGTGTCATCTTCTCGATCTCGTCCATCAACTCCACCCCGTTCTTCGGGGACGAAGCCAGCATCGTGACTATCGCCATCCGAAGCCCTCGCTTCCTGTGCATCATCCATCGGAACGGCCACATACTGTCGTTGATTGGCGAGCGTTTGGTTAATAAGGAAATCGGTTTTCCAATATCGGTATTCCGATATCTTAAAATAACCTTGCCTCCTGAAGGATGGTGCTGGAAAGAACCTTGAACAACAACGAAAGCAACAGCAACAACAGGAACACCAACGGCGTGCAAGGCGCCAGAGACATCCTCCCGAAGTCAAGGAGAGGATTCGTCGGTTGGATCTTCGGCGCCGTGCTCATAGTCCTCCTCATCGGTGTCTTCGTCGTCCCGTTCTTCTTCCAGTGGCCATCAGTGGGATTCTACGGATACTACCCACATCCTAACTTCTTTTTCTTCCCATTTGGCTTCGTGGTCTTCTTCCTCCTCCTCTTCGGAGCCAGATGGCTCTTCTGGGGATGGGGTTGGGGCCGAGGCTGGGGCCGAGGCTTTGGATATGGGCGAGGTTACTGGCGCAACTACGGTCACTGGGACGACAGTGCGACAGAGATACTCAGGCAGAGATACGCGAAAGGAGAGATAACTAAAGACCAGTTCGACCAGATGATAAGAGACCTAGAAGCGCACGACGCTTAAGGTCTCCTTCCATTTTTTTAGAGTCAAAGCGCAACCCTTCATGCGAAACTTCGGGTAACCCTAGCCTCACATCACGTAAAGGTAAATCGAGTGTGGCTTCTTCCATCCACGGGGTATCACTTCGATTTCACGCGCAGGTTTCCAATCTGAGATGGGGTATTCGAAATTCACGATCCTTGTGCCGGGCCTCATCTCCTTCGTCAGCTTGGGGGCCAGTAGGTTCAACGTATAGCTCGAG
>JAPCJN010000002.1:3388-11539 GCA_027886925.1 Nitrososphaerota archaeon
AGACTAACCTTCTTGAAGTTGCGGCACATTATGGTCACCCGGTCGGACAGGCCCATCTCCCTTACCTTTTGCCGAGTCTCCTTGACTAGGCGCCGACGGAGTTCCACCCCGACCACTCTGGCACCAAAGTCTCTGGCCGCGGTTATGACCAGCCTGCCGTCGCCAGAGCCGAGGTCGATCACCGTCTCTTCCGGCTTCACGGAAGCTAACTGGAGCATCGTCGGTATGATGTCTTCGGGCGTCGGGACGAACGGTTCCGTGTAGTTCATTCAACTCCAGCTTGCTTTCGCATTAGATAAGCATCAAGGAGACAGCACGCGGTCATCGTGGATGTCGTCGAGAGGCCTTGTATTTCGAGAGATCCATGACCTTTATCCTGTGGAGCTCGTCCCAATTGTCCAGGATCTTGTCGATGTCGTAGTCGCAGGCCTCGACTATGCCTGGATAGGGGTCGGTGGTGGGTGCCACTTTGCCGCCCACAAATCGGCCTGACAGAAAGAAGTTGAACGACCTCCTCTTGGTAGCGACTGAGAGCATGACCCCATGGCCATCGACCATTATCCTTAACGCGGTAGTCTGGTTGATGAACTTCAAAACCGGTCACTCACCCATCCTGGGGCTGCGCAGCCCTCCTTGGTGCAGGCAAGGGCGGGAGCTCGAGTTACCCTCAAGGTCGTCCGATCCTGGAGTAGACCGCTAGGAAATGATCCCCGAGTCTGTTCCAAGGATACCTGCCCTCGATGCCGATCTCCATCCTGTCGACGACGCCTCGCAGGGCCTTGGGGGGGAGGTACTTGACCAGGTTCGACGGAGGGAGCAATATCTCGACCCCGTAAACCTTCCTGAGTTCGAACTGCCCCGAGAGTAGTTTGTTCAGGGAACCCACCGAATACGCCATCGCCGCGATGCAGAACCTGGACCTTCCTACTGGGACCGGATTTCTCAGCCTTGCGACGGCCATTCTTGGCCTAAGCCTGAATGAATACCCGAGCAGCTCGTAGAGGCAGTATTTGTTCCACACTCCGAGCAAGAGAGAGCCACCCGGCTTGATGATGTCGCGAAGGTCCTTGAAGAGAACCTGCAATCTCGGTTCGGTGTTGATCGCGCCGTAGGTCGAATATGCGCCGTCAATCTGGTGGAATCCGATGCTCCCGAGCTTGTCCTTCAATTCGTAGGGCCTTGAGTGCACCGGCACTACCACACCTTCGAGTCTTTCCTTGTCGACCTTCCTCTGCAAGACCGCCAACATCTTTGATGAGATGTCGGAGGCGATGACCTTGATGCCGTGCCTTGCCAGCGTGATCGTCTCGGTTCCGGTGCCGCAGCCGATTTCGAGGATCACGTCTCCCGGGTGGAAGAGTCTGAGCAGACGTTCGATTGACCTGTTCCTGAGCCAGAGGTTCATCTCATTTCCCAGGATGTGCCTGTCGTAGTCTTCCGCTACGCCATCGAAGGCGGCCTCTATGTCTGCATACCAGAGGTCGGTGTAGTCCTGCGCGCTGGACTGCGACGTGATCACGATCTCGAAGAATTCGTGCTGGCCCCAGTATCTCTTCCTGACCTCGGCTTCTCCATACTTCCTAGTGAATATCTTGAGCAAGGGGTCCTTCAGGCCTTCAATCTGCTTTGGGCGAGCCATGCCTGTCATCTTCTTGCCCGCCCCGAACACCCCGACGGACGGGTTCACCCGTAGGTTCTTGACCCAATCTTGGTTCCCCCGGTTCTGGGGAAACACGATAATCTTGCCGTCTACGGCTATGAAGCGGACGAGGACATCGTGTGGCTTTCCCGATACCCTGCCGGTGGTCTCCAGGCGGAGGAGTTCGCCGCTCGACGACAAGCTTCTGAGAAATAGGAGACGTATCGAGTTAAGCTTTCCGCGAAGCGGTAGCTTGTAGCATAAGTCGGCCCTTTCTGCTCCACGGTGCAAAGATGTGAAATTGTCACGCTTGGGGCAGTTTGAGGAAGGCCTGAAATTAACACAAAGGTAGTCGCGTCAGGAATTATGCTACAAGCTAGCGAAGCGGTGACAGTTGGCGGTGGGACGAGACTATGTGCAAGCGACCCGACGATGAATAGGGATGCAGTGGCAACTACGCTAGCGTTGGGGCATCGAGACTGAATGACGAGCCGGAAGCCATGCCGAGAATACTCATTCCTCAAAAAACAGACCAAGCGTAAAGATGGTGCCGGGGTTGCAACATTAACCCTAAATCCCAAAGTGCCCGTCATTGGCACGCGGAATCCCGGATCCCTTAACCGATGGGCGACCCGCAAACTAAATAGTTCGTGAAGGCTTGAGACAGCCGATGATCACCGGAGTGGGGTCAGTCGCAGTCCTCGTCCATAATGCAAAGAAATCGGCTGCATGGTATCGCGACAACCTGGGTTTTGAAATCGTCGGGAGCCAGGGGCACACCGTCTTTGTCAAGCCGAGGGGGGCTCAATCCCTTATGCTGCATCTCTGCGAACGATGCGACGCGTGGGAAGACGATCTGCCAGGCGGGCGGACCGGAATCTGGCTCCAGTGCGGAGAGGTCACGATCCGGAAGGACAAAAAGACCGGCCGGGTTCTGCCATCAAGCAGACCCGAAGACGTTGAGAGCGCCTACCACGAGCTGAAAAAGAAGGGGGTAAAGTTCTCTGAGGAACTCACCACCGTTGAATGGGGCAAGTATGCCATTCTGAGAGACCTTGACGGCAACGAATTCGAGATGTCGTGAGGACACGCAAAGAGCCACGTTCAAATCCCATCTGGTTTTACAAATATCTGACCGTCTCATGCGGAAGGTGTGCGGGGTTTGCACCGCGAACTTAAGGTTCAAATTGCAACTGTCCCGCCTCGTTCGAGGCTGGGGGTGCCTTCGAAGTTGCGCCCGGGTCTCCAACGCTTGTTTGCCGCACTCGTCCAGTGAAGAGGAAGCCAAATCCCAATGCAATCGCTACACAAACCGCGAGTATCAGAAATATCTCGTTGTAGATGGTCACAAGGGCGTTCGTGACGGCGGCTGGAGTGGCCGCATCTTTGGAGAGCGCTTGGAGGCGCCAAGTCTCAAAAGCCGTCAGGAGCGAGATTCCCAGCGCCCCGCCGAGACTCTGAAGGAACCTGGTGAGGCCGATTGCAGCACCCACCTCGTCCCGCGGAGCCTCGTTCTGCACCGCGACGGTCGGAACCGAGAGAGAAAAGCCCAGACCGAAACCCATGGGAATCAGCGGGAGGGCGATACCGCCAACGGGTAGAACACCCGCTGCAAACACCCACAGCGGACTGGACGATGTCAGCTGTGTCAGAAACAGCCCCGAGAAGCTGGCCAACGCAAGGCCCGGTACAATCACGGTCCGGTAAGGCGCACGGGTAAGGATTTGGCCCGAGACCGCCGCGCCAAGGATGAGCGGGATTGCCAGGAAATAGATGATGTCTCGTACATCGCTTGCGGCGTTCGGGCTGCTCTTCAGCAGGACGATTCCAACGAATACCGAAAGGAAAGTGATCAGGGAGCTGAAAACTATCCCGCTGAATAACATCGTCCCGCTGCTCGCCGCGATAATGCGCTGCCTCATCAGATGAAGGGGTACGAGCGGCTCGCTGGCTCGGCGTTCCCACCAAACAAAAGCTGGAAACAGTGCGGCGGACCCGACCAGCAGCGCGACGATCCCGGGGTCTGTCCAGCTCATCCCCGCGTCCGAGACCTCGACCAGGGCGAACATCAGCGCGCCGACGCAGCCCGATAGTAGCCCGGCTCCGGGAATGTCGAATCCGCCCTTGACCGCTGGACGAAGCGGCCCCACGGCAAATAGGAGCACGACCATGGCCATTATTCCGAACGGGAGGTTGATGTAGAAGACCCACCGCCACGTCGTCACGGAGACGATGTAGCTTCCTACGAGGGGGCCCAGGACAATCGCGATTCCGGCCGCACCGGTCAGGACGCCAGTTACTCGCGCCCTTGTCTTAGGAGGGAACAGCACCGCGATCATGGCGATGGCGACTGGGAAGACGCCCCCCCCGCCGATCCCCTGCAGCCCGCGGAACACTATCAGCTCGGAGAGGTTCTGGCTGAGGCCTGCAAGCGCTGAGCCTACGATGAAGATGGTGAGACCCGTGAGGAAGACATTGCGCCGACTCGCGATGTCAGAGAGCCTGGCGAAGATCGGAATTGAGATTGTGGATGAGATGAGGTAGGCGCCCGCGACGAACGTGACGCCGTTGACCTGGTGCAGGTCGAGCGCGATGGTCGGGAGGACCGTTGCCACCACGAGACCATCCATGGCACCCATCAGGATCGCGAAAAAAACAGCGACTAGGACGAGGATCGAGGCGATCCTTGGCAGCTCCACGAACGGGTCGACTCTGGGATCTTGAGCCGCAATCGCGGTCTCTCCGCTCTCAGAAGCCGCGGCTTCTTCCATGTTTGACTCGTGGGCAAAGCCGTTTAATTACATTCAGGCTATCAGGATAGCCTCCTAGAAAACATAAATGCCGACGGTGCCTTCCGATTCTTCTGTGCGAAGGCTCATAGTCGAGTTTGCAATGAGAGATGTAGCCAAGATGCGGCAGGACGTTTCCTTGGACTCCTTGGAGAAGATAGAATCCTTGGAAGTTCTCAGCTTCCTCAAGAGCACCCCTGACGAGGTCGCGCTGATATGCAAGGTGCGATTCAAGGTCCCGGCTACGAGGGTGGAAGACGTGTTCGCCGACAAGTTCGAAGAAATGCAGGTTCTTGAGCAAGACGGGGCGGACTACACCTGTTTCTTCAAGGAGAGGCGGCCCAGTCTCCCCTCGGGAGGGAGCCCGATCGCCGCCGGGGGATACCTTTCCATCCCGTATGAGATCAAAGACGGACGAATCAAAGCGACCTTCCTCGGAAGCGCGAAAGAAGTGCGAGGGGTCCTCGATAGCCTTGAAAAGGCGGCCTTGCGTTACAAAGTGCTCTCCCTCACCGACGCGAGGTTCTCGCCGGACTCGCCCCTCAGCCGCCTAACGGAAAAGCAACGCAAGGTGATCTTGTCGGCGTTCAACCTCGGTTACTACGACGTGCCAAGGAGGGTGAGCTCAGAGGGGCTTGCCAGGCGGCTCAACATCCGAGAGCCGACCCTTGTGATGCACCGAAGAAAGGCAGAAAGACGTCTGCTCGCTGCGCTAGTCAGAGAATCCTGAAGGAATCACGCCACACGACAAATCCTGACCGGCGCATGTGAAAAGTATGCGGGGGGTGGGATTCGAACCCACGAACCCCTGAGGGACGAGGTCCTAAGCCTCGCGCCGTTGACCAGGCTGGGCGACCCCCGCGTTCCCTCGCCGTCCCTCGCCTTCCACCGCCCAAGTTCCGCTTAACAGTCTTGTGCCGCTTCGTCAATTCCGTGCCTCTTTGCCAGATTCTGAAGCTCTTGGTTCCTCGATCCTACGAAAGAATAATAATAAACTGAGGAACCGGCAGAAACAGAGTGAGCGTAGCAGAGAACATCGTGGAAGTTGTCGGGAACACGCCGATTCTAAGGTTGAACAGGGTCGCCCGCGGCCTCAAACCTCGGATTTACGCCAAGCTCGAGTTCATGAACCCCGGAGGGTCTGTGAAAGACAGGATCGCCCGCTACCTGGTCGCAGACGCCGAGAAGCGAGGCCTCCTAAAGAAAGGCGGAACGATCATAGAGCCCACTTCCGGGAACACAGGGGTCGGTCTGGCCATGCTTGCCGCGGTGCGCGGCTACAAGGTGGTCTTCACTATGCCCGAAAAGGTGAGCGAGGAGAAGAGGGCGCTCCTTCGGGCCTACGGGGCCAAGGTCGTGATCGCCCCGACCGACCTTCCTCCGACCTCTCCTGAGCATTACATCAACGTCGCGAAGAGGTTGAACCGAGAGGACCCCAACTCGTACATGCCCAACCAGTACCAGAACAAGGGGAACCCCCGGGCGCACTTCGCTACTACCGGCCCAGAGATATGGCGCCAGACCAAGGGCAAAATCGACGCGTTCGTCGCGGGAGTTGGGACCGGCGGGACAATCTCGGGAGCTGGTCGATACCTAAAGAAGCAACGAAGGTCGATTCTCGTCGTCGGAGCGGAACCCGAGGGCTCGATCTATTGCAACCTGAAGGAAGGGAAGAGAGACGCATTGTACCCATACCTGGTGGAGGGTATCGGCGAGGATTTCGTCCCTGGCACCTACGACACGAGGGTGGCCGACGAGATAATCAGGGTGAGCGACGAAGAGAGCTTCAAGATGGCCCACCGGCTGGCGGTCGAGGAGGGGATCCTGGCGGGCGGCTCCTCAGGGACCGCGGTGGCCGCCGCCGTCAAGGTTGCAAGGGAGCATCCCAAGCTCCGGCTTATCGTCGTCATACTTCCTGACTCAGGGCGGAGCTACCTCAGCAAGGTATTCAACCCGAGCTGGCTGAAGAGACAGGGCTTCTCCTCGCAAGATTAAAGTCACGCGGATTCTCGTCGGCTCCTGTGCGCTTCGACACGCGTGCCGTTCACGCAGGAAACGAGCCGGACGAGCTGACCGGTGCCGTTACGCCGCCAATCTACACCTCTTCGACTTTCGCCCAGGCGAAGATAGGAAGGACCAAGGGGTACGAGTACTCGAGATCTGGTAATCCCACGAGGGAAAGACTGGAGAGGGCGATCGCTGACCTTGAAGGCGGGAAATACGGCCTCGCCTTCGCGTCAGGACTGGCAGCAGAGACCGCCGTAGCCGCGTTGCTCGGCGCGGGAGACCACGCGATAATCTGCAACGACGTTTACGGGGGAACCTACCGGCTGTTCGACAAGGTGTTCCGGAACTTCGGGGTGACGTTCGACAGGATCGACGCCACAATACCTGAGAACCTCGAGAGGGCGATCAAGCCAAACACAAAGATGGTCTGGATGGAATCACCGACCAATCCACTGATGCTGATACTCGACATAAAGGCCGTGGCGAAGATCGCGAAGGAGCACGCGCTGATTTTGACCGTCGACAACACATTCGCATCGCCGTGCCTGCAGAATCCTTTGAAGCTCGGAGCCACCATAGTCGTCCATAGCACGACAAAGTACATCGGCGGCCACAGCGATTTGGTGGGCGGAGCGATCGTCACCTCGAGCCACGAGCGATACGAGAAGCTGAAGTTTCTGCAGAACGCGATGGGCTCCGTTCCAGGTCCCTTCGATTGCTACCTGGCTATGAGAGGGCTGAGGACAATCCACCTTAGGATGGACAGGCACTCGAAGAACGCGGCGGCCATCGCCGAAGTGCTGTCGAAGGACAAGAAGCACGTTCGCGAAGTCAACTACCCGTTTCTAAGGAACTCCCCGTCCTACAAGGTCGCGAGAAGGCAGATGAAGGCAGGAGGCGGGATGATCTCCTTCAGGATCAACGGAGGATACAAAGCCGCTTCTGCGTTCCTAGAGTCTCTGAAGGTCTTCTCGCTCGGCGAAAGCCTGGGAGGTGTGGAATCTCTCGCGGAACACCCGGCGAAGATGACGCACGCTTCGCTCCCTGCCAAGGAAAGGGTGAAGATTGGGATCACAGAAGACCTGATCAGGCTGTCGGTGGGCATCGAGGACGTCCACGACCTCGTGGAGGATGTGACAGGGGCGCTCAAGTCGTCCGTTCCCGCTTCTTGACACCATCCGGCCCCAAACTGAGGCGTTCTCCCAAGGAATGGCGTAGCTTCCAGAGCAAAGGATTGTCAATAGTCCATCCCGCAAGGAACGAAGCTAGCGAAGAGCTCGAACGGGTTCGGGTATCGCAAAAGTCGATTCTTATTGGGAAAATATGCGACAATCGTCGTAGATGATGGCAAATCCTTATAAGACAATCGTCGAAGGCCTGCGGAATCACAGTGAAATGACGTGGCAAGATTTCTAGCGTTTGTGGACATCTTCGTAGAATCATCGACGATGGACGATGTTGTGGCGTCTCTGACCAAGCTCGACAATCTTGAGGAGCTCTATGAGGTGACCGGCGAGTTCGACATCGTCACCCTTCTATCGGCAAAGGACATCGAGGAGTTCAGGGACGTCCTGAAGAACAAAATCATGAAGATTAAGGGCGTCAAGAGCACAGTAAGCTCCGTAGTGCTGAAGGCCTACAAAGGACCGAGATGCGTCGCGGAACCCCAGAAAGCCAGCGAACCCCAGAAAGCCAGCGAACCCCAGAAAGCCAGCG
>JAPCJN010000002.1:11639-29541 GCA_027886925.1 Nitrososphaerota archaeon
AAGCCAGCGAACCCCAGAAAGCCAGCGAACCCCAGAAAGCCAGCGAACCCCAGAAAGCCAAGCCATCACGTCAGTAGGTCGGACTGAGGACCAGTCCGGAAGGAACACGCAGGTATAGTGGAGTTTGAATTCCTGATGATCGATGCCCTACAGGCGCTGTCAGTCGTCCTGATTGTTGGGGGGACGATGGGGGCTGCCTGGCTGATTTCCCCGTTCGTCACTAGGGTCTACACGCGAGCGCCCAGTCGACTGGACCGAATCCTGACCCCCGCTGAGAACCTGGTATACAGGATTACTGGAGTTAATGTCGACCACAACATGGGCTGGAAGGAGTACTTCTTGGCTGGATTGCTGGTAAACGTTGTGCAGATGGCGATAGCCTTCTTCATCCTGATTTATCAGGGTGTCCTTCCGCTCAACCCGATGGGGTTCCCAGGCCTCAGCTGGGATCTTGCCTTCAATACCGTGATTTCGTTCGCGACGAACACCAATCTGCAGCACTATGCTGGAGAGGCCGCGCTGTCCTACCTCAGCCAGATGACCGCGATCCAGTTCCTCCAGTTCACCTCGGCCGCGACCGGGATATGCATGGGAGTCGCGATGGTCAGGGGATTCATCGTCGGCTCGCAGAACATGGGCAACTTCTATGTCGATTTTGTGCGGACATTGACCAGGATTCTGCTTCCTCTGTGTCTCGTAGCCGCTGTCATCTTGGTATGGATGGGAGTGCCACAGACGATTTCAGGCTACCTTCCAGTGACCCCGATCGAAGGGGCCACTCAGACGATCCTCGTCGGACCGGTAGCCTCCCTCGTCGCGATAATGCAATTAGGGACCAACGGAGGCGGCTACTACGGGGCAAACGCGGCTTATCCGTTCATGAACCCGAATCCTCAGTCTGACATCTTCGAGATTTGTCTAATGCTGTTCTTGCCTACAGCGTTGGTCTTCGTCTTTGGAGAAATGCTCGGGAAGAGGCGCGAGTCGAGGCCGATTCTGATAGGCGCATACGCCCTTTTTGTCATAGACCTGGTCATCGCCTTTGTTCCCGCGCTGCCGGGTGGGCAGGGCATAGAAGCCCGCATCGGTGGCTTTTACTCTGTCTTCTGGACCGTGGTGACCACGGCGGTGACGACGGGGTCGGTCAACACCACGCTTGCCGCGATGCACCCTCTCGTAGTCCTGGCGGCCTTCGTCGGGATGCTCGTCCAGGCTACGCCCGGCGGCAAAGGCATCGGGCTCATGTACATGGTCATGTACGTCGTGATCACGGTATTCATCGTGGGGCTGATGTCTGGACGGACCCCCGAGTACCTGGGGATCAAGGTGACGAGCCGCGACGTGAAGATCGTGATGGTCGCTTTCCTAGTCCATCCACTGATAATTCTCGTCCCAACCATCATCGCCTATTCGAGCGGGGCGGTGGCCGCTATCGGCATAGGGAAAGACGCCGTCGGCTTCACCCAGATACTCTACGAGTACACGAGTTCAGCGGCGAACAACGGCTCCGATTTCCTCGGCACGACGGCCAACACCCCGTTCTTCAACGTCTCGACCGCCATTGTGATCGCATTGGGCCGTTACGCTCCCATGGGGCTCCTCCTCGCCCTCGCGGGTTCGATGATCGGCAGGAAGAGGAGCGCCGAGGTAGGCGGACTGAAGACCGACAGCTTCGCGTTCTCGGCCGTCTTGGTTGGGAGCATCGTCATCCTCGTGGCACTGACGTTCTTCCCGTTCCTGGCGCTCGGACCAATTCTCTCCTACTTCCAGGGAAACGTGAACGGATTTGGACCGTGATATGGCAATGGAAGAGAACAAACCCGCTCGTCTGGCATATGGACGGCACGCATTCACCGGGAAGGTGCTCGTCGATTCCGCGGCGAGGCTCAGCCCTCTCGCGCTAACCTCAAACCCGGTGATGTTCATCGTCGAGGTGAGTTTCTTCATCGTCGCCTTGATGGCGATCTATCCACAGGGGTTCGTCCCTGTCGCCAGCCTCGGCGAGAGGAACTTCTACATCGAAGTGGCCTTCATCTTGCTCATCACGGTGTGGTTCAGCACGCTCTCCGACGCTCTCGCTGAGCAGCAGGCGAAGAACACGGCGAAAAGCCTCCGGAAGCTCGAGTCTGAAGTTCCGAGCAAGAAACTGGTCACCGAAGGCTGGGCCCGGAAGGTGCTGCTGACTTCGTCCACGGAGCTACGCAAGGGAGACCTGATCTTGATCGAGAAGGGAGACATCGTCTCCCTAGATTCCGAGGTCCTCGAAGGGATCGCGATGGTGGACGAGTCGCTTCTCACCGGCGAGTCGGCGTCCGTAAAGAAGGCGCCGGGCGACGCGCTCATCGGCGGTTCTCGGGTGGTGAGCGACACACTGACTGCGAGGGTCACCGCGAACCCCGGCGAGACTTACATAGACCAGATGATCAAGATGGTAGAGTCGTCGAAGAGGCCCAAGACCCCGAACGAGCAGGCCGTCACCATGGTCCTTCTCGGCCTCACGGCAATCTTCACCGTCATCGTCCTCTCTCTGCTCGGGCTCTCGGTGACTTTGGGCTTGGGAGGGGACTTGTCTGTCTTGATCGCCCTTTACGTCTGCCTGCTTCCCACGACGATAGGCGCGCTTCTTCCGGCGATAGGCCTCTCCGGGATATCTAGGCTCTACGCGAGGAAGATAGTCGCAAAGTCTGGCAGAGCGATAGAGACCGCGGGAGACGCCGACGTCATCCTGCTGGACAAGACCGGGACGATCACGGTGGGCAACCGCCGGGCAATCGAATTCATCCCATTCGAGGGCTTCTCCGAGAGGGAAGTCGGCGAGGCGGCTTTCCTTTCGTCCTGGTATGACGACACCCCAGAAGGGCGGAGCATAATCAATCTGGCATACGAAAGAGGATTTGTTCCTAGAGAGTTGAACTCCCTCGCGCTGTCGCAGGTGCAGGAGTTCTCGGCGACCACGCGAACGAGCGGAGTCAAGATATCGCAGGGGACTGGCTTTGTCCCTTCGAAGGCTTACGAAGCGGGCGAAGGGAGGATGAGGTTTAGCAGGAAATCGGCTTCTTGGGGAAACGAAGGGGAGAATCGGACGACCGAGCTCGAGATCGTGAAGGGCGCGCCTGACTCGATAAAGAAGCTGATCACCTCCCCTCAACTTAGCTTCGATTCGATCGCCGACAGGATCGCCTCAGAAGGCGATACGCCGATGGCGATTTCCAGGAACGGCGAAGCGATAGGACTGATCAGACTGAAGGACGTCCTCAAGACCGGGATCAAGGAGAAGATCCAGGCGGTGAAGACGATGGGCATCCGCCCTATGATGATCACAGGAGACCAACCCCTCACGGCGGCCAGCATCGCGGCAGAGGTGGGGATCGACGAGTTCATCCCCCGGGCCAAGCCGGAGGACAAGTTCGGGATAGTCCAGAAGGAGCAACGCGACGGAAAGATCGTCGCGATGATAGGGGATGGGACTAACGACGCGCCGGCGCTCGCTGTCGCGGACGTAGGCCTCGCAATGAACTCGGGCACGGAGGCTGCGAAGGAGGCGGCGAACATGGTCGATCTCGAATCGAACCCGGCGAAGATAATCGACGTCGTCCTGCTGGGCAAGCAGCTGCTGATGACCCGCGGAGCGGTGACGGCGTTCAGCATCGCGAACGACGTAGCAAAGTACTTCGCAATAATGCCGGTGCTTTTCGCCACGACCATCCCCCAACTTCAAAGCCTCAACGTACTGCAGCTCGGCCTCAGCAGCGCCGTCCTTTCTGCCCTGATTTTCAACGCGGTCGTTATCCCATTCTTGATTCCTCTGGCGATGAAAGGCGTCGGCTTTAGGCCCTCGGACACAATGACGATATTCCTTCGGAACGTGCTTGTCTACGGGGTCGGCGGCGTGGTCGTCCCATTCGTTGGAATCAAGGCGATAGACGTGCTGATCTCGTTCTTGTAGGTGGACTGAAAATGGATATTTCGAGATCAGAATCGGGAGAAGGGAAGGCGAACTACAAGCCGATATTCACGATAGCGCTGATCTCTCTCGTCTTGTGTGGAGTGCTCTTCCCTCTTTTGTTGACCGGGGTGGCGCAGGTCTTGTTCCCGTACCAGGCAAACGGAGAGATAGTCCAACTCAACGGTCACAGCATAGGTTCGAGCCTGATAGCGGAGAACTTCACCCTCCCGATCTTCTTCCATTCCCGAGCCCCGAGCGACTCCGCGTCGGGGGTGGACCCCGATGTCACCCTTCAGGCTGCGGACGCGCAGGTTGCAAGGATAAGCGACGCCACGGGCATCCCCTCCACCGCTCTGGAGGCGGTCGTCCACCAAAACATCGAGGGTGTGTGGTGGGTGTTCGGCAGCCCGTACGTAAACGTCCAGAAGGTGAACCTCGCTCTGATAACCGAGTTCCCGTCCGTCTACAAGAACTTCACTGGCTAGTGCTGCTGCGCTCTCTTCGCCTTGCGCTTTCTCTTTTCCGCTTCCAATTTCAGCTTCTTCGCCTTTAGCTCCTTCTTCTTCTGTTCATATGTGCCGAGAGGCGCGTCGCTCTCGATGAACCCGTGAGCAATCGTGATTATGTTGCGGACGAGCTTCTTCGTCTCAGCGTCGTTTTTCCAGACGACCACCTGGAGGTTCCTTCTGTCGAGCTTCTCTAATCCCGGCGGCTTTCGCATCTTCTTTATCTCATCGAGCGCGTGGTCGAGGGCGTATTCGTTCCCGAAAAGACCGCGGACCTCCCAATCTCCGGCCTCCATTTTTTGCCAGCACCGCTGCCAGCAGATAACAGCATTAGAACTTTCGGAAAACGAGGAGCCGAGCTGTGAGTTTCGCCCATCATCCGGCTCATGCATTAAATAGCCCCTCAAACTCGAATTTTTTATGGCAAGCGGCGAAAAATCCTTTGATTTTGCCCTCGACCGGATGGATACCCATAGAGGAAGGGCGGACTTTTGCAACCTGAGGAAGGTCTCTGAGAGGGGGCACGACATCGGCCGCCTCCCTTACTCCATCAAGATACTCCTAGAGAACTCCATCCGACATTCGACGACGGTCGAGGGCGCGACCGAGGCGGCGAACCGCCTCCTGGAATGGCCGAAAAGCGTCAACTCCGAATTCCCTTTCATGCCCTACAGGGTCCTCTTGCAGGATTACACAGGCGTCCCGCTCATCGTCGAC
Source organism: Nitrososphaerota archaeon (assembly GCA_027886925.1). The sequence goes on from JAPCJN010000002.1 coordinate 16,809, forward strand.
CTCGCGGCGATGAGGGACGCGATGGCCAGAAGAGGGAAAGACCCGCGCAAGATCAACTCCATCGCCTCACTTGACCTGGTCATCGACCACTCACTTCAGGTCGACCGCTGGGGGACAGAGATATCTCTAGAGTACAACATCGAGAAAGAGTACGAGAGGAATTCGGAAAGATATGCCCTCCTGAAATGGGCGCAAGACTCCTTCGAGAACATGAGGGTCTTCCCGCCGGGGAAGGGGATCTGCCATCAGGTCAACCTCGAATACCTTTCGACCGTCGTGGCAGTGGGCCAGAGAGATGGAAGACGATTCGTGTCCCCAGACACGCTCGTAGGGACGGACTCTCACACCCCGATGGTGAACGGCCTCGGGGTCCTTGGATGGGGGGTCGGAGGCATCGAGGCGGAAGCGGTCATGCTCGGCGAGCCATACCACATGCCGATACCGAGAGTCGTCGGGGTCAAGCTCAAGGGCGAACTGCACGAGGGGGTCACGCCTACGGACCTTGTGCTCACGGTCACCGAGCTCCTGAGGGACATGAACGTCGTGGATGCCTTTGTAGAATACTTCGGAGAGGGGTATTCGCGGCTCTCGGTCCCTGACCGTGCTACTCTGGGCAACATGTCGCCGGAGTATGGCGCGACGGTCGGGTTCTCGCCAGTCGACAAGGCCACGTTGCGCTATCTCTTGGACACGGGCAGGGGCGAAGCGCAGGTCAGGCTCGTCGAAGAGTACTGCAGGCTGCAAGGTCTTTTCGTCACCCCCGAATCGAGAGACCCGAGTTATTCCGAGGTGCTCGAGGTCGACATGGGCAAGATCGAGCCCTCCATCGCCGGCCCAAGGAACCCAGAGGAGAGGAGAGCTCTGCGAGGCGTCGCCTCCTTCGCCAGGACGCTCCTTGAGGAGCAAGCGAAGATGCGAAAGGCCGGAGGCCGCGGCCCTTCGATCCCCATCTCGACAGGAGGGACAGTGGAGCGGCAGGACAAGCAATTGATCCTCCAAGGGAAGGAGCCCATGGGGAGCTCTGAGGGACTCAGGGACGGGTCGGTCATCATCGCCGCCATAACGAGCTGCACCAACACGTCGAACCCGACAGTGATGATCGGCGCAGGCTTGGTGGCTCGGAACGCGGTCCGAAAAGGGTTGACGCCGAAGCCATTCGTAAAATGCAGCCTCGCGCCAGGTTCGACCGTCGTCAAGGACTACCTTGAAGGTTCGGGCCTGCTAACATACCTCGACCAGCTCGGGTTCAACGTCGTCGGATACGGGTGCACCACGTGCATTGGCAACAGCGGCCCGCTGGCGCCCGAGGTAGAGGATAGAATCAAGGAGAAAGACCTCTACACCGTCGCCGTCCTCAGCGGGAACAGGAACTTCGACGGACGCATCAACCCGCTAGCGAAGGGCGCCTTCCTCATGTCCCCCATGCTCGTGGTCGGCTATGCGTTGGCAGGGAACGTGGACTTCGACTTCTTCAAAGACTCGCTAGGCACTGGGAAGGACGACGGCAAGCCGGTCTACCTGAAGGACCTCTGGCCCAGCCTCGCGGAGATCGCAGACGTGGCGGAAAAATCGCTGAGCAGCGACCTCTACAAGAAGAGATACGCGGAGGCGCTCGTCGGAGACGAGATGTGGAACTCCCTCTCATCCAAGTCCAGCGAGACCTTTCCCTGGGACGAGTCGTCCACATACGTCAGGCATCCTCCTTGGTTCACGTCAGGCGACGGAGGGCCGAGAGCCAAAGACGACGCCAAAGCGGACATCGAGGGTGCACGGGTGCTTGCGATGTTCGAGGACAAGATCACGACAGACCACATCTCTCCCGCGGGTGCGATACCCATCGACAGCCCAGCGGGCGAGTATCTCTTGGACCACGGCGTCGACATGCCACATTTCAGCTCGTACGGCTCCAGGAGAGGGAACCACGAAGTGATGGTCAGGGGAGGTTTCAGCAACATCCGCCTCAAGAACCTACTCGCAGACGGCAAGATCGGCGGGTACACCAGGCACTTTCCGAGCGACGAGGTGATGCCGATCTACGACGCCTCTGTGAAATACAAGGAGCAAGGAGTGCCGTTGATCGTGCTGGCCGGCAAGCAGTACGGGGCGGGAAGCTCGCGGGACTGGGCGGCGAAGGCCCCGAAGCTCCTCGGAGTCAGGGCGGTGATCGCAGAGAGCTTCGAGAGGATTCACAGGAGCAACCTCGTTGCCATTGGCGTCCTCCCCCTGGAATTCGCATGGGGACAGGGCGCCAAGGTGCTTGGGCTCAAAGGCGACGAGGTCTACACAATCGAGGGGATGAGGGGGCTGAAACCGGGAGCGGCCTTGAAGGTCACCGCGAAATCAGGAGAAAAAGTCGTGGAGTTTCAGGTCAAGGCAAGGATAGACAACGCGGCAGAGGCGAAGTACTACGAGAGCGGAGGAGTCCTTCCCTATGTGTTCGGACGGCTCTCGAGCTAAAAGAGCCCCGTGACCTCCTCGCCGCCATTCGCCAGAAAAAAGGGAGCCGTCCGTCCCTCCATAACTAGGGCGTCTGTCATCAAGCTCGGCTCCTGAAGAATCTGAGCAAAACCACACGCACAATTCTTAAATAACTCCGGCTGGCACGTAGTTTTTGGGTCCTTTAGAGTGTATTCTAGACCTATGCTAGAGTTAATTATGAACGGAGGAGGTCATTTCTAATGCCGGCAAAGGCAAAGACTACGCGGGCGAAGAAGAGCGAGGAAGAGCTCCCATTCAAAGTCACAGACCACCTGCTCGTGCCCAAGCACGAACTGGTGAGCCCCGACGAGGCCTCCGAGATACTCAAGAGATACAATTCGACTCCCCACGAGTTCCCTTATGTGCTATCCACCGATCCCTCGGCGAAGGGCATCGGCGCAAAGCCGGGAGACTTTGTGAAGATAACAAGGAGGAGCGAGACCGCAGGGGAGACCGTCTACTATCGGTTCGTGGTCGAGGCGTAGAGATTTGGCAACTACCACAAAACAACTTGATTCCTGGGCAGTGTTACGCGACATCCTCCAGAAGGAAGGGGTCGCTAGGCAGCACCTGAACTCCTACAACGAGTTCATCAGCAAAGGTCTGCAGTCGATAATCGACGAGATTGGGGAGACGGAGATCGAGACCGTCAGCACCCCGTACAAGGTGAAGTTCGGGCGCGTCGAACTGGGTAGGCCCAGGACCGTCGAGATCGACGGCTCGGTGAGCAACATATTCCCGATGGAAGCCAGGCTCAGGAACCTTTCGTATTCTTCACCCATCTACCTGGACATGACGATCGAGGAGGAGGGGATGTCGCGTGAAGCCACGAGGCAGCACATCGGCGACCTTCCGGTGATGGTAAAGTCAGACCTTTGTCAGCTGTCCAAGATGAGCAAAGAACAGCTCGTGATGGCTGGCGAGGACCCGAACGACCCCGGAGGATACTTCATAATCAACGGCTCCGAGAGGGTCATAGTCGGGCTCGAGGACCTCTCGCCTAACAAGATCCTGGTCGACATGGAGAAGGTCGGCGCGGTCTCGACTTACAAGGCTAGGGTGTATTCTTCGGTGGTAGGCTACAGGTCAAAGCTCGAGGTCACGCTGAAGCAGGACGGCTCGATCAACGTCAAGGTCCCTAGCTGCCCGATCGACATCCCGTTCGTGATAGTCATGCGGGCGTTGGGATTCAAGTCCGACAAGGACATCGCGAACGCCGTCTCTCCAAAGCCAGAGATCCAAGACCTTCTGGAGGTCTCCTTCGACAAGGCAAGCGAAGCTCCGACCGAGAAGGACTCGCTGGTCTACATAGGCAACAGGGTCGCCCACGGCATGCTAGAGGAATACAGGATCAAGCGCGCGCTTTCGATGCTCGACTGGGGCTTCCTTCCGCACCTGGGCAAGTCCGACGACAAGCGATATGACAAGGCCATGTTCCAGGGCGAGGCGGTCTGCAAGCTCCTCGAATTGAGGCTTGGGTGGACCGAGTCTGACGACAAGGACCACTACGGCAACAAGGTGATCAAGTTCGCGGGCCAGATGCTCGCCGACCTTTTCCGTACGTCATTCCGAAACCTTGTCCGCGACATGAAGTACCAGCTCGAGAGGGCCGGCCAGAAGAGGGGAGGGAACGTCGTCGGTGCCGCCATCAGGACAGGGATCATCACCGACAAGCTCAACAACGCCATTGCGACCGGCAATTGGGGGAGAGGGAAGGTCGGCGTCACCCAACTGCTGGACAGGACCAATTATCTCAGCACCCTGTCTCACCTGAGGAGGATCCAGTCGCCGCTGAGCAGGTCCCAGCCGAACTTCGAGGCGAGAGACCTCCACGCGACGCACTTTGGAAGGGTGTGCCCGTCTGAGACGCCTGAAGGCGTGAACTGCGGGCTCGTAAAGAACCTCGCCCTGTCAGCCACGATCTCCGTGAGCGTCCCGCCCTCGGAAGTGGAAGAGAGGCTCTGGGAGCTCGGAGCCAAGTCGCTGCGCGACATCCCCGAGAAGCTCGCGCTCGAAGGCTGCAAGATATTCATGGACGGGCGGTTCATCGGCTACGTCGAGGACGGAGAGAGGCTCGCAAAGGGATTCAGGAAGCTGCGCCGCGAGGGACAGATCAACCCGAGCGCCAGCGTGATGTTCCACGAAGCCGCCAACAAGAAGGGATACTCCCGCCTCTATATCAGCCTGAGCGCGGGCAGGGTCATCAGGCCGCTGATCGTGGTAGAGAACGGGAGGCCGCTCCTCACGCAGGAGGTCGTCGGGAAGATAGCATCGAACGAGCTCAGCTGGAGGGACATCGTCGAGAGGGGCATCATAGAGATGCTCGACGCCAACGAGGAGGAGAACTGCCTCGTCGCGATGTCGGTGCAAGAGATCAACTCGAAGCACACCCACCTTGAGCTGTATCCGGGCGCGATGTTCGGGATTGCCGCGTCCATCATCCCATACCCCGAGCACAACCAGTCGCCGAGGAACACCTACGAGTCGGCGATGGCGAAGCAGAGCCTGGGTTTCTCGACGCCGACGTTCCCGCTCTCGACGTTCGTGAGGCAGCACCTCCTGGTAAACCCGCAATCGCCCATGGTCCGCACGAAGAGCACCGAGCTGCTCAACATCGACGAGAGGCCCTTTGGCACCAACGCGGTGGTCGCCGTCCTCTCATTCGAGGGATACAACATAGAGGACGCCATAATCATGAACAAGTCCAGCATCGAGCGCGGTTTCGCTCGCTCGTTCTTCTACAGGCTCTACGAGGCGGAATCGAAGCAATACTTGGGAGGCATGAGGGATACCTTCGAAGTCCCGTCGGCCGAGTCCAACATCAGGGGCTACAGAGGAGAGAAGTTCTACCGGCTCCTCGAGGGCGACGGCGTCGTGATGCACGAGGCCACCGTCACCGGGGGCGACGCGGTCATCGGCCGCACAAGCCCGCCAAGGTTCATGGAGGAGTACAAGGAGTTCGAGATCAAAGGCCCATACAGAAGGGACACCTCGGTCGCCGTGAGGCCCACCGAGACAGGGGTGGTCGACTCGGTCTTCATGACCGAGAACGTCGAAGGTGGAAAGATGTACAAGGTCAGGGTGCGCGACATGCGCACTCCCGAGATAGGGGACAAGTTCGCGTCCAGGCACGGCCAGAAGGGAGTCATAGGCCTCGTCGTGCCGCAAGAGGACATGCCCTATACCGCAGACGGGGTCGTCCCTGACGTCATAATCAACCCGCACGCCTTCCCATCGAGGATGACCGTGGGCCAGTTCATCGAGTCGATCGCAGGAAAGGGAGCGTCGCTGAGGGGCTTCACCGCGGACGGCACGGCCTTCGCCGGGGAGACGCCGGAAGAGATGAGCAAAGTGCTGGCCGAGAGGGGCTTCGAGTCGACCGGGAGGGAGGTCCTCTACGACGGCAAGACGGGAAAGAAGTTCGCGGTCGACGTGTTCATCGGCGTGGTGTACTACCAGAAGCTGCACCACATGGTCGCGGACAAGATACATGCGAGAGCCAGAGGGCAGGTCCAGATGCTCACGAAGCAACCCACCGAAGGCAGGGCGAGAGGAGGGGGCCTCCGGTTCGGAGAGATGGAGAGAGACTGTCTCATCGCCTACGGGGCTTCCATGGTCCTCAAGGACAGGCTACTCGACGAGGCGGACAAGACCGAAATCAACGTCTGCGAAAAGTGCGGTCTCATAGCATACTACGACGCGAAGCAGCGCAAGTACGCCTGCAAGATCGACGGAGACCAGGCGAAGATATCCACAGTGGTCGTCGCATATGCCTTCAAGCTCCTCCTCCAAGAGATGATGAGCCTGAACATAGCCCCGCGCTTGAGGCTCAAGGACGCCGTTTAGCGCTGGATTTGTGGTGAAAATATATGGCAATGCAAGAAGCTCTTAGGACCATTCGCGCGATCGACTTCGCCCTCCTCTCCCCGACGGAGATCAGGAAATACTCGGTCGCCGAGATAACGCAACCCGAGACCTACGACGAGGACGGGATGCCCGTCCAGGGCGGCCTCATGGACTCGCGCCTGGGGACGCTCGAACCGGGGCAAAAATGCGGGACATGCGGCAACACGGCGTCGAGATGTCCTGGCCACTTCGGCCACATCGAGCTCGCAGAGTCAGTGCTCCATATGGCGTTCGTCTCGGACATCAACAAGCAGATACAGGCCACCTGTAGGACGTGCGGCAGGATCCTCCTTTCTCAGCCGGAGCTGGACGCCTATCGGGAGCGGCTGAAGAAAATCACAGACTTCACACCAACGATGAAAGAGGAGATAGCGAAGGAGATCCTCACAAAGGCGAAGAAAGTGAAGCTCTGCCCCCACTGCGGAAAGCAGCAATACCAGATTGAGCTTACAAAGCCCACGATATTCCACGAGATAACGGAGGAAGGCGGCGCCACCCGGCTACTGCCCGGCGCGATCAGGGAGCGCCTGGAAAGGATAACCAACGAGGACCTCGAGCTCCTCGGTTACAACCCACGGGTCGCAAGGCCAGAGTGGTTCGTGCTCCAGGTGCTTCCCGTGCCTCCCCTCACCGTGAGGCCGTCGATAACCCTCGAGTCAGGCATCAGGTCGGAGGACGACCTCACCCACAAGATAGTCGACATACTCCGCGTCAACCAGAGGGTAAGGGAGGCGAAGGAGTCGGGCACCCCGCACCTCATCGTGCAGGACCTGGTGGACCTTCTCCACTACCACGTCACGACGTACTTCGACAACGAAGTCTCCGGAATCCCGCAGGCCCATCACAGGTCCGGGAGGCCTCTCAAGACTTTGAGCCAGCGGCTCAAAGGCAAGGAGGGCAGATTCAGGGGTTCGCTCTCAGGCAAGAGGGTGGACTTTTCCAGCCGAACCGTGATCAGCCCTGACCCGAGCCTCGACATCAGCGAGGTCGGAATCCCGTTCGAGGTGGCGAAGAAGCTGACGATCCCGGACAAGGTCTCCGGATGGAACATAGAGTCGCTCAAGAAGCTCGTCGTCACTGGGCCATTCGAACACCCGGGTGCGAACTATGTCATCAGACCCGACGGCGTGAAGATCAGGCTCGACTTTGCGAGCGACAGGAAGGCCCTCGCCGACTCGCTGGCGCCCGGATACATCGTCGAAAGGCACCTGATGGACGGGGACATCGTCCTCTTCAACAGGCAGCCGTCGCTCCACAGGATGTCGGTCATGGCGCACACCGTGCGCGTGCTCCCGTACAGGACCTTCAGGCTGCACCCATCCGTTTGCCCGCCGTACAACGCCGACTTCGACGGAGACGAGATGAACCTCCATGTCCCCCAGAGCGAAGAGTCGAGGTCGGAGGCGCTGATGCTCATGCGGGTCCAGGACCAGATACTCTCGCCCAGATATGGCGGGCCCATCATAGGAGCGATAAGGGACTTCCTCACGGGCGCTTATCTGCTCACGAGGGAAGAGACTTTCCTCACCCCCGAACAGTTCTCCAATCTCGCGCTGGAGGGAGGCTATACTGGCGACCTTCCCGAGCCGAAGACCAAGGGCGCCAACCCCCTCTACTCGGGGAAGCAGCTCTTCTCTCTGTTCCTACCAAAGGACCTCAACCTGGTGCTCACCTCGAAATGGGGCAAGGCGAAGACAGGGCAAGCCGACGACGTGGTCATCAAGGACGGCGAGCTGATCTCCGGCGTGATCGACAAGGCCGCGATAGGCGCTGAGGAGCCCGACAGTCTCCTCCACCGGATCGCAAAGGACTATGGAAACGACGAAGCCAGGCGCTTCCTCAACTCGGTCCTCTCTGTCCTAAAGTCCTACATCACGAGGCGGGGCTTCAGCTATGGATACGACGAGCTGACCTTGTCTACTGATGCGATGGACAAGATCGCCGCGACGCTCAAAGAGGCTTACGACAACGCCGACGAGCTCATCAAGAAATACAAGAACAAGACGCTCCCGCTGACAAGGGGCCTCTCTCCCGAGGGTTCGCTAGAGTTCTATATCGTGAACGAACTCTCAAAGGCGAGAGACAGAGCGGGGAGGATAGCCGACAAGTCGTTCTCAACGGAGAACTCGGGGGTCATCATGGCGCGCACGGGAGCAAGGGGCTCCAGCCTCAACCTCGGGCAGATGACGGCAGCGCTAGGGCAGCAGTCGGTCAGGGGAAAGAGGTTCGAGAAGGGCCTCCGCGGGAGGTCCCTCAGCCACTTCGTGCCAAACGACCTCGCCCCAGAGGCCAAGGGGTTCGTGAAGCGCAACTACCGTGATGGGCTCACGCCGACCGAGTTCTTCTTCCACGCCATGGGCGGGAGAGAAGGGCTCGTCGACACGGCCGTCCGAACCCAGCAAAGCGGTTACATGCAGAGGCGCCTCGTCAACGCGATGGAGCACCTGAGGGTCGAATACGACCTCACCGTGCGCGACCCGACCGGGAACATCATCCAGTTCCTCTACGGAGAGGACGGCATCGACCCCGCCAAGTCGGACCACGGGCGTCCGGTCAACATGGACAGGGTACTCGGCTCTGAGGAGCTTCGCAGCTCTTCAAGGTCAAAGTTCGGCGAGAAAGAGTCAGAGTCGATTCTCGCCAAGTACGAGAGCAAGCTGAACAAGCGCCTCTTCCAAGAGCTCCGCCACAGGCTCGCAGAGTCCCACCTCACCGAGGAGGGCGTGAAGAACGTGATCGACAAGGTGATGGAGTCGATAGACTACGCCACCGTGGAACCAGGAGAGGCGTCGGGAATAGTCGCAGCCCAGTCGATAGGAGAGCCAGGCACGCAGATGACGCTCAGGACATTCCATTTCGCAGGCGTCAAGGAGAGGGACGTCACCCTTGGTCTCCCCAGGCTCATGGAGCTGGTCGACGCCCGCAAGATCCCCGCGAAGCCGTCCATGGACGTCTATCTAGACGAGAGCTACAAGAACTCCAAGGAAAAGGCGCTGAAGGTCGCCAACGACATACTCTTCACCAAGATAGGCAACGTCATAGAATACAGCGAGGTCGACCCCACCGAGGGCATCAAGCTGCACCTGAACGAATCGATGATGGTGGAGAGGGACGTAAAGCCAGAAGAAGTCGCGGAAGCGATGGAGACCGGCAAGAGGAACGTCCAGCTCGAGAAAGGAGGAAAGGTCATCCGGGTCAACCTCGAGAACGCTGACCTTTCCACGTTGTTCACCCTCAGGAACAAGCTGATGAACATGAAGCTCAAGGGCATCCCGGGGATCACCAGGGTCACCGTGGTGCAGGACAACGAGGAGTGGGTCATCCAGACCGCGGGCTCGAACCTCGCAAAGGTCATAGCTGTGCCGGGAGTCGACACGAAGAGGATCACCACGAACAACATCCACGAGGTCGCCCAGGTCCTCGGCATCGAGGCCGCTCGCGCCACCCTCATCAGAGAGGTGATGAGCACTCTGGACGAACAGGGGCTCGAGGTCGACGTCAGGCACATCTTCCTCGTGGCCGACCTCATGACGTCGAAGGGCTACTTGCAGCAGATAGGGAGGCACGGGATCGCAGGCACGAAGACGTCGGTCCTGGCGAGGGCGGCGTTCGAGATCACGGTCCCGACGCTCGCGGAGGCGGCCATCTACGGTGAATCGGAGGAGCTAAAAGGCGTCACGGAGAACGTGATCGTGGGCCTGCCGATACCCGTTGGGACGGGCATCGTTGACCTCTACATGGGATAGAAGGATAGATAGATAGAGGATTAGGTAGATCGGAGTAGAAATCAATGGTCACCAAGAAGACTCAGCAGGACGCCAACTCGGACCAGCAGGTGCTGGCCCGAGTGCTCAAAGAAGCTATGAAGAGCGGCAAGTACACAATAGGGACCAAAGAGGTCATCTCGGCGATGAAGAGCTCGAAGCTGGTGATCGCCGCCAGCACGCTGCAAGGCAGCATCTCCGGCGAAGGAGGGCTGACGAAGGAAGCGGAAAAGAGCAACATCCCAGTCGTGCACGTCAACAAGTCTTCCGCCCAGTTGGGGCGGATGATAGGGAGGCCGTTCCGGGTCTCGGCGATTGCGATCCGCGCGGTCGCCGAAGGCGACTTTAGGCTGCTCGTAGGTTCGTCTTCGACACCGGTAAAGCCGCAAACGGAGGAATAGCTTGCCAGAGATCAAACTCACTTCGGATCAGCTCGGGCTTTTCTCGATCTTTCAGAACATGAGCGGCGCCACGGTGAGGGACTGCATAATAGACGAAAAGGGAGCCCGCTTGATTTTCATCGTCAACAACGGGCAGATGGGGCTCGCCATCGGCAAGAACGGGGCGACGATCCAGAACATCGAGAGGGTGCTCAAGAAGCCGGTCGAAGTGGTCGAATGGTCCGACGATCCGTCGGAGATGATACGCAACGCTCTCGACCCGCGCGCGATTCAGGATGTCCGGATCACGGACAAGCTCGACGGCTCGAAGAGCATGACCGTCATCGTCGACCCGCGGCGCAAGGGAGCGATACTCGGACGCGGAGGGAAGAACGCGGAGAAGGTGCGCCTGATCGCAAGGAAATACTTCAACATCACGAACGTCCAGATAATCACGGCCTTCTAGGCGGACGAACGCTTTTATAGACAACAAGGAGCACGACAAAAAACCAATGCCCAGCGGAGAGTTCTCAGGTCGCCAGAGTAGGCTGCACAGGCAGGCGATGCGCTGGAGCAACAAGTACTACAAGAGAAAAGTCCTAGGCCTCGACATAAAGGCCGACCCGCTGGAAGGTTCTCCGCAGGCGAGGGGGATCGTCCTGGAGAAGGTCGGCATCGAGTCGAAGCAGCCCAACTCGGCGATCAGAAAATGCGTCAGGGTTCAGATAGTAAAAAACGGCAAGCAGGTGACGGCGTTCCTGCCTGGAGACGGCGCGCTTAACTTCGTCGACGAGCACGACGAGGTCACCCTAGAAGGGATAGGCGGCTCGATGGGGCGGGCGATGGGAGACATCCCTGGGGTCAGATGGCAGGTCTCCATGGTGAACGGAGTCTCTCTCAACGAGATGGTCTACGGAAGAAAGGAAAAACCCCGGAGATAGGTAGGTAGGTAGACCGACTTGAGCACCAAGCTAGAATATCCAAACCTCCTTCTTTGGAACAAGTGGGACATGACGCACGTCAAGGTGGAAGACCAGGGCCTCCAAAGCGTCATCGACCTGAGGCCGATGCTCCTTCCTCATTCCGGAGGAAGGCACGAGCACCAGAAGTTTTCGAAGACGAAGGTAAACGTGGTGGAACGCCTCGTGAACCAGATGATGCACTTCGGCAAGAAGCACGCAAAGAACACAGGAAGGATGGGTGGGAAGAAGCAGCGCGCCATGAGCATCGTGCGGACCGCGTTTGAGATAATCAGCGTAAAGACGGGCGGGAACCCTGTCCAGTACCTGGTGAAGGCAATAGAGAACTCATCGCCCAACGAAGACACAACGAGGATGTCCTACGGTGGAGTGGTCTACCACATCTCCGTGGACATCTCTCCGACGCGAAGGATAGACCTCGCCCTCAGGTCCATATCGGAAGGGGTGAGAGAAGCCACCTTCGGGAACATGCGCACCGTCGAGGAGGTCCTCGCCGACGAGATAATCGCGGGGGCGAACGGCGACTCGAACAGCTTCGCCGTCAAGCGGAAGAACGAGCAAGAAAGAATCGCGATGGCCTCGAGATAGGCCATAATCTACGGCTTGTCGGCGTCCGTCTTCATCGCCATCCCCCTGAGTTCCTTCTCTAGCTCGGGCGGCTCCGCGACCGAGGCTGAAGGCGATGCCAGAAATGACCTGAACAGCCTCAGGACCTCGTCCCTCCTAGAGAGGAGGAGGCGATGAGCGATTGTGAAATCGTGCTTTGGATCCTTGGCCACCGGCGCGAGCACCTCGATCCTCGACGTCCTGATGGCGTCTCTCAGGTTGTATCCGCCTTTCAGTTGTGTCACCAAGTCGTCTTCCGCCCAGACGATCAGGCTCGGCTTCCTTATCTTTCCAAGCTTCAGCAGCTGGCTCTTGTCATACGTGCTGGCGACAAGGAGCAGGTTCTCGACGCTCTCGGGCCAATCGATCGCCACTTGGAGCGCGACCTGTCCGCCCCAAGAATAGCCCGCTATCGTCGCCTTCTCCGCTTTCAAGACCTGCAGCAGCTCGTGCAATATCCTGGCCTGGGCGTTGTAGTCAGGCGTTTCGTCGGGACGCGAAGATTTGCCGTAGCCCACGAGGTCGGGTATTATCAGGCGATGACCGTCAGCCAGCGAGAGGAAGCCTTCCCAGACTCTCCAGCCTTTGTTGTCTTCGCCATGAAGCATCACAATGCACG
>JAPCJN010000002.1:29551-37193 GCA_027886925.1 Nitrososphaerota archaeon
CTGACCCGACGTCGACGACGTTGATCTTGTATTCTCCTACATCTACGAACCTCTCTTGGGCTGCTCCGGCAGGCGCCCCTTTCCCTCCAATCATCGTCCGCCTCCCCATTCGCTAGGTTTTATCCGCTTCCCCTCGTCCTCCGGCCCTAAAGCGTCCTGAACGCCCCGTCCGCCCCAGTTCATACCATTAATATACCCCGGACGACGTCAAAATAGTAGAGAAATGCCCCAGGAACCTATGAGCTATTTCGGATGGCTGCTCAACTGTTGCATCAACGATGACACCTCGAAACAGTCTGGCGAGGCTCTCTCTGCCGCAGTCCTATTTGCCTCGGGAATGGTAGCAAGCGTGGTCACCCTCTACATCGTGGGCATGTTCCACCTGATCTAATGCTCGAGATTCCCGGTTTCCAGTCTCGGGACGCATCCCGTTTCGACGTCTCGTGTAAGTAATTCGACCTGTGTGTCGAGAAATACTCTTCTCGCCCCATTTACTGCCCTATGGCCATGTCGTGTGTAGGTATCCAAGAATGGGTCGCAAACTCGTGCTGTTCGGATTCTGGTTGCTCGGATATGCCCTGGGCTTCTTCGCCTGGTCGGTGAGAGTACCAGTCGTCAATTGGATCATGACCCTCGGTTTCAGCGCGGACATAGCAGGCGCGATGATAACGGGGCTCGCAAGTTCAATCTTGATGCTGGTCGGGGTAATACTCTGGAGCTTCCTGTCTAGACAGTAGCTCCGTCGTCTCCTAGGCTGTAGAAGAGACGGGCTACTCTCCGGATTTTTTTGTCTTTCGCCATCGTGGTTTTTCCCTCCAGTCGTGTCGACCCTGACGTCGTCTCAAGTCTTTGCATGCGCTGCCCATCATCCGGAAACGCCAGCACCGCAATTCCCACAAAAGGCGGCGCCGGCAGGAAGCTTCGACCCGCACTTGGTACAGAAGTTCATCGGTACGGGACTCATCAGTAAAGGACTCGGTTCCTCGTCCTCTAGAGCGCCGTTCGCCGCTTCCTCCTGAGCTTGCAACATCGGCCCATCCCTCTTCGCCTTCCGCCAGAACTTTGCCACCCCGACGAGTATCAGGAAGAAAGGAATCCAGGTGAGAAGCGCCAGGCTCTCATTGGGGGTCCCCTGGAAGATGGTCGCGATCTGTATCTCGGTGACCTCGATGACGGCGGCTACGATCAGAACGGCCCCGATCAGCATGACGTTGACCCAAAGGAACCTGAACTCTCTCCTGAGCCTCCCCCATCCGTGACGGAATCCGTAGTAGAACGCATACAACAAGTAGACGCCCTCCGTGGCAGCTATCGAGTAGGCGGGCAGCTCAAGCCAGGTGCTGGGTAGGAAGAACAGGGTGGCGAGGGCTCCGGCGCCTGTGTGCTGCTGGATTCCGATTACCTGGACTATCCTCGCGGTTTCGTAGATCGAGAAAGAGAAGAGCGCCAGCCCCAATCCCGGGATGATCTCTATCATCGCCACTCTGAAGTTGTTCAGAAAGATGCCTCCCACTTGACTGGAGGCCGACGTGTTCAGGATCCCGCTGACGTTGTTATACTGTTGAACGTAGACGTTGAATTCGCCAGGAAAGAATGAGAGGTTGGATATCAGAACGATCGACACCAACTCGGCGACAAAAAGCATAGCAAGAAGGGGCCACCTCCTCCCAACGATGATCTTCAGGGTGTCAACTATGCTGGACAATTCTACTCATCGCGTCAGTCGTTGGAGAACACTCGCGCCCCGGAGCGGCCGCCGTGGTATAAGTTTGCAGCTAGTCGCGGATGCGCCAAAAAGTCTTCCAAGTGACGAAAGGGGCGCTCTGCAACCTCTGGTTGGCTGACGCCGAATTCTTTCAGTTCTGACACCCCCAAATTCCATATTTTCTCACGCTAAAACTTAAATAATATCTCGAAAGGATGAATTCGTAACAAAGGAGTTAATGCATATTGGCAGATAAACCACACCTGAACCTAATTGTCACTGGTCATGTCGACCACGGTAAGAGCACCAGCATGGGTCACTTCCTGTTCGACCTCGGTGCAGTAGACGATAGGACGATCCAAGAGTATGCGAAGGAGTCCGAGAAGACCGGAGCAGGTGACTCTTTCAAGTACGCGTGGGTCCTCGACCAGTTGAAGGATGAGAGAGAAAGAGGAGTCACCATCGACCTCGCTTTCCAAAAATTCGAGACTCAGAAGTATTTCTACACGCTCATAGACGCTCCTGGCCACCGCGACTTCATCAAGAACATGATCACCGGCGCCTCAGAGGCGGATGCCGCGGTCCTCGTCGTCTCCGCCAAGACGGGGGAGAAAGACGTTGCCCTCAACGCCGGAGGCCAGGCGAGGGAGCATGCCTTCCTGTTGAAGACGCTGGGGGTCAACCAGCTAGTGGTCTGCATAAACAAGATGGACGACCAGACGGTAAAGTACTCCGAGAAGATGTTCAACGACGCAAAGCAGGACGTCGAGACCTTGCTAAAGGCGTCCGGATACAACATCACCAAGATACGCTTCATCCCGATCTCCGGCTGGACAGGCGAGAACCTCGTAAAGGCGAGCACCAACATGCCCTGGTACAAGGGCCCGACGCTCGTTCAAGCACTCGACGAGTTCACGGAGCCGCCGAAGCCCATCGAAAAGCCGCTCCGGGTCCCGATACAGGACGTCTACACGATTACCGGCGTAGGCACCGTCCCAGTGGGAAGGGTCGAGACAGGCAAGATGAAAGTCGGTGACCCGGTCATCATCATGCCCGAAGGGATGAACGCCGAGATAAAGTCGATAGAGACCCACCACACACCGATGCAGGAGGCCTTCGCAGGAGACAACATCGGTTTCAACCTAAGGGGCGTCTCGAAGACAGACTTCCACCGCGGGTCAGTTTTGGGTCCGCCTTCGAACCCGCCGACCATCGCCAAGGAGTTCCTCGCACAGATCATCGTCGTGTTCCATCCGACCGCCATCGCCGCAGGGTACACGCCGGTTTTGCACGCGCACACGGCCCAGGTTGCCGCGACGATCACCGAGATCGTGGCGAAGATCGACCCGAGGACCGGCCAGCCCACGGAGGAAAAGCCAAAGACTATCAAGACCGGAGACTCGGCCATCGTGAGGATCACGCCCCTGAGGCCTGTTGTGCTCGAGACGTTCAAAGAATTCCCTGAGCTCGGAAGGTTCGCTTTGCGCGATATGGGTTCGACAGTTGCCGCAGGAATCGTTCGTGAAGTGACGATTAAGGGCCAAGTAGAGAAGGCAGTCGCGAAGGCGTAGACTGCCCGCCTTTTTCATTTTCAATTCTTCTTCATCAAGTTCTTGCCCTCCTGATAGTCCCAATTGTTGTGTTGATGGGGTTTTTCGAAGTTCTCAGTCCATTGTTCTCCGTTGTCCTTATCTTTCCTCTAAAGGAATCCTTCTCAAGGGAACAGCAGAACCGGATTTGGCATCCTTGGTTTCGGAATTCCGTCATCCTCTAGTCAATCTTGACCCGGGCAAGCGAGCGCGAGGTCAACGAAGACTGCACGACCGCCTCGCCTACGCCGAGGTCCCTGATGTCTGAGATGTATCTGTCCGACTCCAGCTTGTTCGCCATGAACCTAAGCATCAGGTCTACGTCCTTCCCATCGTCCAGTTGGTGGCATATACGGAGCGAGGCGTTTCTGAGGATGGTCTCCGAAAGCTGCGACGGGCTCGTGGAAGCAACAAGGACACCCTGCCCGTACTTCCTGTTCTCAACGGCCATCAGGTCCAGGTACCCGTAATATTCGGCGGATTTTGGCGCGAGATGGTGGGCCTCGTCGACCATGACGAGTTGCTTGAGCCCGGCCGCGGCAGCTATCCCTTTTCTCCTCGCCGCGTGGTAGAGCTTCTTCACGATGACCTGGCTCAGCAAGGTCTTGGCGGGCTCGAACCTAAGTCCCGAGAGGTCCACGATGTGGACTCCTGGAGCAAAGAACTCGTCTATGCTTGTCTCTTTCCCTTTGCGGTTGAAGAGTTCACCCATCCTCCCCACGGTGAGGGGGTGGAGCCTAGAGACGACCGATTCGGCCGACTCGATGAAGCCGTGGATCCGCCTCGTCAACTCCTCGTACTGGTTGACGTTCCTGATGAAATCGGTTATCGTCGGCGCCTCGGTCGCTCGAAAGTCTCCGTGATAGTGCGTCTGAAGGTTCTCCCTGATGATGCGCTGCTGAAGCGGCGTCGGCTTCCCGTCGAAGGAGACGACGAAGTAGTGCGACAGTGTGTCGAGAACGTCCTCGATGGCCTCCCCCACATCGAGGACCCCTTCGTCGGCCGGCGCCAAGATGGAAAACGAGAGGTCCCTTCCGGGGATCATGGACTTTACCAACGGCCCTCCTTTCATAGCTGCCGCGTGCTCACCTGTCCTGTCGAGGAGCACCACTGCGACACCAGTCTCTGCGAGCTGCAGAGCTATCAGCCCGATGTCGTGCGATTTACCTGTGCCGCTCTTCCCGACTATCAAAGCGCTGCGCGCGAAGATCGAAGGTTCCACAGAGACCTCACCAGGCCTCTTTTCGTCAAGGCTCCTTCCGATGCTGACGCGCCGGCTCAGTCGTTGCAAGTGAATTCGCCTTGCATTAGAGGCGATAACGAGAGATAAGCATCTATCCGCTCTATCCTTGAAGGCAAGGTGATCGTCGACCTGCCAGACATGTAGGCGAAGCTTGCTCGAGCTTCTCGAAGCGGGACTTATTGTGTTGATGGAAGCGATCGGCTTGCTTTAAGTTCCGGCGGCGCGTCTCTTCTCATCCGGTCGGGAGCCGCTCTCTCTCGACGTCAATCTCAGAGCCAGGACGACGGCGATGCCGGCCAGAAAGGCGTAGATGCCAGCGGCCAGGTACGGCCCTGCGTGCCACTCGAAGCTCTTCTCAGAAACGAGGTTCGGGTTCCCGCCCATCTGCATGACGCCCCACTGAGGGAAGGTTGTCGCGGAAGGTATCCCTGCGTCTATGAAGGATGAGTCGTAGTAGTTGTAAGCCCAATTTTCCTTGGAAATCTGCCACCCGCTGTTCCCCCAATTCCATTCTTGGGTGACGTCGATCGTGGCTTTCACGACCCCAGCTACGCTGCTGTTTGCTACCAACGCGAGCATGAATGTTGCGTTCACGTTCGTCGGGCTGAACACATGTTCTACATAATTACTGACGTTGGCATCCACCGTTGTCGTCTTACCGATGGTGGTGGCGTAGAGTAGCCTGATGTTTCCAGTGCTTGTGTATTTTCCCTGCAGGCCGACAAGCCTCCCCGACCAGACAGTGACAGAACTTGGGGTGTAGAACGTAGCCAGACCATCGACGTTTCTGCCGTTGAGGTCTTGGACTAGTTGGTTGACCGCGCTTTGCACCGGGACGGAGGGCGATGTCCCCGACGAACTTTGAGTGGTGGCCGGTGTCCTTGTGAGGAAGACGTATGCGCCTGCCACCGCTAGGATGACGATCAACGCGACAGGGACTGCCAATTTGGAGATTCCTGCCTTGGCGCGCGTCGGTTGCATGCTATCTTCGGTTGAGCTCCACGTATTAGGGATTGCGCTTTACTCGGGGCGGCTTTCCGATGAAGGTCAAATCGACGTTCGTCCCGGCGTATACCCGGTTTTGAGCGCCGTCCGATGGCGCAGAAGAATGTGCGTTTACAATTTGCTCTGGGAAAACGTCTCGAATAATGCTTAAGAGGTTAAATATATGCCGCCTAAACATTCTGGCGGCGGAAAATCATGGTCGAGTACAAGTGGATCGCTCTCTCGAACACCACCATCGGTGTGTTGATGGCCTCGATAGACTCCACGATAGTGCTGATATCGCTGCCCGCGATCTTCCGAGGCATCGAGATCGACCCTCTCACGTCCTTCCAATACCTTCTCTGGTTGCTCTTTGGATACAGCGTGGTCACCTCGACTCTGCTCGTGACGTTCGGACGGATTTCCGACATGTTCGGAAGAGTGAAGCTCTATAACCTAGGTTTCGCCATCTTCACGGTCGGCTCTACCCTCCTCTATCTGACGCCGAACACCGGAGACCTGGGAGCGCAGGAGCTCATAGTCTTCAGGATAATCCAGGGGATAGGCGGCGCGTTCCTCTTCGCGAACGGGACGGCCATAATCACCGACGCCTTCCCCGCAAAGGAGAGGGGAAGGGCGCTCGGCATCAACCTCATTTCTGTCCTGGCGGGGTCTACGGTCGGACTCGTGCTCGGAGGAGTCCTCGCCGCATTCGACTGGAGATACGTCTTTCTGGTCAGCGTCCCCGTGGGGATAATCGGCACTGTCTGGTCCTACTGGAAGCTGAAGGAGACCGCGGTGATAACGAAGAACCAGAAGCTCGACCTCTGGGGAAACGTCACCTTCGGGCTAGGCCTGACGCTGTTGCTTGTCGGGATCTCGTACGGCCTGATTCCGTACGGGAGCGCTAGCACAGGGTGGTCTGACCCGTGGGTCATCGCCTCGATGGTGGCCGGGGGAGTCCTTCTCCTGGTCTTCCCGTTCATCGAGTTGCGCGTCCCAGAACCGATGTTCGACCTCAAGCTCTTCGCCAACAGGAACTTCGTAGCCGCCAACGTAGCGGGGTTACTCGCCTCGATCGCGAGAGGAGGAGTGCAGATTATGCTCATCATCCTCCTTCAGGGGATTTGGCTCCCGCTCCATGGATACAGCTATAGCTCTACCCCGTTCTGGTCTGGGATATTCATCCTCCCATTGCTGGCGGGATTCGTCGTGATGGGGCCTGTGAGCGGTGCACTCGCAGACAGATTTGGCGCCAAGCTGCTCACGACTGTGGGCATGGGGCTGACGGCCGCCTCATTCTATGCCCTCACCTTCCTGCCCTACAACTTCAGCTACCTGCCGTTCGCCTTGATAATCCTGGTCATGGGCATCGGGAGCGGGATGTTCGCCGCGCCCAACGTCCTCTCCATCATGAACGCGGTCCCTCCCCACCAACGCGGCGCAGCCTCAGGGATGCGCGCGACCCTGCAGAACACTGGGCAGACGATAAGCATCGCAATTTTCTTCACCATACTGGTCTCTTCGCTGACGGGGTCGCTCCCTGGAGCCTTTTCCTCGGCGATGACGACGGCCGGATTCCCCCAGCTCACGCCTTACTTCAATGACATACCCGCCACGAGCGCCGTCTTCGCCGCATTCCTTGGGTACAACCCGGTCGGCTCAATACTCGCGACCATGCCCACCTCCGTCACGGCCTCGATACCCGCGAACACCGTGCAGTATCTCACCGGGACGACGTTCTTCCCTACCGCGATCGCTCCCGCCTTCATGTCCGCGTTGAGCATCACTTTCTATATCGGCATCGCGATATCCGTCGTGGCTATGATCATCTCCTACTCCAGAGGTGGGATTTTCGTCTATGAGGCGAAGAAGGCCAAGCAGGAGGAGCTCATCGCGCTCTCCCCGTCCTCCCCTCCCACCCCGATTCCCGTCGTGAGACGATCCGAGTCCGCTCTCCGCCGAGTCGGGGAGGTGAAGGCCCGCTCTTGACCGAGAGTCAAACGAGCGAGACCGACTTCGTCGAGGCGTTCGCAGAGCTTTGGAAGCGCCTGCAAAAACTGTGGGAACGGAACCTCGCTACATTAGGCCTGACGCTCACGGAGATCAGGATACTCAGAC
>JAPCJN010000002.1:37203-46454 GCA_027886925.1 Nitrososphaerota archaeon
CTCCTCTCCGACAACGGGCCATCGCCGATGGCGAAGCTCGCGGCCGAGCTCTACATGACTCCGGCGTCGATAACCGGTCTCGTGGACCGCTTGGAGGCGGAGGGGCTGGTCGTCCGAGAACGAAACGCGAAAGATAGGAGGGTTGTGACAGTCAGAATAACGAGCAAGGGCGGCGAGACGTTCGAGAGAGGCCGGAAGCTCTACCGAAGGTTCGTCGAGAATACACTCAGGTCGCTCACGAAGGCAGAGGCGCGGCAGCTAATTCAAACCCTCGCCAAGCTGAGCGCAGCCGCCGAGTCAGAATGAAGAGAGACCAGATGAGGGGTAGACGAGCGTGGTGCCGCACTCTTTTTCCACGATCAAGCCTTCGGGATCTCTGCGGTCTTGTTCCGTCAGATTGTGAGCTTCACAGCGAAACTCGAAGATGACCGACACAATCAACTCGGACAATCTCTGAAATGTGGCTTCGCCATAGAGGAGCATCACGACGGCGGAAGGGAGCGTACCTTTCTTAGCCGGCTGAAGACGTCTACACAATCAGACCGGCGAGGCTCCGCGAATCCAGAGCCTTTCGAAGAAGGGGGGCTCGATGCACCTGTTCAGGAGAATGTCTTCTTCAGCATCGCCCTGGCCACCTCCCTAAGTTCCTTGTCAACGGCCAGGACAAAGGCGCTGTAGACCCCAAACCCTATGACACTTACCACGACGAGCTCAGCCGCCAGGAAGAATGTCCCTCCCCCGTACGCGATTAGCCCTTCCAGAAAATAGATCACTCCCGCCATTATGACCGCCCCAATCGCATAGAAACCGATGGATCGCGGGACCATCAGTTTCCCGAGCCTCATGATGCGCCTCAGCTTGATGAAGGCGAAGAAACTGTAGACGCCGACCTGAGACAAGGCCCAGATGTCCAGGGTCGCCGGTGTTGACAATCCGATTCTTATGCCTTCAAAGACCGTTATGTAGACTGCCGCGAGATATGCTGCGTTCAGGGCGATGTTCACTTTCGCTACGAAAAGGAGGCTGCTCCGCAAGTAGTGGCCGAACGTGGCCGACTCTTCCACGTCCACTCTGTCCTTGCCCAGAAGAGTCTGGTCGAACACCGTCGAGATGGTGATGACGAGCGCTCCAAGCGCCATTATCGCGAGCGCGGCGCTCGCGTCCAGGTACACAGGATTGAGGACGCGTAGTATGGGGGAGGCGAGCACGGCCGCACCGACCGCCATCGGGATGCCGAACGCGAGCGTAAGGTCGAGGGTTGTCGAGGTCACCTCGTCGCTCCCTCCCTTCAGCAGCAGGGGATACATCGCGGAGGCGAGGTAGAGCGAGTATCCCGCCAGTCCGGCCACCGAGAACGCCGCCTGATAGTGCGCGACCAGTACTGTGTCTCCAGCCGCGAGGGAGGCGACGTAGGTGTCGGCGACCGCCAGAAAAAGGGGTAGGGTGGTCAGCATCGGCAGCCATAGGTGGGCGAGCCACTTCTTGCCTACCTCAAAGTTGACTGGGTTGGAGAGCGCGTCTCCCGCGAGTGCTATGGAGGCGAGCGACTGCGCGAGGTTGGCCGCCATGACGGAGAGTATGACACCGTCTATCCCTATCTTCAACACGATCAGGAGGGGATACGCGACCGCGAGCTTTGCGACCTCTGAGAAGATGACCGCGTAGCCGAGCACCACCGGCTTGTGGCCTGTCACAACCGAGTTGGAAGCCCAATTGAGGTAGGCCACAGGCACGAGAAGCGCTGCGAGGAAGAGGGTCGCAAGGTTGGCGGAGATGATCCTGGTCGCGCTGAAGTATGACAGGCCGAAGTAGATTGCGACTCCGAGGGCGCTCAGAACGAGATTCAACACTATCGCGGTCTTGCCGAACATCTTCCCGCGTGCGATGTCTCTTGTGGCCCAGAACGCGATCAGGCCTGCAGGGTATGCGGCGAAGGTCACGAGGTCGACGATGACCTCGTAGAACCCGAACTGTTGCGCCGAAAGGGTACGGGTCATGAACACCAGGAAGACTAGTCCCGTGAAGACGCTGGCAATCCTTGCGGCGAATACGACCAGCCCCGTCTTCCTCAGAGAAATCGATTCGGTCACTATCTTTCGTTGCCTGCCATGCCGGCGGATAAATGCATATGGACGGAATCGCGCGTCGTCTAGGGCTTGACGACACCGAAAACGACGGGCGCAAGCTTGACGACGAGATAATTAAGGGTCTGAAAGGTAGCCGTCAAGGAGGGTCGCCGACATTCATTGAAGATGAAACTCGTCTCTCTGGCTTTTTTCACAGCGGCCCTCCTGCTCTCTTTGCTTTTCCCGGTCCCGGCCGCCGTCTTCCTGCCTTTTTTGTTTGGAGCCGCGTTCGCCGCGTATGGCATGTTGAGGAGCTTCTCGAGGCGTCTCGATCCGCTGAATGACATACCAAACGCGTTCAGGGTTTTCCTGGCCTCGCTCGGTGGCTACTTCCTGACGCTTCCGCGAGTCTACGTCTTCCCTTCGTTGGGCATACTCCTTCTTTTCGGCGCGACTTTTCTCAACGACGAATTCCAGAGGAGGGCCATTCATTCGATTAGGACCGGGAAGAAAGGCGGATCAATCGCCCTCCTCGGCATCGACGGCAGCGGCAAGTCTTCCCATTCGACCGTCACCGGCGAATGGCTCCAGGCAAGAGGATACACGTGCACGGTCATGCCGTTCCACCGATATCTTTTCGTTGAACGCCTATCCTCTCTGTCGTCGGCGCTCGGCAGAGGCGGAAGCGGAGGCGGCGGAGGGAGCGGCCCGATGAGACGAGGGAACCCGTTGAGGCCCGTCTTGTCTCTGTTTGACAACCTCATCCTCCAGATTACGAGCTCCATCGGGTGCAGGATGGAGGGACGGATAGTGATCTACGATCGGTTCATCTGGAGCACATACATCAAGTACAAGGCCCTGGGCTATCCTGTGAAGAGCATCTCCTCGCTCTACCTCTTGCCTAAGCCCACTTTCGCTATGGTGCTCAACGTGCCCGTGGAAAAGTCCCTCCGGGTCATCGACGAGCGGGTCGACCACATCCACTATCCGAGCAGCGTGCTGCAGTCTGAGAGGAGGGAGTATCTCGACATCGCGACGCGTTACGGCTATCCCGTGATCGATGCGACGGCGCCGTTCGAAGAAGTGCAGGGGAAGATCGAGTCCCACCTCCAGAAGCTTTTCCCGGTCGCGGTTCGGGGAGGAAGACCGACTTGATTGGTTCCGCGGCAGGGCGATACGTCCTTGGCTTTCTCGAAGGAAGCCTGGGACTCGCTTCCGGCTGGCTTCAGGAGGAGATTGTGCCCCAAGACCTTGTGGCCGAGGTCTCCTCGGTCATGCGAGGGACTCCGCCGACGGTCTCAGAAACGCCATCCTTGGAGATCCGCATCAAGAGGCTCCTCGCAGATGTCGAGCGAGACTCGCTCGACTCTCGAGGGTTCTTCGTGAGGAAGGCCCGATGGCCTCGGGCCTCGCCTTTCGCGGTATGCCTCACCCACGACGTGGACAACATCGCCCGACCGATGGAGCACATCCTGAAGGTGCAGGACCGTTTCGAGAAGGAAGACCTGGAAAAGGCGAAGAGGGGGCTACTTTCGCTTTATGACAACATCGAACACATAGCGAAGAGGGAGGGAGACTCTGGCTTCCATTCGAGCTTCTACTTCCTCTCATCTAATTACCCGCTCGAGCAGGTGAAGCCCAGCGCCAGGAGGATCCACAAGAAGGGCTGGGATGTCGGACTACACGGCGACTTTGGGACACACGACTCGCTAGCAATGATGCGCAAGGCGATGAAACGTTTCGAGGAAGGGATCGGGCTCAAGCCCCGCGGCCTAAGAGAGCACTTTCTCAAATTCGACTTTGCAAAGTCCTGGCGGGTGATGGAGGACGCGCGATTCGACTACGACACGACCGTAGGGAACAATGACGAGCTGGGTTTCAAGCTGGGCCTGGCGGCGCCCTTTCATCCTCCCGACGACAAGTGGAACCCGATGCGACTCCTCGAACTCCCGCTCTCCCTGATGGACACGACCCTGTGGGGATATCTGAAGAAGACGGAGGAGGAAGGCTTCGACGACGTAGGGAACTTCATAGACATGGTCGGTGACGTCGAGGGGCTATTCACTCTCCTCTGGCACCAGGAGGCAGTGAGGATGAAGGGCGGCAGGATCTACTGGCGCATCCTCAAGGAGATCCAAAAGCGGGGGTGTTTCGTCGGGAGCGGGGCGGAGATTGCCCGCTGGTGGAGGGCTCGCGAGGTCCCTCTCAAGGTGTCAAATGACGGCAAGCTGATTACCCTCTTAGGCGCCCCTCCCAAGGGCTTGGTCATCCAACTCAAGGAGAGCGGGGACACGAAAGCCGAGGCCTCCTCCGCCATCGTCTCCAAGGGGAGAGGCAGCGACGGGCTCACGCAGGAGATTTCGCCGATTGACTCCTCCTTCAAGCTGGAGCGGTCGATGCGATGACGCGGGTCCTGGTAACCGGATCGGGCGGCCTCGCTGGAGTGAACTTCGTCCGTGCGCTCCGGGCTTCACCGAGGGGATACTATATCGTCGGGACTGATTTCAACAAGTATCACATCCTTTACCCGGACGTGGACGCGAGATACCTGACGCCGCGCCACGGCGACAAGGCCTTCATCCCGCGAGTGGCGGAGGTCATCGGAGTCGAGAAGATCGATTTTCTCCACCCGCAGCCTTCGAGCGAGGCCCTCGTCATCGCCAAAGCGGGGAAGAGGATCAAATGCAGGACGCTCCTCCCGCCTGCGAGCGTCATGAAGATCGGGCAGGATAAGCTCCTCTCGCAGAAGAGACTCGTGGCCGAAAACATCCCGGTCGCCGATACATTCGCGATAAAGGAGAGAAAAGACATCAGGGCCGCCTTCTCCAAGCTGGGTTCGCCCCTTTGGGTTCGGGCCAGGCACGGTGCCGGCGGGAGGCTGAGCCTCCTCTGCAAGGACGCCGTGGAGGCGACGCTGTGGATAGACCTGTGGGTCAGGAGGGGGGGCGATCCCTACAGCGAGTTCATCTTGCAAGAATACCTCCCTGGAAGGAACCTCGCGTGGGACAGCATATGGAAAGAAGGGAAGCTCATTACCTCGTACTCTCGAGAGAGGCTCGAGTATCCTCTCAAACACATCTCGCCGTCGGGCATCACGGGCACGCCGTCCGTCTCGAGGACCGTCCATGACCCGCACCTGAACGACGTGGGGGAGCGGGCGGTGAAGACCATAGACGAGAAGCCAAACGGCGCATACTCGGTCGACATGAGGGAGTCTGAAGACGGCCGACCTTGCATAACGGAAGTCGATTCAGGCAAGTTCCACTCGACAATGCCTCTCTGGGGATACATCGCGGTGAAGCACTTGAAGCTCCCCCAGTATGCAAACGTTGCAGACCTCTACGTCAGGTTGGGGATGGGGGACGAGATCGATGAAGAGCCGCCGAGGACCGACCTGCTTCCCGAGGGTTACTACCTCCTGAGAGACATGGATGTCGGCGCCTACCTCTGGAGAGAGGATGGTTCGAAGCAGAAGGTGCTGTAGGACCTTGGGCGCATCAGCGACAACTTCGGGGGTCAACTACATCTTCGATCTGGATGGCACGCTCATCTCCCTCCCCGTGGCGTGGGACGAAGTGCGCTCCGCGCTGAGGTCGGTAACCGAGACCTCAATGGACTTCAACCCGTTCTTCCTGGACATCCAGGTCATCCTTGCGAAACGTCCCGAGCTCCGGCACGACGTGCTCAAGACGATCGACCATTACGAGTCCCTCGCCGTCCCACAGGCGACCCTGAAGGAAGGGGCGCTCGAATCGCTCACGAAGCTCGCAGATCGCGCCAGCCTCTCCCTCGTGACCATGCAGGGCGCCGCCGCCTGCGCCCAGATTCTGAGGAGACTTGACATCTCGAAGTTCTTCGTCTCAAAGTTCACCCGCGAAGATTCCATGGATAGGCCTACACAGCTGGGGATGGCGATTGATAGCCTCGGCGCGAGCAAAGAAAAGGCCGTCTTCGTCGGGGACAGGATAAACGACCTGAATGCTGCGAGGAGCGTCGGGGTGAAGTTCGTGATGATCCGTTCCCGTCCTGACTCTCCTCCCGCGGACGCCCTCTACAGGAGCGTGAAGGAGTTCGCCGAGTCGCCTTGGGTCAGGGGTTGAGGGTCTCCAGTATCTTCTTGTGGAGTACTGGGTTGTTAGCCGCGACCACGTTGAACTTCTCCTCGAGAGAGACTCTGGTGTTCACTCGTCTTCCGGTTCCGTCCGACAAGACGGCCCCCGCCTCCTTGGAGATCAGGTAGCCAGCGGCGAAGTCGACAACCCTCATCCTGTCGCGGAGGTCGACGAAAGCATCGATCTTCCCGTCCGCCAAGAAGCACTGCTCAAGCGCGTTGGCGCCGAAGTGCGCAGGCTTCCTTACTGCGGCTAGGAGCGGGACGAGCCTCTTCACGGTCGCGAGGCTCGCCTTCGACATGTCGATGCCCACACACGAGACCTCCAATTCGCGGGCCGTCGAGGTCGTGATGGCCTTTCCGTCCCTCTCGGCACCATGCCCCTTCTCGGCGAAGTACGAGTCGCCGTTGGTAAGATTCCTGACGAGCCCGTATTTCACGTGCTCTAGCGACTCGCCTTCCAGAACGGCTATCGAAGTGCAATAGAAAGGCAACCCCCTCGCGTAGTTGGAGGACCCGTCGATCGGGTCGACCACGACGGTCCATCGGGATCCGGCGCCGCCTCCGATCACCCCCGCCTCCTCTGTGACGACCCTAACGTCTCGTACCCCTCTGACTAGCTCTACGATGCTCTCCTCCGCCTCCGAGTCGACCCTCATAGTGATGTCTCCGCCTGCGCCCATGCCCTGTGCCTCGAGGCCGGTCTTGCTTCCCTTGAGCCTGTCAGAAATCTCTTGAACTCGCTCGCCGGCCTGCTTGAGAATCGATTCCCAGTCTACCATGAGGTGCTACCGCGCCGTCTCGACGGTGGTCGGCATTTTACTGTTCCTTCGCGATTTCAGGGAAACGCGAAGAACTGGCTGGGCTCGAAGAGGATCAGATAGACAAGGTAGACGACAAATCCCGCCGCGATGTATGTGACTTGAGGGACGCCGTACTGGACCTCCACCATTGTTGACTTGTCCTCAGCTCCAGTGGTCGCGTGCTCCTCCGCCTTCTCCCTTGAAATGTTGACGTCGCTCGTGATCTCCTTCCGTTCCCCGTCTATCACGAGGGCTTTGGGGATCCACTTTGACTGCGAGCGGAACTCCTCGAGCGTGATCAGGTGAGGCCCTCTGGCGGTCCCCCTAACGTAGAGGTACGATATGTGAGCGAGTGCGACGACGCCTGTCGCCACAAGCACGGGGATGGGCGAATAGGGCGCGGGGTCCGACGCCACCAGGGCTAGCGCTATCGCGTCTGCCTGTCCGATGAAGCCGAACCAGGTGAAGACGAACGCTATCGCTCCGATGAGCGCGATCCGCAATAGAAGAATGAAATCGAGCGAAGGGAGAAATACGATTGCGAGTACCGCGGCCAAGATGCCGGGTATCCAGTATAGGTCCGAGACCAACCGCTCTCGCGCGTCTTGGTAGCCCGCCAAAAGGAACGATGCGAGCATGAGCAACTGGTAGTACACGGCGCCGATTGATTTTGGTGCCGCTTTTAAGCGAAGTTGTCATGTCTCATGGTGGAAAGACCGACTCCTGAACTATTGGTGAGGCGGCTCTCATCCCTCTGCCCGCTTCCTGCGGTTGCATCCAGGCTTCAGACGAGATTCCTCCCTTTGTTGAGGGGGGCGAACGTCTTCATCTCCCCAAGGACCTTCTCTCGATTCTTCGTTTCTCTCTTCTTCCTCGCCGTACCTGGTGAGATTCTAGCGATCTACTTTCTAACGCCGGGACAAGCCCTTCTCATTCTTGGAGCCTCTGTGACGATACAGGCGATGCCCCTGATGTTCTTGCTCTCTCGCACTCACTCGAGAAAGAGGGGTTCTGAGGCCGAGCTCCCCTTCTTTCTAATGACGCTCTCTGTCTTCGCACACGAAGCGAATCCTTCGGTCCAAGGCGGGTTCAGGAGGATATCAGCCCTCGGCAGGTCGGTTTTTCCCGCGTTCTACCGGGAGGCGGAGATACTTGAGAGGGACGACGTGTTCATCCAGGGCTCCCCCATGAGCGTCGCCGAGGCGGCGTTTGCCAATCATCCGAGTCCCCGCCTAAGAGAATTCGTGCAAGCTTTCCTAAAGGCGCTTTCGGCCGGAAAAGACGTCGCCAAATTCGTCAAACAGGAGACCCTTGTCCAAATCCAAAAGCACGAACGAAGCTGGACAGCTTTCAGCGTCTCAGTCGGTTCGTTGGCAGAGGTCGCATTCATCCTCCTCGCGCTCTTTCCCGTCGGCCTCGAGATGGTCGGGACCATAGTTTCGGGGTTCACCTCGTCGTTGTTGTTCATCGCCCCTTTCGCGATCCTTGCGGCCGTGTCAGTGCTCGTCCTTGCCCTGACCGACTCCATGCAGCCAATCGTCTACGACAAGCCTCCGTCGACAGTCTGGCTTGCGCTGACGATCAGCGCGTGGGGATTGTCCACAGCGGCGTTCATTTCGGGATTTCTTGATTCGCGTGAGTACGTGCTCATCCCCCTGGGCATATCGTTGCTCGGTTTTTACGAGACGAGGAAGCACTACTCCATCATCCGAAGGGGCGAGCAGGAAGTGAGCTCGATGCTCCATGACCTCGCAGAGGAAAGCAAGGCGGGAGTCGGACTTCCTGAATCGCTCTCAAAGTTGAGCGATCAGGCGCACAAGAGGTTCTCTTCCATCGAGGATCCTGTGCGTGCATTCTACCAGTCGACCAGAATCGGGCTCACACCTACCGAGGCACAGAAACGCATCTCTCACCCGTCTTGGCTCGTCCGTCTGGGATTCGGCATCCTCTCCATCGCGTTCGAGAGCGGCGCTGGCTTCGAGCACCTTGAAGAACTCTCTTCGCTCTTCAGGAAGGTATCGGACGCAAGGCGAAGCGTGACACAGTCGATGATCCCATTCATGCTGATAGGGGCGATAGTCCCTGTAATATCGGTCTCTGCCATAACCTTCCTCGCGGGGTTTGCGCAGCAGAGCGCTCCCATCGGCCTCCCAATTTTTGCAGTTCGGTCCTCGCAGAGTTCCCTCATTCTCTCGGTCTCAACGGTCTCAATGCTTTCCGGGGTGCTGCTCTCGAAGCTCCTCACCCAGACCGTCCGGCACCAGGTAGCCG
>JAPCJN010000002.1:46464-67387 GCA_027886925.1 Nitrososphaerota archaeon
GGCATCGACCCTCGTGTCGCTGTTCGTCTTCGGAGTCGCGTAGCGTTTGTGGGCGGATAAATATGGCAAGGCCATTCTGTTGCGTTGAAGTTCCAGAACAAAGGGAGGACATCTCGAGTGGGGATCAGCCCATTCCTCGCAACGGTGATTCTCGTCGTGATAACGCTGATGTTGGGCGGCATCCTCTATTCTTCATTTCGGCAATTGGTGATCGCGCAAGTGAAAGACCCATCCGTGACCCTCGCGGCGACGAACGTTTCCGCGGACGGTGAGACTATAATCCTCGACGTGAAGAACGACGGGAATATCCCTGTAGCGCTCCAGGCCATCGACGTGACCTATGGCTCGGCATCGAACTCTTTCGTCGCGAGCGGCGCAGGAGCGAACATGACGCTCCTGTCCTCGTCGGGGAGCGGCCTCAGCATGCAACCGGGTGACTCACTAACGGCAAAGTTCAAGACAAACTTCCAGCTGCCCGCGTTCGCGACCTTCACGGTCACGGTGGTGGGCGACCAGGTCGCAAAAGCGTTCAATATCCAGGCATGATGCCCAGCCGGACCGCCATAGCCCAGTACGAGGCGACGGTAGTGCTGATAGTCGTTTCACTTTCGCTCGCATCGATAGTCTATCAAGGCCTTAAGCCAGAAGCGAACTTGGGTTCCAAGCCCATCTTCGTGAACGATGAGACGATAATCGGCGGCGATCCGACGATAGAGCGTGTCGTTTCGAATTCCTCCTCCTCGACTGTCATTTCGTCTTTCAGCGTCGACGCGGCTAGTTCGAATGGCGGCATTCTCGCTCTAATTGGGGCGACATATTCATCATCGCCCACGCTTTGCACGGGCAGCGCCACGACATTTTTTTCGGTCCTGGCGCGTCAAGCGGGCTCGATCCAGATCGCGACCGACGGAAGGCCCTGGGTCTCGGGCTCAACGGGGGCCTCGATTCAGGTGTCCGCCGGATGGCACGAGGTGATGATCGTGAATGGGACCACTTGCTCGATTTCGTTGCCCGGCGGAGAAGTTGTCAGTGGCCCCTGGAGCCCTGCGTCGACCACTGTTTCGCCGGTCCCCGTGGACGGCAATCCTGGCGGGATCACTTTTGCCATCTATCTTCCCACCGACGGGAACCCTCACAGCATCTTGATGACCTTTGGCGGAGGCTTCGATGCCTTTGAGATTTGAGGCTCGCCGCGGGGTTAGCGAGGTGGTATCTTCAATGGCCGTACTGATGATCACGATCGCGCTCCTGGGAGGCATAAGCGCGGTCGCGCTCGGGTCGATAAGGAGCTCGAGCAACCTCCTGTCATCCAGCTCCCAGAACGCGGCAAAGGGATACGCGCTCCTGCTCGCAGTCGTATCGGTTCAAACTAACTCCACCGGTTCCTACGCATGGGTCTACAATTACGGATGGGTCCAGGGGACCCTCGCAGCGACGTACGTCGATGGGAGTTTGACGCAATCATTAACAAATTGCTCGGGAGTGGTCCAACCGCAAAACATGTGCTCGGTCCGCATTCCGCCGAACGCTCACGGAGAGGTGAGCCTAGTATTTGGAACGAAGAGCCTGGGTTTCTCGGTTTAGCGCGTTCGCGCCCTTAGCGTCGCGTCTGGTGAGCCTCGGGGTCATCGCTCGTCCAAGCTTCTCCTCGCTTCGGATAATTCCCTTCGACCCTCCTCGAGGAGGGCGGCTCGTTGAGAACTACGTCGTCGACTATGAGTTAAGGTCGGGCTACGGTGCGACCTACAGGTCGGGTTACGCTGTCTACATCTACGACGACCGCGGAAAGGGGCTCTACCTCGTCAAGGAGCCCTACGTTAGTCCTGAAGTAAGCGCGACCGTAGCCGAGGCGATAGATTCCCTGTCGACGTGGCTCGCTCCATCCCCTGTGATCACTGTCGACCCGCTCGGCTATCTTTTCGCCGAGCTGAGGCGTTCAGGCTTTCTCGACGGCCTGGCGGTCGAGCAGCAAGAGGAGAGCAAGGCGGTTACCCACTACCTGATGAGGGACATACTCGGTTATTCCGTCGTAGACCCTCTCCTGAGAGACCCGGAGCTCGAAGACGTCTCCTGCGAGGGACCAGGGAGGCCAGTGAAGGTGTGGCACAAACGGTACAACGGTCAGGGGTGGCTGGAGACCAACGTGATGTTTCGCGAGCAGGAGGACCTGAACGCCATCGTCGCACGGCTCGTCCAGCGCTCGAACCGGTCGTTGTCGGTCTCCTCACCAATCGTAGACTGCGTCCTGCCCGAAGGCTACCGATTGGCTGCGACCTGGGGAAAGGAGGTCACCTCTCTGGGAAGCTCCTTTAGCATCAGGAAATTGAGGGCGACCCCTTACACCATCTCCGAACTTGTCCGCGCCGGCACGCTTGACTCGAAGCTCGCGGCGTACCTATGGCTCCTCCTTGAGATGAGGGGATTCGTGATGATCGCCGGAGTGACCGCCTCGGGGAAGACGACGCTTCTAAACGCGGTCGCGACCGTCCTCAACCCGAATTGGAAGATCCTTTCGATAGAGGACACAAGGGAGATCACCTTGCCCCAGGGGGGCTGGAAGCCTCTCCATACCCGGTTCGCGCACAACAAGGTCGGCGGGAGTCCGACGGGGGAAGACGTGACCCTATTCGACCTCGTGAAGCTGAGCCTGAGGGAGAGACCAGACTTTGTCGTCCTGGGCGAGTCGAGGGGCGAGGAGGTCCAAGCCCTTTTCCAAGCCGCGGCGACCGGGACGGGCTGTCTTACCACGTTCCACGCTTCACACACTGACGGGCTGACGACCAGGCTCACGCAGCCCCCTCTCTCAGTAGCTCTTTCATCCCTCGGGTTGATAGACGCAGTCGTCTTCATGGTGAGAGACCCGGGAGGCTTCAGGTACGTTCAAAGTGTGGTGGAACCAGGCGAGCCGTCATGGACGACTCTGTTCACGCGTGAAAGGGAAGGTGGAATTTGGGAGGGTTCCGCAGGGGCCTCGGCAAGTCTGGGGCGACGGGGCCAGGGCTTCGGGCGGTCTGCCAAGACGATCTCAATGGAGCTCGAGAATCGAGTGGCGTTCCTTGACGGGCTGGTGGGGAAGGGCGTTTCAGACTACGAGACGCTCGCCAAGGAGCTCAGGTCTTTCTACGCCGCGTCAGCCTTGACCTTCTGAGATTCGTAGATTTCCTTCACCCTTTCTATGGTGTCGATGTCCGCGGGCCGCTTGTCGTCCCTTACGCGCTTGATTCGGGGGAACCTCAGGGCGTATCCGCTGTCGTGCCTTTCGCTCCTCTGCACGCTGTCGAAGGCGACCTCGAGCACAATCTCGGGCTTTACCTCCATGCGGTAACCTCCGCTCCCCCGCGCGAGTCTCTTTATGCGAACCATCAACTCGTCGATTTCTTCGTCGGTGAGCCCCGAGTAGGCCTTGCCGATCACTTTCAACTCTTCCCCGTCCTTCACCGCGAAGGTGTAGTCGCTTATCTTCCCGGCCCTCTTCCCGTGCCCGTATTCCGCCGCGACCATCACGACATCGAGCGTGTCCAGCTCCTCTTTGAGCTTGGCCCAATACCTCCCCCTTCGTCCGGGCGTGTAGGGGCTGTCAGGCTCCTTGAGGACGAGTCCCTCGTATCCGAGCCTCCTACTCTCCCTGAAGAAGGCCTCGATTTCCATCGCATCATGAACGGTCTTGGTGTCAGCCTTGTAGATGTCGGTCCCCTCGAGTATCTCCCACAGCGCCCTGCGTCTCGAGTCGAAAGGATCCTCGTAGGTGGGGCGACCGTCGAGATAGAGGATGTCGAAGGAAAAGTACCGGGCGGGCGCGATGAGCCTAGATTCCCCTTTGTCCACTTTCCGCAGCCTGCGCTGAAGGAGCTGGAACGAGATCGGCCCCTGTCCTTCTTTGAACGCCACGATCTCGCCGTCGAGGATCATGTCGTGAGGTATCTTCGCCGCCGCCTCGGCCACCTCCGGGAAGCTCGCCGTTATCTCCTCGAGCCTCCGAGAGAAAATCTTCACCTCGTTCCTGGCCTTGTGGACCTGCGCCCTCACTCCGTCGTACTTGAACTCCGCATAGAGCTCTTTCCCCTCGAAGTACTTCGCTATTTCCTCTGCATTTGGCATAGGTTCGGCGAGCATGAAACTCGCAGGGCGCATCGGCTCGATCTTCACCTCTCCGAGCCGACCGGCCTTCGCCTCCCTCGCGAGTAGGCCGATGTCTCCGAGCATCAGATAGGCGCGCTTCACCCTCTCCTTCCCGCCGCCGTCGAAGGCGGCGGCTATTGCCTCCTCGACCAGGCCCTCGACCAGGCCTATCCTCATCTCCTTGCTCAAGATCTTTACGATGTACTTCGCCTCTAGCGCGCTCTCGCTGCGGAGCAAGAGGGACCTGACCATCTCCCTCTTCAACAAGGCCGATCCCTTGCCTCGGGACTCGGTCATCCGCTCGAAAATAGAAGCGACGTCGAGGATGCTCAGCCTTCCCTCGGCGCCCTGGAAGAGGGTCGTCTCCTTCTTCCGCCCAATGAACTCAGCGACGGCCTCGCTGAGGTCTCCGTGTTTGAGGTAGCTCTGGCTCAACTCGGCCTGAGTCACCCCCGTCACCTCGCGAAAGGCGCCGATGAGCGTCGAGTATCCCACTTGCGTCTCGTCGGCGCTCCCCTTGCGGGTCGCCTTCCCGGTCGCGAACCTCGCGGCGAAACCGACCTCCTCTTCGGTTAGGCGCGCAAGGAGGTTGGCGAGTATCGAGACCTTCTCGTTCTTCCCTCTGGCGAGCTTCACCTTTTCCAGCGTCTCCGCGAGATCTTGGAACTTGGTCGCTGTTGTCAATTCTCCGTGACGTGACCGCCAGGATATTCGGGACCTATATTGATGTCTGTTCGGAGAAACGTTTCAGAGGGACTGGGCCATCAGGTACGCAGACTCGCCATCCTTGTAGTAGCCCTGCATCGTCCCTGTCACCTGGAAGCCCAGCTTCCTATAGAGCCTCACCGCGTCGTCATTGGTGACCCTCACCTCAAGGAAGACTTCCTTGCAAGAGCCCTTCCTCATCTCCTCCATGACCTGCTTGATGAGCATGGTGCCGACACCCTTTCCTCTATGCTTCTCCAGCGTAGCGACAGAGATGATGTGTCCCTTGCGGGCCAGGCCAAAACGCCTTATGACTGAAAGACCATACTCTATCCTACACATCACGTAACTTACGAGCTCGCCTTCGAGGTCGGCAACGATGAACGTGTTGGGGAACTCGTTGAGTATCTCGTAGTAGAAATAGTCTGAGTAGTGCTCGGGGAGCGTCAGAGCATTCACGTTCACGACGCTGGGGATGTCTGAAGCTTCGCAGTAGCGTATCGAGTAATCTCCCGCCTTGCCTATTACTGATTTTTGCATCCGCTATCTCGGACGGCTCCCGTCCCCTAAATAAGGTTCGCCGGATATTTGCCGATATGTCTCTTCAAGGCGCACTTGAGTCGGTTGCCTTGGTCTCTATCACGACGCGGGGCTGAATGGAATTGGAATGTATCGGAGATCACAGCGCAATACTCCGTTCAAGGTAGTCTGGGACGCTCGTATTCTCCAACTAACAGGAATCTTCTGAAGGGGCAAGATGCTTTTGCCTATCTGCTCCACCCTGCTGGACTGTCCCTGCCGCAGAACAATCTATTGAATAGAGATTGGGTCGTCCTCCTCGACTGAGGGCCGCGATCCTCGCAGCCTCTGGAGAGGCATGGCGTGATGGCTCGACATGACGAGGAGTAGGTGCGACTCAGCGATTTCTCTGTTCTTTGAAAGGGTCTAAGGTCGTACAACAACCCCCCAGGCCGACGGCCCAGCGAAACTGGAAGCGTTTTCCTCCACATCTCATAGTTAATCAGTCTGGCATGATCACCTGGGATTGCCAGGGAACGGGGAGTCTTCCAATCGAGGCGCCCTTGGTGACGATATCCATTTGCCGCACGCTAAGGTTTATTGCGATTGCATCGCGACCTCTCTAGAAGCATTTGTCGGCGATAAACACCGAGGTCGATTCCGCGGTGAGGTCGCTCTTCTCTGTGAACGACTACTTCGTCGCAGAGGAAGGGGCGGCCGAATACAGCGTCGCCTTCGACAACCGGTCTTCTTCGAATTTCTTGAAGCTGTTGAAACTGCTGAAGAGGCCGGGTTACTCTGCGCAGCTCTACGGGGATCCAGAGCATGCCACGCTCCTCGTCACCAAGAATCCTCCCTTGCCGGAGCGCCGTCCCCAGGTCCTGAAGCTGAGCGCGCCGGTATTCTTGTTCTTCCTCACATTGCTCTCGACCTTCGTGACGGGTTACGTGGTCGCGGTGATTTTCCCCGACATCGCCCCAAACAGCTCGCCGCTCGAGATGGGCGCGGGGTTCGAGGCCGGTCTGCTCGCGGTTTTGGTCTCGCGCGAGCTCGTGCACCGCTACATAGAAGGCAAGGGGAGCTTCTCGTCGGTCTCTTACTTCCTGCCTAACGTCCCACTGTTCGTCCCTATCCCGACCATGTACTTCCTGCCCACCTTCGGGTCAGTGAGCTTCCCTTCGACCCCGTCTGCGAACAGGAACAAGCTTTTTGACTTTTATTTCCTCGGTTCACTGGTAGCGGTCGCCGTTGCCGCGGTGGTCGCCTTCCTGGGGGCCGGCACGTCGGTCGTCCTCAGCCAGTCCGATTATGCCGCCCTTTTGGCGGGGAACCAGACCGCGACCATCCAGACAAACCCGAGCATCATCCAGACCGCGGCGCTCTCGCTCGCGCAGTCCGTCGGGCTCTCTCCCGCGGTCCCACCGGGAGGGACGCTGATTTTCTCGCCGATTGAGATCGCTGCGTGGCTCGGCCTCCTCTTGGCCTTCTTCAACCTCATGCCGGCAGGTCTCTTCGACGGCGGAAGGATGGCACGTCTCGTCCTGGGCGACAAGGGGAGCAGGGCCACCACGATGGTCACCGGGGCGCTGCTTCTCGTGGTCGACCTCCCCAACTACTGGGTCATCTTCGTGCTCCTCTTCCTTATGGCCTCATTCCCGGTCCAGGGGGAGACGCTAGATTCGATCTCGGGTCTGTCCTCCTCGAGGAAGGCCGTCTTCGTCGTGGCTATCGTGGTAGGGCTTCTGTGCGTCCCGAGCCCGCAAACCTTCGCTACGCTTCCCGCCTAGGGGAGCACTGTCTCGCAGGCGCGAGTGACCACGTTCAGCTTCGCGTTCCTCCCGATCGAGGCGAAGACCTTGCCGAGCGCTTCTCCTGAGCCGCGGGCGGTCCTGAATCTGAGCTTGCCTCCGGCGTAGAGCTCAGGCAGGGATGAGATTAAGGTGACCGAGTACTTCTCCCTGAGATCGAGCACATACGATATCTCCTCGAGGCTCTCGACATAACTACCTCTCTTCAGGAAACTTTCGCTCATTCTCCCCGTTAGGTACAACTGTAAGGCCTCTGAGCCCATCCCTTCTTTGCACTCCGCGACCAGCACTATCTCCCCGCCCTTCCTGACGCCCTTCAGCGAGCCGACCGCCAGCCTGATGGCGTGCGAGAGGCTATCGTCGTATCCCTTCCCACCGACGCCGACTACCATCCCTTTGGTCTGGGGGACTTCGTCGGAAAGGTAATGGGTCCGTGCCTGCTTCACTGCGTCGCCTTCCACGATTGAATACGGCGCTCCTCCTCGGGTGATGATGGTGGCGTAGCCCGCGTCGTTGGCCCCTGATCCTTCGAACAGCGAGCGCACCGCCGAGTAGCTGGGCGAGTCCTCGCGGAGGGGCTGGGGTGCGTCACCATCGCGCCGCTCGTAAGCAAGCCTCCTCGCTCCCTCGATGCAGCTCATCGCAAGGGCAACTGGTGCATCGATGAATCCAAGAAGGGGATCAGGTTCGCCGGTGGCGATCGAAAACTTCTTGGTGGGCTCTTGTAGATCTGGCGATACCCTTGTCGCCTTCGTCGAGCCCGCCGGCGGCCGCAGCTTCAAGACGAGGTCTTTGAGTTCGGGGACTTCGGACTCGAGCTTCCGCGGCTCGGCTGCCACGAACCTCACTCCTTCTTTGGGAAGCCGGGCGACAAGCGCCTTGACTACTTTGACCGTCGCTGGCTTGAGGTCCAAGATGAAAATCCTTTCTGCGCCCTTCAACCGCTCGAGGAGCGTCACAACCATCTCGTCGAGGTGTGACTCGGGCCGCGGGTCCAGGGTCTCCCCGAGGTTCTCTTGCATGAGCGTGATCAGCGACTCGACCTCTCCGTAAGGGACCCAGATTTCCATTGGGCGCTTCTATCGCAAGACCTGTCTGTCCGGCGTCTATCAAGTTTTGTTGTCGATATCCTCCCCACTCTTTTTCTAGGGCGGCCGGAAGGCCCTGTCCATGGCCTGGAAGCGCAAGGAACTCCTCGAGGAGTTGGCAATGGTGCTCGTAAAGGTCAAGGCCATCCAGTTCGGGACTTTTACCTTGGCGAGCGGGAAGATCAGCTCATATTATGTCGACCTCCGGGCGGTCCCGAGTTACCCAGGCGCCTATCGCGCTCTCATCAACGCCTACGGCGAGTTTCTGCGCCATCAGATCGATGACGCGAGCTACGACGCCATCGCGGGAATACCCACCGCGGGCCTTACTCTCTCTTCTCCGCTCGCCCTCAAAGTTGAGAAGCCTATGATCTACGTCAGGAAGGAGGTG
Organism: Nitrososphaerota archaeon; assembly: GCA_027886925.1. The sequence goes on from JAPCJN010000002.1 coordinate 55,095, forward strand.
AAGGACCATGGTAGGGCAAGGCTGGTAGAAGGTGTCACGAAGCCCGGATGGAAGGTCTTGGTCGTGGACGACGTCATAACAAGCGGCACCTCGATACTTTCTGCGGTGCAGCCTCTCAAAGAGGAGGGATGCGAGGTCAACCAGGCCGCGGTGGTCATCGACAGGCTGGAAGGGGGCTCGCTCGCGCTCAAGAAGCAGGGGGTGAAGTTGCACGCGATGACCGACATACTTGAGCTCGTGAAGATCCTCCGGGCAAAAGCCCTTCTATCACCTGAAGAAGCGAACGCCGTGACGAATCAAGTGCAGCGACGTTAACAGCGATATCCTCAGGCGCCTAGTAGACCATCAAGTTCTTTTCCTCAAGAAGGACGTGCAGGTTGTTCACGGCCCTGTAGACCTCGCTCTCCCTCTTGGCTCCCGTGCAGACTAGCTTCCCTGAGGCGAAGAGGAGGATTACCGTCTTGGGGTCTGCCATCCTGTGGATGAGACCTGGGAACTGCTCTGGCTCGTACATCGACTTTGGGAGCTGCCGAGCCGCCTCCTCGAGGTGGACCTTCCCTCCAAGATTGGCCGACGCGACGATGTTTTGGATCTGTATTTCCGCCTCGTTCTTGATCGGGATGCTGCCCTTCTTCAATCGCCTGACGACCTCCTGCACAGCCTTCCGCGCCTGTTCCTCAGACTTGGCGCCTGTGCAAACCATCTTTCCGGAGCTGAAGATGAGCGTCGCGGTCTTTGGAGTTTTGAGTCTGAAGACGAGGCCTGGGAACTGGTCCGGATGATATTCGACGTCTACGAAATTCTTGGTTATCTGATTTAGGTCTACCGTCTGGTTTATCGACGCTGACGCGACCACGTTCTCGATGCTGACGATTGCCTTCGTCTGTGGCATTTGACGCCGCGGAGTCGGCGACTATATAAGTAGTATAAAAGGGAAGGCGCATTTGCGGCCGCGCAAGTTTTATTTGCAGGGGACAGAGGCGCAAAAGGGGAAGAAACAGTGTCAGGAGACCCGCACAAAGACGCCGAGGTTCACGGATCAGCTGTTCAGCACGTGGCCGCCCCGATAGGCAGGTCTTCGTCTCGCAGACTCGGGTTGATTACCATCATCATGTTGGGTTTCGCAATCCTGACATGGGGACCTTCCCTCTTCCAAAGGAACATGCAGGCGGCGTTCATACCAGCGTGGCTGACCCTGACGATAGCCACGGTGGTGATCAGCATGTGGTTCGCGAAATACATCCTGACAGCAGAAAAGTACCGAGACTCGGAGGCGGCACCGGCGCCGTCGGCTCCCTCTCACTAGGGCTCCCACCTCCACCTCCACTATCAACTCCGCTCGCCATCTCATTTTCTTCTCCGCTCTTTCCCTCTTTAGACGGGCGAAGCTCGGCGAGGAACACGAAGAGCAGTATCAGTCCGACCAGGATGTAGTTGTAGGGATAGGGGATAATCATCGAGACTAGCCCCAGGTACGGAACCGCCAAGAAGACAACCCCCTTTACGCAAGAGGTGGGGACGGGAGGCCACTCGTATGGTTCGTCGGGATGGGGGTTGGATATCCTGTTGTCCCCCTGCGTTATCAATCCTGCACTCGTGATGTTAACCACTCTGTGGACTATGGTGAGCCCCTCAGGGTTCGGACACGACCCTCCCGGAGTGGGCTGAATGTAGATTATCACGTCCCCGACGTGGATGTTGCTGAAGGGCACGCTATGCGCTACGACCAGGTCGCCGATTTTGAGAGTCGGGACCATGCTGCTGCTCACAACGACGTAGACCGGAGACGAGCCGAGGGCGCTTCCCACTACGAGCTGGGCTGAGGCAACTATGATGACTACTATGAGGACGTACGTGATGCCCCGACTAACGTTCTTGGAAAACCGCAAGGCCTCTCGGGGGGCGTCCAGCCGAGACGGTTAAGCGTTGCCGCTGGATCCGCGCTTTTTCGAGTAAAGGCTTTAGATGCCGGAGCGACGGCCCATTCGCTCAACCGGAATGAAGATCTTCTCGATCCTAGAGGTCGTAGTCGTAAACGCTGTCCTGCTCGCTCTGCTGGCCTGGGTGACCGGTGACTATTCGACTCGTGCCGACTACTGGGGGCCCGAGTCGTTCACGCCGACTATGGTCCGCTACCCGCTCTTCATGATAACGTCTGCGGCAAGGGGATCTACCGTGATCCCTGGACTGCTCACAGTGGACTGGCAACAGATCATAGTGCTAATTCTAGTCGTGACGGACGTGATATATCTCTGGTCGGCAACGCAGCATGACAGGGAGCAAAATGCCCAGCAAGCTTTGCAAAAAGCGAAATAGACCCATTTTCCGGGTTTATTCAATCAACTCTTTCGTTCTCCCCTTTTTTCGCCTCGGCCCCTAAGCCGTGACTCGCGTTCCTGTTCACGGTCATCCGTCTCTTAGCCTCTTCATTGTTATCCGCAAGCGTCGGCGGAAATCTTTCCGTTTGACGATTCGTGCAGCTGCAAATGAGCCTGAAAGTTTGCTCTTCTGAAAGAACCGACGAGTCAATCTATCGACCCCTAATGACCTTCGCACGACCTAGGAGCTCTCGGTCGAGTCTTCTATCCTACCATGGACCAAGCCTCCTTAGCCGGTTGTCCCTGATCTAGGGTCGTCCGGTCATTGGCATGTCTGGTCAGATACGACCGGGTCCGATGCGACTCGGATCAGATGAAAGAAGACGTCGCGAGTGCGCCATTTTGGCGAGGGTTTTCTGGCAGAAGTATTCTCGTGAGGCGAATCCCGGCTATTGATTCGACTGGAAGAGGATCGGCACAAGCGAAAGAGAGTCCCTGAGGAACGAGCCGAGGCCTAATAGCTTCGCAAAGAGCACTGAATTTAGCAGAACCAAGATTCGATATAGTTATATATCAAATTCGCATTCGAACTCTGTTCACATGGCACTAAGGAACTATGTCGCCTTGTCTATAGCTCTCCTGTTCGTGTTCTCGTCACTCCCGATGGTCGATGCGGCGACCAACACGGGCATCATCACGGGGGCGCAGGCCGATCTTCACGGGCCTCGGGTGAACAAGGTTCTTTTCACGGTAATCACGTCGGACTCGACCCTGTACAACTCGCTCGCAGCGGGGACGATCCAAGGTCCTGAGTGGACCTTCACAACGGGGAGCTTCACCTCCGCGCAAACCAACACGAACCTCGTTGCGAACTCTTCTCTCGGATACTCGTTTTATGGGATAGGATTCAACATGCTCCGTCCGGTGACCAACACCACTGCGTTCAGGCAGGCGATGGCGTATCTGACAGACTACAGTTTCATAGAGAGCACAATCCTCCAAGGAGTAGCGGGGTCAGCGCAGCCTGACCTGTTCCCATGTCAGGCCTATCCTTCGGCTTGCAATACGAGTATCCCGACATACCCGTATTCCGCCACCTACACGAACGCGGTCAAAGAGTTGAAGCTATCGGGCCTCAAGGAGGGCAACACGACTGACGTGGCCCTTAGCGCCATCACTTGGCTCTATAACGGTCAGGCATTCACCCCGAAGTTCGTCTACAGGAGCGACGACCCGCTTCGAACCGCTGTCGCGACTGCCCTGATCAAGAACGCTGCGGCGATTGGATTACAATTCAACGCCCTTGGGACCGCAAAAGCGGCTCCTGTGGTTTACTCGCCGTCTGCAGCCGCAGCGCTAAAGGCAGGAGTCTACAACCCGAGCACGGGATACAACACACCTGCGGTGTTCAACTATTCGGCGGCGCAGACGGTTGACAACTGGGACTTGTACACGTTCGGATGGATCACTAGCGCCAACTACAACTGGGCTTTCTCTTTCTTGAACTCGCAGAACGTCGCGACATCTCTGAACTTCATGAACTACGCCAACAAGACGATGGACTTTGACACCAACGCGATACAATACGCTTCTACCATCGCTGCGTCGAACGCCGCAGCAAAGAGGGTGGACATGGACAACGCCGTTAGCCTCCCTTACCTGATGTCGTTCTATGAGAACCTGCTATGGGCTGATTACATCAACGGATGGACCGGCTATGTCAATGTACCCGCGTACGGCCCGAACGGCATCGCGGGAATCTACTACACCCTGCTGAACGTCCACCCCACAAACAACGCCAACGGAGGGACGTTCAACTACGCTGTCCATCAATCAGCGGACGCGGGAGGGATGAACCCGCTCTACAATACGAACTGGCAGTGGCAAGCTGACATTTGGAGCGAGATTTACGACACGCCTCTGGCGACACCGCCCGCCCAGACCAACGTGGCTCTCGCGCTAATCAACTGGATGACGACGAGCTACTCCGTAGCCAACTTTACGGGCAGCACCGGAACGGGTCCTGGATGGTTCCAGATGCAAGGGAACCAGGGCACAGCGAACAAGATAGTGCAAGGCGCCCTCGTGACCTTGAACTTCGACAAGAACATCACGTGGTCAGACAACGTGCCGCTAACAGCGGCGGACTACAATTTCTCGCTCTATGAGCAAGGAATCTCGTCTCCATCGACCCTGCCTCTAATATCGACGCCTGTTTCGGGAGTGCTCTCTGGCCCAGAAGGGATGTGGGCAACGTACATCCCGCCCTCGAACCCCTACCAGATTCAGATTCTGGTGAACAGCTCCTCGGTTTGGAACATCCCTTCTGTGATCGTGGCTGTACTGCCTTGGCACGTGTTCAAGTACTTCAACCTGAACAAGATCGCGACGCAGAGCGCAGCAATGGACACGACGCTGCCTTATGCGCAGGCCACAGCCGCCAGCCAATGCAACAGTCCCTGCTCGTTCCTGACCTCAACGCCGGCGCCGACATGGTTGCAGTACCTCCCCAACCTTGAGGTGGGCTCAGGGCCGTTCTGGCTAAAGGCATTCTCCGCGACGACTGGAGCCGGCGAACTAGACAAGAACGTGAACTACTTCAGGTCGGCGTGGAAGTCGACCGCAGCCAACGTGGCGGCGGGATCCTCGTTCGCATTCACGACCGACATCAATGAGACCATCTATAACGCCGGAAGTTCGACGATGGGCGGCGTTGCTTCGGGACAGGTAGGGGCGGTCCCGATAACGAACGCGACCGCGAAGGTCACGGTGATCTCCCCCAGCGGGGCCAACGTGACAACCGTAACTCTCACAGGCGGCACGAATGGCGTATACACGGCCAGCATACCTACGACAGGCCTGTCCTCAGGGACATACGAGCTGGTAACGCAGGGCAGCTTCAACTTCCTAGGTCTGGCCAGGACCTGGTATCAGGCAACCGGCATGGCGGTCACCGGAGGCGCGACCACCTCGACGTCGGCTGGATCTAGCACCACCAGCACGTCTTCCAGCTCTGGGACGACCACCGTGAGCGGCGGCACCGATTACACCAACTACATCCTGGGAGCTGTAGCGATCATAGTGATCGTGGTAGTGGTCGCCGCGTTCGTCCGAAGAAGACGATAGAGAGCCCGCCAGGGGGGCGGGCCAGAGAGGCCCGCACCATCTTCTTCTCATTTTATATACTGCGCCTCGCGTTTGGCGACTGAATGGGACTAGGCAGGTACGTAGCTCGACGCGCGCTAAACCTGGTGGTACTCCTTTTGGTCATTGTCGGGTTCAACTTCGTCCTTTTCCAGATAGTCCCGTTCACGACATCGTGCCCCGGCCTGAGCTACAACTCTTGCGTCCAGGAACTCTACGTCCCAGTCGCGCCCGCGAAGGGTGGGAACGCCTCCGCCATCATCGAGCACGAGAGGGCGCAGGTGATATCGAGTTTCGGGTTTGACCAGCCGCTGACCACGAGGTTCTTTCTCTATTTTGTCGACATGTTCACGGGCCAGTACGGGTACAACATCGGAGGCCTCATCGGCGGCCCGGTCTCGCAGACTGTGGCCGAGAGGACCCCGTATACCGTCCTCCTCCTGGGCACATCGACGATAGCCGCGTTCGTCATCGGGATAGGGGTCGGCGTCCTCTCAGCCGCTAAGCGCGGGAAGATCTTCGATGTCGGGTCTCTGGCGGTATTCCTTTTCATAAACTCCCTCCCCGTCTTTTTCGTCGGAGGCATCCTCATAATCCTCCAGATCATAACCACACACACCGCTTACGTCAACCTGGGCACTCTCACCCTCACGAAGTACGGGTTGAACGCGATCGCCCCCACGCTCCGGGCGATGTGGCTTCCTTTCCTGTCCCTCACTCTCGTCAGCATCGGCGGTGTCTATTTGACGATGAGGGCGACCATGATCGACGTCCTCTCGGAGGACTACATTGTGATGGCCAGGGCAGAGGGGCTTGACGAGAGGAACGTCCTCTACAGGCACGCTTTCAGGAACGCCGTAATCCCGATAGCGACGCTTTTCGCCCTTTCCATCGGGTTCATCCTCGGCGGCGCGGTCATCACGGAGGCCGTCTTCGACTGGCCAGGCCTCGGCTCGGCCATATACGGCGCGGTGGTCACGAACGACTTCCCCCTCGAACAGGCCATGTTCTTCATCATCTCCCTGATGGTGCTGGCGGCGAACTTCGTCGTCGACGTCGCCTACGGCTTCCTCGACCCGAGGATAAAGGCCGGATAGACGGTTCAGCTGGAGTGGTTGTTGTCGACGACGAGCAATCGATCCAGGGGGTCCACGGGCCGCAGGGCCTTCGTCCAGGGATTCAAGAGGAACCTGAGGCTGTTCATCAAGTCGAAAATCGGAGTGATAGGCCTGGCCATAATCGTGTTCTTCGTCGTCCTTGCGACATTCGCCCCCTTCATCACGCAAAACGACCCCGTCTTCGGGTACAACGTCTCCGCCCCCTATTCCGTGCCCGAGTGGGCCACGATAATCCCAAGGTACCAGAACCTCGCCGTGACCTCCTATCCGGTCGACTCGAATTCCTTCAAGAGCCAGGCCGACGTCTCCGCGTGGAACTACACTGGAGGGCACTTCTCGGTGGCCGCAGCCCCGACCGCAGGGCCTCCCGGGAACCTCACGAAGTATACGGGGAGCCTGCTCGTCAACGCCTCGACTACGGCTTCGCAGATCGAACAGACAAACCAGTACCTGCCGGGGGGTCAGCCCGTTTTCGCCATGTCCAAGTCCTTCTCCTACTCTACAAAGCCCCCGACGAACTTCGTCATCAGCGCGTTCATCGACCCTCTAGTCATGAAGAACGTCTCCGCGGTCTACGTCAACTTCCTGATGCAGACGCCGACCAAGAACTTCTCCTTCAGCTCTGTGGATGCGTTCGCGCTCAGGAATGAGATCCAGATTACGTCCGGGCAGTTCGGCCAATGGAGGAACGTCACCGTGCCCAGCGGCCTCCTGCCCCTCTCCGGGCTGCCCGGGTTCAGCCAGTCATCGAGCGCCGCGCAGGTGATCCTCAATCAGCCCGGCACCTATCGGTTCACCTTGGAAGTCGACGTCGTCCCGACCGGGAACAACGTCCAGACCTCGTTCTACCTCACGGGGATAACATTCCACATCCTCGGCGGGGCATACGGCCTGCTCGGCACCGACATCTACGGCAGGGACCTGTGGTCACAGTTCGTTTGGGGCTCGCAGATATCGCTTGCCATCGGGGTGCTCTCGGCGCTGGGTGCCGTCGGGATCGGGACGGTCACAGGCCTTGTCGCTGGCTACCTCGGCGGAGGCAGCGACGAGGTGATTTCGAGGGCGACGGACTTTGTTCTCGTCCTTCCGTTCCTCCCTCTGGCCATAGTGATCATCTCTTTGCTCGGGCAAAACCCCGCCCTCTACAAGAACATCTACTCGTGGGTCATCGCCCTCTTCGTCGCGCTCTCTTGGCCCGGGATAACCAGGATAATCCGTAGCCAGGTCCTCAGCGTCAAGGAGAGGCCCTACGTGGAGGCGTCGCGAGCCCTGGGAGCTGGACCGGGTCACGTCATAAGGAGGCACATCCTCCCCAACGTCATGGGCCTGGTCTATTCGCAGACGGCCTTGAACGTCTCCGGGTTCATAATATTAGAGGCGGCGCTCGACTTCCTCGCCGTGGGAATCCACCCCATCAACACAGTGACCTGGGGTTTGACCCTGACCAACGCCCTCTCCGACGCCCTGACTAACTCGACGGTCGACTACGCTTGGTGGTGGTTCCTGCCTCCGGGCATAGCGATAGCGGCGCTCTCGCTCGCTTTCGTGCTCGTAGGCTTCGCGCTGGACAGGATTTTCAACCCGAGGCTCCGGACGAGGTGACACCCCTGCCATGACGACCCCCGCCATCCGTGAGAGAGAGCCCCCCAGACTGGGGGAGGCTGTCCTCGAGGTGGGCGACCTCAGGATGTATTACACTACGTCGGCCGGCGAGGTCAAGGCCGTCGACGGGCTCAACTTTTCGGTCAAGAGGGGAGAGGTGCTGGGCGTCGTCGGCGAGAGCGGGTGCGGCAAGACCAGCCTCGCGCTGACGATAATGAAGCTCCTCCCTTCGAACGGGAAGATCAGATCGGGCCGCATACTCATCAGGGGGAGCGACGTCGTCCCGATGTCGGACACGGAGATCAGGCGGAAGATCCGCTGGAGCGAGGTCGCGCTGATCCCGCAGGGCGCGATGAACGCGCTCAACCCGATCTTCAAGGTAGGGGACCAGATCTCGGAGGTCATCATGGCTCACAGCCTGACCTCCAGGGCCGAGGCGCGCAAGAAGACGGAAGAGCTTCTCGTGTTGGTGGGCATCGACCCCTCGAGGGCGAGCCACTACCCGCACGAGTTCAGCGGCGGGATGAAGCAGAGAGCAATGATAGCGATGTCCCTCGCTCTCGACCCCTCCCTTCTTATCGCCGACGAACCGACGACGGCCCTCGATGTCATCGTCCAGGCGGGGATCGTGAGGCTCCTACTCGACGTCAAGAAGAGGCTGGGAATCTCGATCATCCTGATCAGCCACGACCTCGCGCTCGTGGCCCAGATGAGCGAGAAGGTCGCGATAATGTACGCGGGAAAGTTCGTCGAGTTCGGGACAAGCGTGGACGTCTACGGGTTGCCGCTGCACCCATACACGCTGGGATTGCTGGGCGCCTTCGCCGACATCAGGAAGCCGAAGGAAAAACTCACGGCGATCCCGGGTTCACCTCCCGACCTGCTCGACCCTCCGAGCGGCTGCAGGTTCCGGACGAGATGCAAATACGCCCAGGAGCTCTGCGCCACCGCGGAGCCTCCCCTTGAGGAGGCGCTTCCGGGCCACTTGGTCGCCTGCCACTTTTGGAAGGACATCAAGGAGAATCGGGCCCCCATCAACCTGGGTAAGTGGGGGGAGGCCAAGGCTTGAGCGACACCAGGTGGAGAGCCACCCTGGGTGGAGGCGACAAGGTCATCCTGGAGGTCTCGCACCTTGTAAAGCACTTCCCTGTGAGGCGGAGCTTCAGCGAGTCGCTGAGAGGAGGCAAGTCCTCGATCGTCCACGCGGTAGATGACGTGAGCTTCACAGTGAGAAAGGGGGAGATAATGGGGCTGGCGGGCGAGAGCGGGTCGGGAAAGACGACCGTCTTGAGGACGGTGCTGATGCTTACCGAGCCAACCTCAGGGTCCGTCGTCTTCGACGGGGTCGACATATCGAAGCTGAAAGGGAAAGACCTCAAAAAGTACAGGCCGAAGTTGCAAGTCGTCTTCCAGGACCCGTACGAGTCCGTGAATCCTAGAATGACCGTGTTCGACATAGTCGCCGAGGGCCTCTTCGTCAACAACCTCGTCGCTTCCCGCGAGGAGGCGGAGGAGAAGGTCTTGAAGGCTCTCCGGGACGTGCAGATAATCCCCCCCGAAGAATACCTCTACAGATACCCTCACGAGCTCTCCGGAGGCCAGCGGCAGAGGGTCGCCATAGCAAGGGCCGCGGTGCTCGATCCGGACCTCATCCTGGCAGACGAGCCTGTCTCGATGCTGGACGTCTCGATTCGCGCCGAGGTGTTGAACGTCCTCCTCGCACTCAAGAACGAGAAGGGGATATCCATCCTGATGGTAACGCACGACTTGGCGCTCTCGAAGGACGTCGTCGACAACTTGGCCGTCATGTACCTCGGGAAGATAGTCGAGTCCGGCCCGGCCGGAGAGGTGGTGGAGAAGCCGTATCACCCGTACACCCAGGCGCTGATAGCTGCCGTCCCAGTCCCCGACCCCGGAGGCCCGCAGATAAAGGTCCTCGCGAGCGGTGAGATCCCCACCAACATCTCGCCCCCGAGCGGTTGCAGGTTCCACACGCGCTGCCCTTTCGCGCAGCAGATATGCAGCGACGTAGAGCCTCCACTCGAGGAGGTCACGCCGAAGCACCAGGTCGCCTGCCATTTTTGGAACTTGGCCCACGAGACGTTCGGGAGAGAGTCGGCGCGAAAGTAGTCGGCGGTGCTGGACTCCTTGGCGTGGCGCATGTCTTTGTGCAGCAAAAAGGGAGCGGCAGTTGCTGCCACCATCGCCCTCCTGCTCCTCTCGTCGGCACCCCGCGGCGCGATGGCGAGGACGGTCGGAGTCTCCCCGAACGACTCGTTCGTCTTCAACTACACTGTGTTGACCACGTTCTCCACGCCCAACGGCAACCAGACCACCCTCCAGCACAACCAACTCAAAGTAGGCGTCCTGTGGACCAACACGACCAGCCCTCTGGGAGAGGTCGCCTACTCAGAAGCGATAACCGAGCTCAACGGCACCAACGTCAACAACCCCTCTACCTTCCAAAACACCACCACCGTCTTCGACCCCTACGACAACGACACCTATCTCGGAAACATCGGGTTCTATCCTTTCGCCTACACAGACTTGAAGGCAGGGGCGGCGAATGCCCTGAGCGTCTCGCTTACGGTGACCGGCATTCCGGGAGGGGACCTCACCGGCGCGCAAGAGGTCAACGCGACCGTGTCGCGACCGCCCGGAGAGATCGACGTGAATTTCACGATTTTCTCCAGCGGGGTCACCGCACCTCCTTCGCAGACGGTCTTGCGCTATAACGCCTCCACTGGCGTCCTAACCAGTGGGACCACCTACACTCATTTCTTCAGCGTCGAGAAGAACTTCGTCTACACGCTGGAGAGCTCCACACATGAAAGTGGAGCGGGTGTGCCGAACGCAAACCTGATCATCATCCTCGCTTCGGTCGCCGTCGTGATCTTCGCCTTCGCGGCTCTCCGGAAGATCACCTCCTCCAGACCCAAGGGGAGGTTCGCGAAAGCTAGACAGAAGATAGGAAGATGACCCGACCGACCCTGGGGAGCCCGCCCTAGTCTTGTTCTCGTCGGCCTCCAGGAGGAAAAGAGCCAGGCCATCTCTCGTCAGCCTCGGGTTCTCAATCGCGGTTGCAGCGGTCGCCTCATACCTCGTCTTCTACGTTTTCGGGAGCCTGTCGTACATTCCGCTCGCGGTGGCTCTCGCGACGACTCTCGTCGTGTCCCACCTCCGGTCGCGCACCCTAAGGTCCAGGCTACCCGAACCCTACGGCAAGGGCAGAGAGGACCACATCGGGCGAGGGCAGATGGCGCGCATGGGCCTGGGCCTGATCGGCGGCGGGTTCGCGCTCGTCGTGCTACCGCTGGTGAGCGTCTTCTTCCTGCCTGTGATCCTTTTCGTCGCGTACACCGCGTTCCCTCTCGGGATCGCCCTCGCCGAGGTGGTCCACTTCCTCTGGGTAAGGCGGCTCGAGAAGACCACGGGGAGCGATGTCTATTCCGTCACGGAACCCGTCGAGGTCGACGGGAGGGCAGAGCTCGTCAAGACCGCGCAGCTCGTCCCTAAGGACAAGCCCGCTTGAAGTTAAGCGAGGTAAGTTTTTCGCCTTTGGGATTCCACCCTGGCCGGCCTCGGATGAAAGAGAACTACGCCGGTGGGGTGCGCAACCTTGAGATTCCTCCGCCTCCGTCCTCCGCCACGATCGAGAGCTCTCTCGTTTCGAGGCTCGGCTCAAAGAGAGCCGCGAACCGGGCTGTCAGCAGGGTCGCTGCCGAGCTGGGCGTCTCCATGGACGACTCTCAAAATGTCCTCCGCGCCCTCGCGCTGGCGAAGCTGGGGGGAGACCTCGACCGCATCGCAAAGTCGCTCGCCTGGGACGAGTTCGAGGCCTTCTGTGGGAGCGCGATTTCCGCGGCTGGCTATTCTGTGCAGAGGAACGTCAGGCTTCGCAAGCCGACGCGCCAGGTCGACATCGTCGCCGAGTCGGCTTCCCTCGTCTTGTCCGTTGACTGCAAGCACTGGAAGAGGGCCGTCGGAGCGCGAGGTCTCGAGAGGCTCGTCCGGGCCCAGGCCGCCAGGACGAGACAATATGCTGGGAGGCTGGACCAGGGCGGCGCGAGGTCGTACCTTCCCGTGCTGCTCACGATGATGGACAACCAGC
>JAPCJN010000152.1 GCA_027886925.1 Nitrososphaerota archaeon
TATGGTAGTGAAGACCAAAGCCGAAATCGTCGCAAAGCCGGTGGACAAGGCGATCAAGACGGAGATAGAGTGGCTCATCGACCGGCACGACGGCGCGCCGAACTTCGAGCTCAGGAAATTCAGGATAAGACCCGGAGGCAGCATACCGAAACACTATCATCCAGATATCGAGCACGAACAGTATGTGCTCGCCGGCGACTACCAGGTCGGCATAGGCGACAAAGTCTATCGACTACAGGCGGGAGACTCCCTGTTTGTCCCTGCGGGGACCGTCCACTGGTATGAGAACCGAGGCGCGCAAGACGCCGAGTTCCTCTGCATCGTCCCAAGGACGGAGAAGTATGAGGCGATATACCTTGACGAGGTCGCCGCCGCTCCAAGACGCAAGGCCGCAAGGCGAGCGCCTCGCTAGTCTGCCGCGAAATGTTCTAGAAGGTCGTTCCCATGGCAGTGAAGGTAGCAACCAGCAATTTCGAGGTCAGCACCAGAGGCGAGAACGAAATCTTGGACATCACCGCATTTGTTGGAGAAGCCGTCGCCTCGTCCAAACTTTCGAGCGGCATCGCCACCGTCTTCGTGGTCGGCTCGACCGCGGCGTTGACGACCATCGAGCACGAGCCTGGGCTCGTGAAGGATTTCCCCCGGATGCTAGCGCGCGTCGCCCCGACTGATGTCGCCTACGAGCACGAGAAGAGGTGGCACGACGGGAACGGGCGCTCTCATGTGAAGGCCTCGCTCGTCGGCCCAAGCTTATCGGTCCCATTTGTAGACGGAGAGCTTACCCTTGGAGAGTGGCAGCAGGTGATTCTCGCCGAGTTCGACACCAGGCCGCGAAAAAGGAAGGTCGTCGTTCAGCTAATCGGAGAATGACGAACCGCCAAGGGAAAGGTTCGCTCAGACGTCGGCACCTCCGATCAAGCGGTCGATACAATTTGGCTCGTAACTTAAGATAAAGTCACTCTTTCGTTAATATGAGATGTGCGCATACTTCTCGTCGGTGAAATGAGAAGTTGACCATGACAACCCTTGAAAGTGCCTCTCGCGCGGTGAGGAACAGCGGCAAGACGGTCTCAAAGTCCGCAGCGACCAGAATCATCGCCATCGCCAATCAGAAGGGCGGCGTTGGGAAGACAGACCTCACGGTGAACGTCTCATGCCAGCTCGCCTTCGAGGGGAAGAAGGTCCTGCTGATTGACATGGACCCCCAGGCGAACGCGACAGACTACCTTGTCAGCCCGGAGACCCCGGTCGGGAAGACCATGGCCGACCTCCTCCTAGACGACTCCGTTTCGCTCGAAGACGTGCTGATCAGAGGGTGCAGGGAGAACCTCGACGTCGCCCCCGCTCATGCCGACCTCAGCGCCTGCCAGATCAGGCTCGCGAACGACATCAGCATGCAGTTCAAGCTCAAGAGGAAACTAAAGGCGCTCAAGGAAGGCGCATACGGATACGACTTTGTCATAATCGATACCCCTCCCTCCTTGGGCATACTGACTGTGAACACGCTCACTGCTGCGACGGAGGTGCTGATCCCGGTCCAGGCCCAATATTTCGCGATGGACGGCGTCGTCCAGCTCATGGACACGGTGCGGAAGATAAGGGAGGAGATCAATCCGGACCTCGCGGTCCTCGGAGCGGTCCTCACTCTCTATGACAAGCGTACCCTCCTAGCAAGGGAGGTGCAGGCGAAGGTCAGAGACGACTTCGCCGAGGGAAGGGTGTTCACGACGATGATTCCGGTAAACGTGAGGCTAGCCGAGGCCCCGAGCTACCACAAGTCCATCCTCGAATACGACGCCGAGTGCAACGGTGCGAAGGCCTACCAGAGTCTTGCGGAGGAGATCCTCAATTGCCCAGAGGCCTAGGCGACAACCCGCTCTCCAGGCAGAAAAGGAACGGGAGCAACAACGGCAAGACTGCTGCGTCAGAACTGAGTTCTGCCCCTGGCACCATCGTGGTCAACGTTCCGGCCAGTCAGCTGGATGCCAGCGCAGCCCGTTACAACGACGTCTTCTTCCAAAGTAGGTCCGATGAGGTTAGCATCGCAAGGAGCGACGTCGATGTGGCCGAACACGACAACGAGACGTCAACGACATCTGCTCCGACGTCAACGATGTCCGCTCCTGTTATGGAGGAGTCTGCCCCATCGGAACCGTCCAAACTCGCTCTAGTCGTGTCATCCCCGGTCGTTTCAGACGATACCCAAGCCCTTCAAGAGGTTGAAACCAAAACAAAAGCGACCGTGGCTGCATCAGCAGCAGAAGAAACTGTGACGGCTCCCGTCGAAAGTAGCCCTCAGATTCACAACGAGGTGGGAGCTCGAGAGGGCAGCGGATTCTTCAAGAGACTCTTCGGAAGGTTCCAAAAGTAGTAGTCCCTACTCCGGGCGACGCAACGGTCATCCGGTCGTTGCTGTGACCCGGCTGTTCGCGTATTCTGATGACGATGTTGAAATTCATGCGATGACCTGCGTCTGTCTGTAGACTTTCCGGCCGACTCCGAATATCCAGACGGAGGACACTCCGACGAAGACGATGCCCGTAAGAAAAGGATAGCCCGCAAGGAACGGCAGTGCTCTGACGATGTTTAGCGTCCCCACTAACAAGCCCAGGTAGGCCAGTCCCCTTCCAAACGGGCCACCCATCATCGCCAGGGAGACGAAGATGACGCCAACGCCGATGAAGGCCGACGCTATGAGCGGGTTGTTCGCCGCGCTCACCGCCAATGCCGCTGCCTCGAACGCCTGCTGATCCGCCGCGCTCGCCGCCGCGGAATATCCATCGCTGAGCGAAATGAGGGCGGGCGTAGTGGTCGACATGAGCGCTGCGACCAAGCCCACCGTCAACGTCCCCGCGCCGAGCACGGCGAAGCTCCTGTTATGCACCCTTGTCGCAGCGTAGATCCCAAAGGCGCCGACTACCGACAGCGCGTTGGCGGCCGTGAAGAGCGCGTACGAGAGGATGAAGAACGTCCTGTATGAGGCGATGAACTGGAGCGCGGCCTGAGCCGAATAAAGGATGGGGGCCGGCAGAAGCAACTCCGCCACGAACGCCCAGACGTAGAGGGCCGCGGACACCATGAGCGACGCGCCTGTTATCCTGAAAAGGTCCTTCAGAGACTGGCCTGAGTTTGAAGCAGCTCCGTCCGACGGTTGCTGCGCCACGTGACCGAGGGAGGATGCTCGCTATTTAAACGGGGACGGAGCGGCCCGCCACACGACTTCGGGAGAACCGCGTCAGACCTCTGAACTCTTAAATTCCTTCCCGCGAATCGGTCACCATGGACTCACCGCTCGAGGGGAAGCGAGTCGCCGTGCTCGCCGAGAACATGTATGAAGATTTGGAGCTTTGGTACCCGCTCATCAGGCTGAGGGAGGCTGGGGCAGAGGTCTCGGTGGTCGCCCCC
>JAPCJN010000034.1:0-8386 GCA_027886925.1 Nitrososphaerota archaeon
ATAGGGACGATCCCAAGGTTGTTCAGAGCCGTAGCGTAGATCAGCGCGACGATGCCGACAATTGATGCGACGGCCTCGAACACGCTGACCCTGTTGAGCGCGAGCTGGTATTTCTTCCCCTTCCAGGTCTCGGACTTGCTGACTATCGCGTATTTCGGAGTCCTCAAGAAGACGCCCGTCCTGCTAGTCAGGAGGCCTGACAGCACGCTGACTGAGTTGCTGACGCTTATCCCGTATCCTATTATCACCAGCAACCCGATCTGCTTGACATTCCGAAGCAAGCCCAGATGCTGCGCGCGGACGGCTTCAACGCAGTAGTAGAGCACTGAGAGGGTGGAGAGGACTATCATCAGAGCGAATACAGCCCAAGGGACAACTGAGATAGTGAACAGCGCGGGGGACCCAAAGAATAATGCCGGATCCGGGATGGAGACCTTGACAGCGTAGCTGATCACGTTGACGTTGAGGAACGTCGCCAACAGAGCCAGGATGAAGGAGGCGACCATGAGGGGGTGGACCATGTAGTAGGTGAGATGGACGAACGCTTCGAACTTCTGTCGCAGCGAAAGCTTCTCGGAGGAGAATATCCTTGGCATCAGTTTGCGCGCTGTCTGGATGGAACCTCTCGCCCATCTTCCCTGTTGCCTCTTCAAGCTCGTAATCGTAGGAGGGAGCTCCGCCGGTACCTTCACATCCATCAGGTAGACTGGCTTGTACCCTGACAGTTGCATCCTATAGCTCACGTCGAGGTCTTCCGCGAGCGTGTCGGAGTTCCAGCCGCCTGCCTTCACGATAGCTTCAGTCCTCAGGAGCCCAGCGCTACCGTTGAAGTTCATCATGTAGCCGCTTGTCGAGCGGCCAGGCTGTTCCAAAAGGAAGTGAGCGTCGATGCCTATGGCCAGTGTTTCCGTTATCATGTTGTAACCTCGGTCAAAGTGAGTCCACCTGCACTGCACGAAACCGACCTTCTCGTCCTGCAACATGAAGGGGATCGTCTTGTTCAAAAAGTCCTCCGGAGGCGCAAAGTCCGCGTCGAAGACAGCGACGAAGGGCTCCGTGGTCCGTTCCAGCGCGGCCTGAAGCGCCCCCGCCTTGAACCCTGCGCGAGTGCCTCTGCGCAGTATCTCGACGTTGTACCCCTGCGCTCTGTAGGCTTTTGACAGGTCGTCGAGCTTCTGGCGGGTCTCGTCGTCTGAGTCGTCGATGACGCAGACCCTCACCAGGCTCTTCCCGTAGCTGTCCGCCATCTTGGTGCAGGCGCTCAGCAGCCTGTCCGCGACATACACTTCGTTGTAGACGGGGAGATGGACTGCGACAGGCGGCCTCGACGTTGAGCCGGCAGAGACGGGCTCCAGGTAGCGGCGTGCCCTTCTGGTGAGGTGCAGAGTGTTGATCCCGTAGACAAAGAACGAGAAGCTCAGCAGAATCGACGCGACTAGAATTATTACCGCCACTGGTGAGAACGTGACTGCAGCAACCGTAGACAGCATTAGTCCATACACCACCCTTCCACGTGAGGCTTTTTCGGTCTCCCGGGGGCGACTATATAATATGTTGGCAACAATCCTAACGAATTTGGTCTTTCGTGCTCAGATATACGCCTCCGACTCGCGTGGCCTCTTGTTTCCACCGCCCGACCGCGATGTCCAGCGAGGAACGGGGTCCTCGCAGAGCAACGCATAAATAATATGAGCTGACCGGTCCGCAGCGAGAGACAATGGGGCTTAGCAGAGGCGGTTCAGTTTATGACTATCGGCTGCCCCAATTCGGCTTTCCTTACTAAGGCTCTCTCTAGCTTTTCTCGCGGAAACCTGCAGGAGGAGCACTCACGATGAGCACAATCAGACTGTTGGAAACCAAAGTCGTCAAGTTCGGAGGGTCCGTACTCGATGACGAAAAGGCGATCAACCAAGTGGCGGCCTTGATCAAGGAGACCACGAAGCAGGGGGTAGGCGTCGTCGTGGTGGTGTCCGCGATGAAAGGGGTGACTGACCAGCTGCTCGCGGCGTCCAAGAGAGAGAACCCCCACATCGAGCCGCATCTTCTCGACGAGCTCCTCTCCTCAGGAGAGAAGACCAGCGCCAGACTCGTGGCGGCCGCGCTCGCCGGATTTGAGCTCCAGTCGGTCGTCGTCGACCCAGACACCCCTTATTGGCCCATAATCACGGACGACAGGCACACGGACGCCAATCCGATGGTCGAAGAGACAAGGGCGAAGGCGCTGCAGTTGATAATGCCGCTCCTTTCCGCCGGGAAAGTCCCGGTCGTCTGCGGTTTCCTGGGAAAGACCGTAGATGGTAAGACGACCACGATGGGGAGGGGCGGGAGCGACACGACCGCGGTGCTGCTGGGCAACTGCCTGAACGCGAAAGAGGTGATACTGGTCAAGGACGTCGAGGGGGTCTACTCTAGCGATCCGGCCAAGGTGACCAACCCGCAGTTCATCGAGAGCCTCAACGGAGAGGAGGCAGAGATGCTGGCGGCAGGAGGGGCGAAGTTCCTTCACGTCAAGGCGCTTCGATACCAGTCCCCTGGTCTCAAGATAAGGGTGACCAACCTGGACAGGCTCGACTCTGGGACCGTCATCAAAGGAGAGCTGTCACCCGTCCAGGTCGAGAAGTCGACGGAGGGGGTCTCGATGATCACCCTGGTAGGCTTGGACCCGGAAAGGGCCGAGTCCATAATCAGCGCGGCGCAGGCGGTCAGGCAGGCCCAGGGAGAGCTCCTGGCGCTCTCGTTGGAAGCCAACGCCGCGATATTCTATGTCAGCGGAGGAAAGAACGTGCTCGACGCCGTCCACTCTGTTCTGGTGGGAGACCGCATAGGAAAAGCGGTCTCCGAGTTCGGGCACCTCTCCATGATATCGGTCAAGGGAGCGGCCCTTGAGACAGAGAAGGGAGTGGTCCAAAGGATAACGCGGCCGCTCGCACAGACGTCCATCAACGTATACGGGATAGTCACGATTCTCTCTTCGGTGCTGGTCTTCGTCTCCTCGGAGCAGGCAGATATGGCCCTCAAGCTGGTGAGGGAGGCGATGATGCCCTGGACAGAAAGAAAGCCATCAATAGGCACGAGAGAAGGGATATCCGTTTGACCAAGCAGCGAGTGGTGAAAGCCGCCCTCCTGGGCGCGACCGGCGCGGTCGGACAGCGCTACATCAACATGCTCCCCGAGCACCCATACCTCCAGCTGGAGGTGTTGATGGGCGGGGAATCGGCCGGCAAGAAATACGGCGATGCGGCCAACTGGCTCTTCGCCGACGCGATGGACCGAGAGATGGCCGAGAAGGTCGTCCGCCCAGCGATGGTAGAGTCGGCCAAAGAGTGCGACATCGTGTTCTCCGCCCTACCGACTGAAGTCGCGAATGAGGTTGAGACGAAGTTCGCGGAGGCGGGGTTCATGGTCGTCAGCGAAGCCAGCGTGCACAGGATGGACTCGGACGTCCCGCTGATGATCCCCGAGATCAATGCGGAGCACCTCAAGCTCATGGAGGCCCAGAGGAAAAAGCGGGGATGGAAGGGCAACGGCGGCATCGTGACCACCCCGAACTGCACCGCGACGGGGCTGGCGATGGTGCTGAAGCCGCTCATCGACGATTTCGGAGCGAAGAAGGCCATCGTCACGACGATGCAGGCGCTCTCGGGAGCGGGATTCCCCGGAGTCCCCTCCCTCTCGATCGCGGAGAACGTCATCCCCTACATCAAGAACGAGGAAGAGAAGGTGGCGCTTGAAGCGAAGAAGATCCTCGGGACGTTCAGTAACGGACACATCAATCAGAGCCCGCTCGCGATGGGCATCTCATGCAATAGAGTCGCGGTCATCGACGGGCATCTGGAGACCCTCTACGCGGAGTTCTCCAAGGAGATAACTCCCCTGGAGGCGAAGAAGTCCCTGGAGGCTTTCAGGGGGGAGCCGCAGAGGCTCAAGCTCCCCACAGCCCCCGAGCAGCCGATCTTGGTGAGGAAGGAGGACGACAGGCCGCAGCCCCGCCTGGACCGGATGTCCGGAAGCGTCCCCGGGATGAGCGTGGTGGTCGGGAGAATCAGGAACGGGATCGACGCCAGGTCGCTGCAGCTGACGCTGCTCTCGCACAACACCATCAGGGGTGCGGCGGGGACGGCCATTCTCACAGCGGAGCTGATGGCGAGCAAAGGATACCTGGAGAAATAGGGGAAACCATGGTCTCTGGAAAGCAGGTCAGGCTGAGCAGGATCACGAAGAACCGTAGGATGCTCTGCATCCCGATGGACCACTCGTTCACGGTCGGGCCTATCGCTGGCCTCGAGGAGCCAGAGGAGATGATAGAGAAGGTAGCCAAGGGAGGAGCGACCGCGTTTCTGGTCCACAAAGGAATAATCAAGTCGCTGAAGAAACCGTCACCCATAGGGATGATCATGCACGCATCTGCGAGCACGAGCCTTGGACTGGCCCCAAACAGGAAGGTGCTGTGTGCGTCCGTCCTCGAAGGCGTGAGGCTAGGGGTCGACGCCATCTCGATCCACGTCAACATCGGCTCGAAGGAGGAGCCCGAGATGCTCGAGCAGCTGGGGACGGTCGCCGACCAATGCGACGAGTTCGAGATCCCGTTCATAGCGATGATGTACCCGCGCGGCGAGAACATCAAGGACCCGGCCGACCCGGTCGTGGTCGCCCATGTCGCGAGGGTCGGGGCGGAGGCCGGAGCGGACATCGTAAAGACAGTCTACACCGGCAGCCCTGAGACTTTCAAGGAGGTCGTGAGAAAATGTCCCGTGCCGGTAGTCCTCGCGGGAGGCGCTAAGGTCGAGACCGACGAGGAGGTCCTCAAACTAGCCAGCGACGTCATGAAGGCGGGGGCCATGGGCGTGACGTTCGGGCGGAACGTCTTCCAGCACCGTGACCCGACGCTGATAGTGAGAGCGATAAGGAAGGTGGTCGTCGACCGCGCTAGCGTTGAAGAAGCGTTGGAGGTCATGAGCCCTGCTACCGCCTGAGAAGGAGATCGTCCTCGACCTCACCCACATAGGAGAGGTCTCGAAGGCCTTGAACGAGGCCAAGAAGGCAGGGATCAGGGCGGTCCTCTCCCGCGGCGGAAGGTCGCTCGACAGTGAGATTTCTGCCGTAGGCGGACTGCAGCAATACAAGGAGACCGACGGCGACTTTGCCTGGGTCGAAGTGAGGGGGGCCAAAGACCAAGACAAGGCGGTCGAATCGTCGCTGCAGGCTGACCACAAGTTCGTCGTGGTCGACTGCACCAACTGGAAGATCATCCCCTTGGAGAACATGATCGCGGAGTTTAGGCGCAAGCACCGGAAGATCTACGCGTTCATGAAGAGCGAGGGCGACATCAAACTAGCGTTCTCGATATTGGAGAAGGGCGTCGACGGCGTGGTGATACCATACTCGTCGTTGGGCGCGGCGAAGGAGCTGATCGGCAGCGCGTCGGGCAAGCGCGGCCTGTCGCTCGGGAATGCGAAGATCAAGCAGATCTCCGACGTCGGAGACGGGGAGCGCGTCTGCATCGACACAGCGTCGCAACTCTCGATAGGCGAGGGGATGCTGATAGGCAGCAAAGCGAGCTTCTTCTTCCTCGTCCACAGCGAGACGGTCCCGTCCGAGTACATCCCCACGAGGCCGTTCAGGGTGAACGCGGGAGCACTGCATAGCTACATCTTCGGCGCGGACGGCAAGACGAGATACCTCTCCGAGCTGCAGGCGGGCGACAAGGTCCAGCTCGTCGACTCGAAAGGAGGGAGGCGCGACGCCACAGTGGGAAGGATAAAGATGGAGAGGAGGCCGCTCGTCATGATAAAAGCCGAATGCGACGGCGAGGAAGGGACCGCGATGCTCCAGAACGCGGAGACGATACGCCTGGTTCGCCCCGACGGGACCCCGATCTCGGTGACAGAGGCCAAGGCGGGCGACGAGGTCCTGGTTCACGTGGAAGGCCCCAGCAAGGGGAGACACTTCGGCGGGGAAGTGGACGAGTTCATTGTCGAGCGCTAGCGACGGGCCGCTGGCGCAGGCAGCACAGTGACGTTCGTTGGGCAAGAAGAAAGAGAAAGCGAAGAAGGAAAAGAGGAAGACCAGGCTCTGCACTTCCATTTCTGCCTATTCGCCAGAAGAGATGGCGAGAAAAGCCTCGCTCGCGCTGTCAATCGGGTCGCACCTCGTCGAGTTCCGCATCGACAGGTTGGAAGGCGGAAACGCGTTGAGCGACATCAAGAAGAAGCTATCTCCGTTCGCGAAGAAGGCGGTCTTCACCGTGAGGCCGAGCCAGGAGGGAGGCGGCTTCAAGGGGAGCGAGAGCGCACGGCTCGACCTGGTGTCTCGCCTTGCCGAGATGCGTCCTGCGTACGTCGACATCGAGCTAACGGCCGCGAAGGAGAACAAAAAGTGGCTGGGCTCGCTCCCCTCGAGCGTCCAGACGATAATCTCGTGGCACAACTTCGACAGAACGCCTGATCAACCCCTGCTGCAGGCGATATGCGAGGAGGAGCTGAGGCTCGGCTCTCTTGCGAAGGTGGTCACGACAGCGACGAGGGTCGACGACAACCTCGTCACCCTCGCACTCTGCAGGCAAGGGCGGGGGAGAATCATCTCGTTCTGCATGGGAGAGCTAGGGACGCTCTCAAGAGTCCTATCGATGGAGATGGAAGCGCCGATCGTCTACGCGTCGCTCCCCAACGAGGCTGTCGCACCAGGGCAGCTCTCCATCTCGACGATGAGAAAGCTCCGGAGCATGGTCGTCTGAGACATGACAGACAGATACTTTCTGTTGGGAAAGGACGTATCGCGCTCTCCATCCCCCGCCATGATGAACGCGGCGTTCGAGTCCCTGGCCATGGAGGCGGAGTATGCTTCGCTCAGCGTGCCCGAAGCGATGTTCGTCCAGGAGGTCAACCGCATCAAGAGGTCGTCGTTCAAGGGGATGAACGTGACCATCCCGTTCAAGACGATGGTGATCCCCCTGCTCAGCAGCCTCGATTCGGTCGCCATTCGGATCCAGGCCGTCAACACGGTGAAAAGGGAAGACGGGGGAAAGTACACGGGGCACAACACAGACCCCGACGGGATTGTCGGGCCTTTGAAAGCGCTGTCACCCGTGCTCGATGCGAGGAACGCGCTATTGATCGGAGCGGGAGGCGCGGCTCGGGCATTTTGCGAGGCGATGAACAGGCTGGGCTGCAGGGACGTGGGGGTGGCAGTCCGAAACGTCGCGCGCGCGGACGAATTCATCCGCGACATGGAAAAGGCGTTCCCACGGATGAACCTCACGCCAGTCCCCATCGACGACCTCCGTCACGTCAACCACGAACTGCTGTTCAACGCGTCCCCCATAGGTTCGTTTGGGACGTCCATACCCTCGGAGTTGAAGAGGATCATCCCCGGGACCAAGATAGTGTTCGACGCCGTCTACCGACCGAGGGACACGGAGCTGCTTGTCGAGGCGGAGCGCAAGGGCTCGAAGGTCATTCGCGGGGAAGAGATGCTCCTACATCAGGGCATGGCCGCGTTCAAGCTTTGGACGGGGAAGGACGCCCCGGAAGCCGCGATGAGAGAGGCACTGAGCGCTTCCCTCGACAACGGCGGAGCGACAGGAGGCACGTCCGCGCGATGACCGTGACGAGGGGCAGGGCCTCCACCTTCGGGGCGATCAGCATCGTCAACGCCATCGCGAGCGGCAACGGGGCGACGGCGAGCGTGAAGCTCGCCACGGAGGTAGAGGTGGAGATGGAGAACGTCCCTGGCACGTGGGATGTCAAGATCAACGGCAAGAATGCGGAGTCGAAGCTCGCGCTGGAGTCCATTCGCCTGGCGCTCAAGAGCGCCGGGAGAGAACCCAAAGACTTCTCAGGAAGGATCGAGACCAACTCGAACATCCCGGTCGGGGTAGGCCTCAAGACGTCGTCCTCAGCCTCGACCGCGGCCGCGCTGGCCGTCCTTTCGGCTCTCGGGCAGAAGGCTTTCGACCGGCAGAAGGTGCTCTCGTGCAGCGTAGAGGCCTCGCTGGCGTCCGGCGCGAGCATCACCGGAGCGCTCGACGACGCGGCTGCCTGCCTGCTGGGCGGGGTGAACCTCACCGACAACCTGAACAGGAGGATCATAAAGTCGAAGCTCTTCGACAAGGAGCTGGTGGTGGTCATCAAGGTCCCTAGGATGGCGAGCAAACGCTCGACGACCGACCCCGCCTTCATCAGGAAGTTCAGGGACCTCACCGACCTGTTCTTCCGGATGAGCCTAGAGGGCGACTACTGGAGGGCGATGGTCTTGAACGGCATCGCCTACTCTTCCATCCTCAAATACGACCCCTTCCCGGCGCTCCGTGCAGTGGAGTTAGGGGCTTTGGGGGCGGGGCTCTCGGGGACGGGACCGTCGATCGCTGCGGTCTTCGAGACGTCCAAAA
>JAPCJN010000034.1:8396-10116 GCA_027886925.1 Nitrososphaerota archaeon
AAGAGAAAGACGCCCTGAAGGAGGACTGGGCCTCCGACGGGAGCACGGTCATCGAGACGGAGACTAACAACGAACACGGGAGGATGCTGCCGACTGGCTAAGGGGGCCGGCAACCGCGCCACACGCGTGCTCTCCTCCGGGCCGCTCAGTGGGAGCCTCTCCGTCCCCCCGAGCAAGAGCTACACGCACAGGGCCGTGCTGATGGCGAGCCTCGCGGTCGCGAAACGAGGGGGCGGCAAGGCGTCCAAGATCCGCAACCCGCTGCTTTCCCGTGACACCAACTCCACGGTCGATGCCTGCGCCGCGATGGGGGCCACCATCGAGAGGAGTGAGGGAGTGCTCACTATAGGCGGGACAAGACCCCGCGTCCCCGACGATGTCGTCAACGTCGAGAACTCGGGAAGCACTCTGAGATTCATGACGTCAGCGTTTTCGCTCGCCCCTGAAGGACACGTGGTCCTAACGGGCGATTCGAGCATAAGGAGGAGGCCTATGCAACCTCTGCTGGACGCGCTCGGTCAGCTCGGAGTGCAGGCCTGGTCTTCGCGGGGGAACGGGTGCGCGCCGATACTGGTCAAATCTGGAGGGATGAGAGGGGGCAGGGCGTCCATAAGGGGAGACGTCTCCTCTCAATTCGTCTCGTCGCTGCTCATCTCGACCCCCCACGCCGAGATAGACACCGTGCTCAAGGTCGCAGATGCTGTCTCGAGGCCTTACATCGAGATGACCTTGAGGCTCGGCGAGATCTTCGGCGTCGAGGTGCGCCGCAGTGGATATTCGGAGTTCGAAGTCCTCTCCGGACAGGAATATCGCCCCGCAGACTTCACAGTACCGGCGGACTTTAGCTCGGCCGCCTTCATCGTCGCGGCCGTCGCGATGGTCGGCGGGCGAGTGAAGATAGACAACCTGGACGCCAGCCTCCCCCAGGGGGACGCCCGGATAACCGAGATAGCCAGGCAGATGGGCGCGAGGATAGCCGTCGAGAAGGGCGCCCTTGTCGTCTCTTCCGACGGAGACAAGCTCCGCGGCGGAAGGTTCGACCTCGGGGACACGCCTGACCTGCTCCCCGTCGTCTCAGTCCTCGCCCTGAGGTGTGACTCTCCCGTCGAGATAGTGGGGACCGCTCACGCGCGCTTCAAGGAGACCGACAGGATCGCGATCGTAGCAAAGGAGATCTCGAGGCTCGGAGTGCAAGTCGAGGAGAGGGAGGACGGCCTGAGGATCACGCCTCCCACTCAAAAGCTGCGGGCCGCCCCCATGGACGCCCACGACGACCACCGGATGTTCATGGCGTTCTCCCTCGCATCGATGCTAATCCCTGGCGGGACGCCGATAGTCGGCGCGGAGAGCCTCGACGTCTCCTACCCGACCTTTTTGGAGGACATCGCGAGGCTCGGCGCGAAGGTGAAGGGCGGATAGGCCAGAAAGACAGAAAAGACATGGTTGTCGCGAGGTAGTAACACGATGCCTGGGAATATCTACGGAGAGAGGTTCGTCGTCATGAGCTTCGGCGAGAGCCACGGCAAGGCAGTGGGAATCGTCGTCGACGGCGTTCCTGCCGGCCTCGAGCTCTCGGAAGCCGACATCCAGCCCGACCTCGACCTGAGGAGACCCGGCCAGTCCATAGTGACTACCCAGAGAAAGGAGGGAGACGTCGTGGAGATAATGTCGGGGGTCTTCGGCGGGCGGACGACGGGAGCGCCCGTCATGATGATGATCA
>JAPCJN010000034.1:10126-16149 GCA_027886925.1 Nitrososphaerota archaeon
CTCGCGCTCATACGAGGCGATGGTGAACACGCCGCGGCCCAGCCACGCCGACCTAACGCACAAGACGAAATACGGCGGTTTCAACGACTACAGAGGGAGCGGGAGGGCCTCGGCGAGGGTTACGGCGGGATTCGTCATGGCGGGGGCGATGGCGAAGAAACTGCTGAAGGAGACGCTGGGCGTCGAGATCATAGCATACACCCTCGAGCTCGGCGGGCTGCGGGCGAAGAACTTCACACTGGATGACGCCAGGAAGAACAGATACTCCAACGAGGTGAGGAGCCCAGACTCGGCCATCGCGGAGCAGATGAAGAAGAAGGTCATCGAAAGCAGGGGAGAAGGCGACAGCCTAGGAGGCATCGTGGAATGCGTCGCGCTCAACCTGCCCATCGGCCTGGGCGAGCCCGTCTTCAACTCTCTAGACTCCGACCTGGCACAGATGGCGCTCTCGATCCCGGCCGTCAAGGGGATCGAGTTCGGTTCGGGATTCGCTTCCACCAGGCTCACCGGAAGCGAGAACAACGACCAGTATTACATAGACAAAAAGGGGAAGATACTCACGAGCACCAACAACTCCGGAGGGGTCGTCGGAGGCGTCTCGAGCGGCATGCCCCTCGTCTACAGGCTTGCTTTCAAGCCCCCCGCCTCCATCGCGAAGAAGCAGAAGACGGTAGACCTCGCGAAGAACGAGCAGGTCGAGCTCGTCGTCCCAGGCAGGCACGACCCCGTCGTCGTCCCGCGCGCCGTCCCGATAGTGGAGTGCTGCACCGCGATAGTGCTAGCGGACCACGCGATAAGAGCCGGGTTTATTTCGCCCGTCTTGGGGGGAAAGAAGTAGCTTGACCAGCAGCGAGACCAGGCAGAAGGAGTCAGAGCTCCAAGACCTCCGAGACGAGATCGCCAAGACGACCAGGGAGATAATCAAGCTCACGGCCACCCGGATAGAGCTGGCGAAGAGGATAGGGCAGGTGAAGAGCAGGGAGTCGCTCCCGATCGACAACGAGAAGGTGGAAGACGCGCTCCTCCAGGAGGTGCTAAGTGAATCCCGCCGGCTCGGCCTCGATCAAAGGCTGGCGACGAAGATGCTGGGAATGCTGCTCACAGAGTCGAAGAAGGTCCAGAGGATGCAGGGGAAGTCCACGCCTGCGGCGGTGATCACGCCGATGGTGATGATGGCAAAGGCGAAGGAGGTCGAGAAGACCGGGAGAAAGCTCGTCCGCCTGGACGTGGGCGAGCCTGACTTTCGCCCTCCGAAGGCAGCCTTGAATGCGACCTCGCGAGCCCTCTACTCTTACAAGACATACTACACGGTAGGGCGCGGCATCCCCGAGCTGCTTTCAGCCCTCCAGCGCTACCTGGCTAAGAGGCACAACTACAGCGAGGCGGAAGAGAACCAGCTCATCGTCACGCCTGGAGGTAGGTTCGCGGTCTACTCAGCCCTGGCGACGGTCGCATCGGAAGGAGACAGCGTCGTCGTCATAGAGCCGAACTGGCCCGCATACAAGGAGGGCTTGGAGTTCATAGGGGCCCGGGCCATAACCGTCCACACGACGCTGGACGAGGAATGGCAGCCGTCTCCTGAGAGGGTGAAGGCCGCCATCAAGCCGAACACAAAAGCGGTCGTCCTGAGCTATCCTGCAAATCCGACGGGGAAGATAATGGACAAGGCGACCTTCAAGGAGATCGTGGGCATCGCTGACGACCGCGGCATCACCGTGATAAGCGACGAGATCTACAACGACTACGCCTACAAGCCGTGCCCCTCGATCCTTGAGGGCCTGCCCGAGAAGTACATCCTCACGTCGTCCTTCTCCAAGGCGTGGAGCATGACCGGGTTTAGGATAGGGTACTCGCTGGCCCCCGCGGAGACGAGCGCGAAGATGCTCAAGACACTCGGGCTCATGATAACCTGCGTCCCAGAGTTCATCCAGCTGGGAGCCGTCAAGGCTCTGGAGTCAGAGAAGGAGGTCGGTCGCAACTCGAAGGCGATGAAGGAGAGGATCGACGCTGTCAGCGAGGAGCTCGACAAAATCGACTCGATAGAGTACTTGAAGCCGGAGGGAGCGATCTATGTCTTCCCGCAGGCGAAAGACCCTGGATTCGACTCCTCTGCGTTCGCGATGGAACTGATGGAGAAGAAGGGTGTGACGCTTAGCCCCGGGACGGGCTTCGGGGATTACCCAAGGTGCTTCAGGCTGTCGCTCGGTCAGCCCAAAGAGACTCTCGCCGCCGGAGTAAGGAAGATAGGCGAGCTGCTCAGTTGAAGGTCGCCGTCCTCGGCTCTTCGGGCGGGATGGGCTCCTTCTTCGTCCGCTATTTTCTGGCCAGAGGGGACACGGTCAGGGGTTCGGACATCGGCAAGAAGGCCAGCAAGAAGGAGGAGGTGCCGAAAAAAGGGTTCTCCTTCCACGGTTCCAACTCAGAGGCTGCAAGAGGGTGCGATCTGACGATGATCGCATCGCCCATGGATGACACCCTGGACATCGCCAAGGAGGTCGTAAAAGTGCTCAAGCGAGGCTCGACGCTGGTCGAGATAACCTCCGTGAAAGGAAACATCCTCCCTGATCTCAGGAAGATAGTAGGAGACGGCGTGACCCTTCTCTCTATTCATCCGCTATTCGGGCCGGCCCTGGAGACGACCGATGGGATGAAAATAGCCGTCATAGCCGGCAAGAAGGGCGATGGGTCGGAGGCAAAACTGGCCAAAAAATTGTTCCCCGAGTCGAGGTTGATCCCGATGACCGAGAAGCAGCACGACGAGGCGATGGCCGTGGTCTTGTCGCTCACCCACCTCCTTAACATCGTGTATGCGAAGACCGTCGCTCATTATCTCTCGCCCGAGGAGTTCATGAAGGTCTCTACCCCGAACTCATCGATGCAGCTGACGCTCGCCGAGGCGGTGCTCGCTCAGGACCCGAAGCTCTCCTACTCGATACAGGTGGGTAACGTCTACTCGGCGAGGATCGCAAGAGAGGCGTCCCGCGAGCTAAAGAGGGTGCTGGCGATGCTCGAACAGTCCGATTGGGTGACCTTCAAGGACTATTTGTCGGGCCTGTCGGAGCGATACAAGTCAGACGAGAGGGCGGGCGCCGTGATCCGGGAGATCTATAGCGCCGCCGAGAATGCGACCTAGCACTAGGCGCGCTTCGTCGCCGCTTTCAAAGAGCGCAAATAGCTCTCGACCTCGGCGATCGTGTTCTCAGGAGAGTCCTTTTCGTAGGAGGCTATCCTGTCGACGATCGCGCTGCCCACGATGATCGCGTCCGCTCCCGCGTCGAGGACGGCCCGCACGTGGTCAGGGGTCGAGATCCCGAATCCCACTCCGAGGGGGACGTTGCCCTTCGTGTACCTCTTCGCGAACTGCACCAGTTCCAGCGTGCTCTTCTGGACCTCTGTCCTCGCGCCCGTCACCCCCAGCAGGGAGACAAGGTAGAGGAAGCCCGAGGTGTGCTTGACGATCGCCCTCATCCTTGCAGGCGAGGTCGTCGGGGCGGCCAAGAGTATCGCGTCGAGCCCCCTTTCCTTGGCCAGCTGCGTGTATTCGTCGACCTCGTCGAGAGGGAGGTCGGGGACGATGATCCCATCGACCTCGCAGTCTTTGGCGTACTCGAGGAAATTGTCGAGTCCCCTGGAGTAGAGGATGTTGTAATATGTCATGGCGATCACGGGGACGTTCGGGTTCCGGGACTTGGCCCCGCGTATGAGGTCGAGTACCTGCGTGGGAGTGGTACCCGAAGAGAGGGAGCGGATGTCCGCCGCCTGGATCGACCTTCCATCGGCCATGGGGTCGGAGAAGGGGATTCCCACTTCTATGATGTCGGCGCCGCCCCTGACGACCGCGTCTATGATCCTCCCGGAGGTCTTGATGTCGGGGTCCCCACCCATGACGTAGGCGACGAGCGCGCCCTCGTCTCCGTCGAGTCGCTCGAAGACAGCGGAGATTGCGCTCAAAGCTCCGTCCCCTCCCTTCTCGCGATGCTCTGCACGTCCTTGTCGCCCCTGCCAGAGAGGGTGACCACTATCGACTGGTACTTGCGCATCTCCTTTGCCAGCTTCACCGCGTACGCGACGGCGTGGGCTGACTCCAGGGCCGGGATGATCCCCTCCTTCTCCGAGAGCAGGTGGAACGCGCCGACGGCCTCGTCGTCGGAGATCGAGACGTAGGTCGCCCTTCCGCTATCCTTCAGGAAAGAATGCTCGGGGCCGACGCCTGGATAGTCGAGGCCTGCGGAGATGCTCTGGGTGCTTTTCACCTGGCCGTTTTCGTCCTGGAGGACATAGGTGAGCATGCCGTGGAGGACGCCCTTCCTGCCCTCCAGGAGGGGTGCCGCGTTCATGCCTTTGCCCGTCCCGCCCGCCTCGACGCCGTAGAGCTTGACCGTCTTGTCCCGGACGAAAGGATGGAAGCTCCCCATCGCGTTGCTGCCCCCGCCGACGCAAGCGACGACCGCGTCAGGGAGGGAGCGGCCCAGGCGCCTCTTCTTGAACTCGTCCTTGACCTCGCTCCCGATCACGCTGTGAAAGTCCCTCACCATGACTGGATAGGGGTGAGGGCCGACCACGGAGCCGAGCAGGTAGTAGGTTGTTCTGACGTTCGCCACCCAGTCCCTGAGCGCCTCATTGATCGCGTCCTTGAGGGTGCGCGAGCCCGATTCCACCGGATGGACCTGCGCCCCGAGGAGCTTCATCCTGTAGACGTTCAGCTTCTGCCTCTGGACGTCCTCGGAGCCCATGTATACCTCGGCCTTCAGCCCCAGAGCCGCGCAGGCCATCGCGGTCGCGACCCCGTGCTGGCCAGCCCCGGTTTCGGCGATAATCCTCTCCTTCCTCATGCGCTTCGCCAGGAGCGCCTGGCCGAGCGTGTTGTTGATCTTGTGCGCTCCTCCGTGGAGCAGGTCCTCCCGCTTTAGGAAGATCTTCGCGCCGCCGGCGTGTTTGGTGAGGTTGTGCGCCAGGTAGAGGGGCGTGGGCCTCCCAGCGTAGTCATGGAGGAGTCTGTGCAACTCCGCTTTGAACACCTTGTCTTTGCGCGCCGCGAGGTACGCGTCCTCGAGCTCGCGCACCGCTGGGACGAGCGTCTCGGGCACGAACTGTCCCCCGAACGACCCGAACCTACCGTTGGTCGGGTAGTCGTCATCGTTTCCCTTTCGGGGGCTACTAGGCTTCATCCTTGCGATCTTCGTAGTGGTGGTCATCTCACTTTGCTCCCGTCAACGACCTCACCTTTGCCTGCAAGTCGGTCGATTTCATCAGCGCAGAGCCTATCAAAACCGCGTCTGCGCCCAGCGAGCGGAGCTCGTCGATTTGGGCCCTGTTTGTTATCCCGCTCTCAGAGACCACCGGCTTGTCTCTCCCCTCCCGAGAGAGCCGCCTCCTTTGCGCTCTGCCCTTGACGAGCAGAGTCCTCGAGGTCTCGAGTGACACTTTGAGCGTGTCAAGGTTCCTATTGTTGATCCCTATCAAGTCCGCGCTGGAGTCGAGGGCGAACTTGTATTCCTCTTCGGTGTGCGCCTCCAGGAGCACCTCCAGCCCAAGGGCATGGGCACGGGCGAGCATCTCGTCCAAGCTCGCGTTCGCGAGCTTGTTGATGAATATGCCAGCGATCAAGAGGACAGCATCAGCCCCCATGTCGGCGCCCGCGTCGATCTGGAGCGGGTCGACGATGATGTCCTTCATCAGGACGGGGACGTCGACCGCTTTCTTCACGATGGGGAGATAGCGTATGTCCCCTTCGAAGTGCCTCGGCTCCGTGAGGACCGAGATCCCTGAGACTCCTCCCCGCTGATACGCCTCGGCGATGGCCGCCACGTCTCCGGTGGGCCTCAGCCTCCCCTCGGCAGGGGACGTGAACTTGATTTCCGCGATGACCGGCGTCAGCTTTGAACGGAGTATCGACTCCTTGAGGCTCCTTCTCCCTGGGAGGCCCTGATGCGGGACTTTGGCCCCGTGATAATAGCCGTCGGCGATGTTCTGGCGAGCCGAACTCGCCAACGTGAAGATGAAGTTGGTCTCAGCCTTTCTGC
>JAPCJN010000153.1 GCA_027886925.1 Nitrososphaerota archaeon
ACCCCCCGGTCCACTTCCATTATCGATGCGGGTCTATATTACGCATGGCTTTTGGTTTGCTCGGGTGCGGAACGCCCAATACCCAAAGGAATCGAGCCAGGCTGCGGGAGACATTCTACGAACTAGAGCCCAATGAGCCCGTCAATCGAGAGGGCTCCCGCTCCCAGTACCGCCAGGACCAGCGAAATCAGGACGAAGAAGGCCTCGAGCTCGTAGTTTGGTTTCCCGAAAGCTACGAACTTCGCATTCTCCTTAGTCCTCTTGGTCACCACGATGCTGAGGAAGTAAGTCGCCTCGAAGGCGGCAACGACAGGGACAATCAGCCCTAGGACGAGGAAGAGGCCTCCGAAGAACTCCAAGACTACTCCAAGGATGACTGCGGTCGGCGGGACGCCCTGGGCACGGAAGTTTGCAATCGTCTTCGCCCTCCGTTCCTTGTTGAGCTTCGGTCTCCCGTGGATTATGAGGGTCGCGCCGAACATCACGCGCGCGGCGAAGGCGACGTAGGGTGTGTATGATAATAGGGGCTCGAGCAAGTGCGACGTTGCAGCTCACCTGTTGAGAACCTTTGCTGCGGTCCTCTCGTGAATCGTGTGCATTCAAGTTAAGGATAGTTAGTCTGGACTATGTAAACCCGCCTCGGTGAAGCCAGGCATCTTTAGCGAGTGACCTCATATGGAGCCACAGTCAACTTCACACTCGCCCGAACTCTTCGATGAAGGCGTGTCTAAGATTATCGAGGGATTGAACTCCGACGAGGACTGTGCGACCAATAATAAACGTAGGCACACCCGAAATGTTATCTCTAAGCGCGCATCTCCGATTTCTCTCCAACTCAGGTTCCCAGCTTTTTGATCGTGTGAACGCTTTCAAATCTGTGCTGTCTAGACCTACTTTTCAGTCACACCGACTAGGTCATCCATCATGCCGATGTTCTTTCCGTCATGAAAATAAGCCAGATATACCGCCTCATGAAAAATATCGAATTTCCGTTCTGCCTTGCGTATTCGGTGGCTATGGTAGCGAGTCTTGAACTGGCAATGAAAGGTGGTCGCCTTATCGTGACTCCTACGTTCTTGGCGAGTCTCTGGATGTTGGACCAGGTTCTCGTAGAGGCTCCTTCGTCTTCTTCCTCAAGCTCACGTCTACTTATTCCGCCCAGAGGAATATCTGGATGAATGATATCATCTTCCAGTCCACGGTGATGTCAAACTCTTTCTGAAGTTTCCGCACGGAGAAGCTGCTGATAAAACAGAAAGGACAGATATGATCCGAATAGGCCGTGATCAAGGGCCGAGAATCCGTTTTGCCGTGGTCAGGATGAGTCGTCACAGCCACGACCTCGGTTGGCTTTCTGTCACTCGAGTCTGAGGTCGAGGAAAGCCTCGTTCTGCCGAGGCGATCCACGAGTCCAGTCTCTGGTCTGAGTGCTCGAACGCGTTTCTCATGTCTAGACTTGAAGGGATGGTTGTCTCCGATTGAGAGTCTCTTTCTCAGTTCTCTACCTCGCTCGGCATTGCCCCTCTTATCAGTCCACAGGAGTCTTGAGACGTTCGCGACTGCGACTAGCAGGGCCTGTATGGAATACCACCGGGGTATCAGGGTTGTTTGTCTCGATTTCCTTCCAAGCGATGGTTGCAAATCTACACTGCTCTTCTATTTCCGAGAGATAGAGCGTCAGTTCTCTGTCGTTCATTTCCCACTAATGCCTCTACCACCGGTTCGACAGCTTAAATACAAATTCTCTATTTATGGGAAATCTCTCAAGATGGATAAAGTTAGAGGCGAAGAATAAGGCCTACAATTGAACACTCGAACTTCGTCAACATCTGCATCGAAGTCATGTTGAACCCGATTTTCTACTGGCGCTCTCTTTTGCCACCGGTTTTGTAATGCAATATCGAGTGGGAGTTTAGGTATCGAAGGCCGAAGACTCACCTGATTAATCAGATGAGTCCCCCCGGTCCACAACTTTTGAGCATAATTTGAGCTATTTACGACTAAAACGGATGGATTTGAGCCAATTGTGAAGTTACCGTCTGGCGTACAAGGGTTCGAATCTCTTCCGGCCCAGACCTTTCTGTCCCCTTTAGAATGTAGTGACAAAGCAGTTTTGCAAGAATAACAAGTCATTGATGTGGCAACCTACACGCGCCTAATCTACCCGCCCACCGAGAAGTCGAATCCGATTCATTACACCGCGATCACGAGCTTGAATTGACGACGCTGGGCTGAAAAGGATGTAAGGCGCTCTAGCTCGTCAGAGTGATCTCTATCTTGACGTCCTCGGGAATCGTAAGCTTCGTTATCTGCCTCATCGCCCTGTCGTTCGGCTCGATGTCGATGATCCTTCTGTGAATCCTGAGCTGCCAGTGGTCGAATGTATGTGTCCCCTCACCCGTAGGGGCTTTCCTCGTGGTTATCTTCAGTCTCTTCGTTGGAAGAGGTTGCGGACCCACGCTCTTGACCCCGGTCTTCTCCGCAATCTCTTTAATCTCCCAAGCAAGCCTTTCTAGCTGCTCAAGGTCGGGACTGGTCAGCTTGATTCGGGCGTACTTTTGCACTATTCTTCGGGCGTCGCTTCTTGACTGGATACTTAGGTGTTCGCCATTAGTTGCCCGACCAACTCAGATGAATCGCCTTCGCTCCATGAAAGGGTCGATGGTCAATCGAAAAAGGGATCTTTCTTGGGTGTCTTTGTAACGCTAGGGCTGTGAGCGATGCCCTTCAAGTCGAGAGAACTCCGCTATGCCTTATATGCAACGTGGGCAGCCTTCCGCCTTTTTTCCACACTTGCTACAATGAATCGACTCTGCCACGCACCGCTGCTGCCTTACCTGTAGTAAGGCACCGCGACATTCTTCGTCGGGTTGCTCTCCCTGGAAGACCTGACTTTCTTCGCTGCCTCCTGGAAGTGCTCATAGGTGACGATTGCTTCAGTCAGGTGCTTCTTCGCGTCTTCGGGCCTTGGATACTTGGCGACGTAGGCCTGAAGGACTATGGAGACTGCCGTGTTCACGAGTGAGACCAGGTCAGCTCCGTTGAATCCCCCGGTCATCTCGACGAGCTGCCCGACCTCCACCTCCTTTGAGATTGGCTTCCCCTTCAGGTGTATCTGCAGGACCTGTTTCCTCGCGTCGTCGTCGGGGAGAGGGATGCTGATTATCTTGTCGAAACGCCCTGCTCTCAAAAGCGCTGGGTCGATCATGTCAATCCTGTTGGTTGCAGCCAGCACGACGACACCCTGAAGCGCCTGTATTCCGTCGAGCTCTGTCAGTATCTGGCTGACGACTCGTTCCGTCACCATGCTTTCGCCGCCCATCCCTCTCGTTGGCGCGATAGAATCGATC
>JAPCJN010000035.1:0-4470 GCA_027886925.1 Nitrososphaerota archaeon
CTCCCGAAAGGATGAAATCTGGCCCTCAGCCAGGTCGCCAACAAGACGAGGGTGTCCTCCTTGACTTACCGCTTCTGCAGCTCTCGTGAGTTCCCCTTCCGCCGTCGAGCTAGGAGGGGTGCGACCAGGTCGAGGTCATGCGGCATTGCGATCTTGTTGTCTCTCCTAGCGTTTGGCTTTGTTGCCATACTTGCACCGCGCGCGCCGCCCGCGCACGCTTTCCAGACCGCGGGCCAGTTCGCATCCACCGTCATCGGCCAGGCGAATTTCACCTCGTCTGTCGGTCTGACTCGGCAGGATCGTATCAGCCATCCCTTCGGGTTAACTTTCGACTCCTCTGGGGACCTCTGGGTGGTTGAAGAGTACAACAGCAGGGTCCTCGAGTTCAGGCCGCCATTCACTGATGGGATGAATGCGTCTCTAGTCATCGGGCAGCCCGATTTCTCGTCACTCACACCGTCGACGACGCGGTCAGGGTTAACTTTCCCTGCCGATGCTGCGTTCGACTCCTCAGGGAATCTATGGGTCGCCGACCGTGGGAACAACCGAGTCTTGCAGTTCAGACCGCCCTTCACCGACGGCATGAACGCGTCGCTGGAGCTAGGGCAGCAGGCTGGAAATCAAGAGTTCACATCTAACAACGCAGTTGTGATAATTCAAAATCAAACGACGAACCCGCACCTTTCGAATGGATTTACCAATCCTGTGAACCTAATCTTCGATTCCTCCGGCGACCTCTGGTTGACCGATCGCTCCAACAACCGCGTTCTTGAGTTCAAGCCTCCGTTCACCAATGGCATGAATGCCTCGCTGGTCGTCGGGCAACCCCGCCTAGACTCCCCGGCAAACACCATCGCGGCTACCCAATCTAGTCTGTGGGGTCCTCAGGGTATCGCCTTAGATTCAAAGGGGAATCTATGGGTTGTCGACGAGGAACACAACCGGGTCTTGGAGTTCGCGAGCTCATCTCTCAACAGCAACGGTCCCCCTGCATCCCTAGAGATAGGGCAGCCGGCTGGAAGTTACGAGTTCACTAACAATACGGCGGAGGCCACGTCGAGCAGCTTTGTTGGGCCGTTTGGGATCGCGTTCGACGGACCCGGTAATCTATGGGTGTCAGACCGCAGGGACAATAGGGTATTGGAGTTCAAACCTCCGTTCATGGATGGAGAGTCTGCCTCAGTCGAGTTAGGACAATCAAGTTTGGCCACGGCTTTTACTAATAGCGTGCCAGCCACAAACCAGACCGGATTCAACAATCCGCTCGGCATCGCATTCGACCCGTCGGGGAACCTCTGGGTTGATGATCAGCTCAACAATCGCGCTCTCGAGTTCGACTCAGCTGCTCTGATGACTGATGCGACGACAACGAATGTTCTTGACGCGACGAAAGACGTTGGCGCAAATGTCTCGCAGACGGGGGGAAGTTGTCACCAGGTCGGACGCGAAGCCACTTGCTACATAGTAAGCGACCAGACCTCGGTCACCGGTGTTAGGGCATACATTGCGGGTGTTGCTTCTGCCTCGACGATCAACGTCTATTCCTCCTACCTTGGCTCTCAAGCCCCCGCTTATGCAGGAAGCATACCGCTTCAGACATCACCGACACCGGCAACCATGATTTTCTATACTGTGTCAGTTTCCGGAATCGACAACGGCACTGCGACAATCTGCGTCAACCAGGACGCAGGGGCAGCGCGCTCTTCCACCGCCGAAATGTTGTACTTCTCGGGTGGCTCTTGGGCCACCTCCCAAGGTGTTTCAAAGAGTGCATCGGCTATTTGCGGTGCCGTCCCGCTTTCGGCTCTCTCCGCGGGAGAAGCAGCAGTCATAGCAATCGGGGGGGAGGGGGTAGGCGCAGGTCTTTCTTCCAATTCAAGGTCGATCTCCGACTTCCAGACTATCGTGATGCTGGTCTTGGTGGGAGGAATTACACTGATGGCGGTCTTGGCCGTAGTATCCAGGAGAAGAAGGAAAGGATACCCGATCGATGAAAGTGGGCTAGAGAGCGAAGATGAAGAAGATGGAGGCCTGGAAGAATGGAATTGAGGGTGTCGTTAACGCCCAAGAAGAGGATGATCTCCTTCTCCGCTGTGACCCTGACCTTACTATTTCTGACATCACCTATGCTCGCGATAGCACCGTCTGCTGCTTACGGATTTCAGAATGCTGGGCAATTTGCTTCGATCGTCATTGGTCAGCCAAACTTCGTTTCATCAACGCAAGCTGCGACACCGAACCACCTTTTCCGCCCCTATCGTGTCGCTTTTGACCACTCAGGGGACCTCTGGGTGGCTGACGAGAACAATAATCGCATCCTGGAGTTCAAGTCTCCGTTGACTGACGGCGAGTCTGCGTCTCTTGAGTTGGGGCAGCCTAGCTTTACATCAAGCATAGCCGCCACGACACAGAGCAGATTCTTTGCGCCCACTGGTCTGACATTCGACTCCTCTGGCAATCTCTGGGTCGCCGATGTTAACAATAACAGAATTCTCGAGTTCAAGGCGCCATTCGAGAACGGCATGAACGCATCCCTCGAACTCGGGCAGCCATCAGGATCCCATGAGTTCACGAGCAACTCGCCTTCGGCAGGGCCAAATCGGTTCCATTCTCCGTTGGATGTCAAATTGGACTCTTCGGGGAACCTTTGGCTGTCGGACGCGGGCAACGATCGCGTCCTGGAGTTCAAGCCGCCCTTCTCGAATGGAATGAACGCATCGACGGTCATCGGACAAGTAAACTTGACTACTGGTCCTTCGACATTGGTTTCTCCCTCCACAGACAGCCTCTTCGGCCCCAACGGGATAACGTTCGATTCCATGGGCAATCTCTGGGTGGCTGATCAGTTATTCAATCGGGTCTTAGAATTTGCCGCGGTCTCTCTTGGGAGCAACGACCCTTCGGCTATCCTTGAGATAGGACAACATGCAGGAGTTGGCGAATTCACATCTGCAGTGGCGGCAGGCAATAGGAGCGGTTTCGTTGCGCCCTTCAGCCTGGCGTTCGATCCTTCAGGCAATCTCTGGGTCTCCGATCGAGCTGACAACAGGGTGCTTGAATTCATGACCCCTTTCACGAATGGCATGAACGCTTCAACCGTGATCGGCCACCCGGCTGGCCAAAATGAGTTCACCGACAATTCCACCGGATTGGCCCAGGCACATTTCAGTAACCCGCTCGGGATAGCCTTCGACATGTGGGGCGACCTCTGGGTCGCCGATCAGCTGAACAACAGAGTGCTCGGGTTCAGCGGTGCCGCCGTGGCAACGATTGGAGTCAACGTTGACGTCCCAACAACTACCGACGAGACGGGGACGAACGTATCCGCTTCGAATGGAAACGCCTGCTATCGGATTGCATTTCAGGCCGTGTGCCATCTGATTGCGAATCAGGCATCAGCCACAGGAATCGAGACGGACATGATCGGAGTTGCCTCCGCCTCGACAGTGAATGTCTACTCGTCCTATTTTGGGTCGCAAGGGCCGGCTTATTTTGCTACAACTAGACAGGGGGCGATAGCGGCATCTTCGCCGGTCACATTTTATGGTTTGGCCATCTCGGGGATAGGCAACGGGACCGCGACGGTCTGCATAGACCAGAAGCAGCAAACGCAGGCGGGACGGGCCACTGGGGCTACTGGAATGATGTACTATTCGAATGGCATCTGGGCGAGTCCGACGAGTGTCTCGAGCGGCGCGTCGATCACCTGCGGTACCATCCCACTTTCGGCCTTGTCGTCTAGATCAGACATTCCAGTCATAGCAATAGGGGGCTCAGGTGGAAGCGATTCTTCCAATCTTGGATTGAACACCTTGCTTTACGTGTCGATTCCAATAATCGTAATCTTGATCAGCGCTTTCCTCGTGGTCAGAAGAAAAGCGAAAAATCGTGACAAGCAGGAAGAGGAGGCCGACGATCTGGAGGAGGCAGAGCTATGGTGGTGAAGATGAACGCAATACATCCTCGCCCAATCTTCGAAGATGCCGGCCTCGGACAGGACGAAGTTGTAGAGCTTACAATCGGGGTGACAGACCTTAATGCAGAACTTTATGATCTGCGTTCCGAGATTTTTGATTTTGGTGCGGTCTTACTCTTGCTGATGAGAGCAGGCGATGGAAGTTTCACCGAGAGGTGGAGGATGTCCATCCCTTGCTAGAGGTCTCTAATGTCTGGAAAGCCTATGGCCGTTCATACGCCCTGAGAGATGTTTCCTTCAGCGTTCCCGCCGGGAGCAAAGCCCTCCTTTTGGGGCCAAACGGCGCAGGCAAGAGCACCATGATCAAGACCATCGTAGGGCTCCACAAGTTCAGGGGCACCATCAAGGTGGATGGCTTCGATGTCTCAAGAGAAGGGCCGAAGGCTCGCGAAAGGATTGCATATGTGCCGCAATATGCGGCATTCTATGACAAGCTGACCGTTGAGCAAGAGGCCAGGTTGATTGCCACAATCAAGGGAGTCAGTAACGAGACT
>JAPCJN010000035.1:4480-6700 GCA_027886925.1 Nitrososphaerota archaeon
CTGCGAGCCAGAAGCTGGAGATGGTGAGACTTGGCAGAGTGAGGGAGAAAAGTGTAGGGTCACTCTCGGGCGGAATGAGGCAAAGACTTGCGCTCGCCATGGCGCTATTGACCGATCCTCCCTTCCTGATCTTCGATGAGCCGCTCGCAAACATCGATCTCAGAGGGCAGCTCGGGTTCATTGAGTTTGTCAGGTCGCTGGCTGTCCGCGGTACTACCCTTCTAATTGCAACGCATCTCACCGGCCTAGGCGATCTTGCTGACCGGGTCGTCGTTTTGAACAGGGGGAGGGTGATAGCGACGGGGACCCCGACTGAACTGATGGCCAGGATAAACGCCGATGAGACGTTATACGTCAGGCCAAAGGAAGGGATGGAGGAAAAGGTAATCGAACTTGTGGAACGAGGGGCCATCGCCAAAGTGGTAGACAAAAGAAGCAAGCTTATGGTCGTCTCAGTCCCTTCGAGTTCCAAGTTGACATTGCTCAGGGTTCTGCTCGCGGATGAAAACAGCGGACTCATCGAGGATGTCTCAATGGACCCGTCAAAAATAGAATCGTCCTACGGCAAGCTTCTACAACGGACATCGGCGTCACTGACGCCAACAGGCACGGCGACGAGAGAAAACAAGAATTGAGAGCGAGCTTAAGGACGGTAGCGGCGTTCGCGAATCTTTCCTTCAAAGAGGCGATACGAGCCAAATGGTTGATCATCTTCACAATCGTTTACTTTCTGGTCCTTGTCAATATCCCGTTTCTTATCCTGGCCGTAGACGGCCTCCTTCCCCCCTCCTCCTTGAATAGTTACGTCGTCTACCTTGGCAGTGTCTCCTATCCATTTCTTCCTTTACTCTCCCTGCCGGTGGGAGCATTGAGCATAGTCGAGGAGAAAGAAGCGGGGACTCTCCAGTACCTCTTTTCCACTCGGCTGACCCGGTTTCAGTTCCTGCTTGGCCGTTACCTCGGGATGCTGTTGGCCACGTCGCTCGTGCTCTTGGGTGGCTTCGCCTTTGCAGGTCTTGTGGTAGCATTCAACGCGAACGGTCAGATACTTCGCGACCTTGGCTTCGAGGCAGGGCTCGCTTTGTTGCTCAACGCGATCATGTTGAGCCTGGCGATCACGATTTCTGCTCTAAGCAGGAGGAAGGCGACCGCGCTGAGCATAGCGATTTTCACTTGGTTCCTCCTAATCATCCTCTCAGACTTTGGTGAATCCTTCGGGCTGATCGTGACCTTGCCCAACGGGCCTTTTGCAGAAGTCGTGGCTGCGCTGATTAACCCCATTGAGAGTGCGGCTCTCATCTCTGAGATGTCGATGAATGCTTACGGCCCGCAGCTTGGGCCAACAGTCGAAATCCTCAAGAACTACTTTGGCGGTCCGACAACTGGCATTCACACGGCGATGATCCTCATGGGATTATCGCTTTTTGGTTGGTTGGTCATAACGGTCTTAATGATGTTCCTCGCGTTCAAGGTCATGGACTTGGTGTAGGCACATGTGTCGAATGTGTGCATCTCTCTGATGAGCAGGACGGGTTGTACTAGAACCATCCCTTGTGAGCAGTCGCGAGCAAATTGTTCAAGGCGTGAAAATCCGAAGATGGCCCAATTTGACGCTCCTTGAGGTCAGGAGCGCCGCTCCATCACCTTCATTTCCGACCTGGCATAGCGTGGCTTCTCTTGCGACCGCGTCGCCCCCTCTGTGCCATCGCGCACGCTATATTCATGAGGCGCCTACGATGAGCAAGTCATTCTGGAAGAATCTTCAATCGGGCTTAAATATGCCAAAAATTGGAGGTCAGTTGTGAAAATACAGACGAAAAGAAGGGCTGTCGCCACAACCGCCTTGGTTGGGGCAGTCGTCGTAGTAGCTATAGTTGTAGGGATAATTGGATACTTTGCTGGTCAAGGCAGCGGTTCTCCCGCCTCGGTCGTGACGACGACGAGCACCGCTACCACGACTTTGGGCGGCGCCGCTAGCGTATCGACCGTGACTGCAACCAACACAGGTGCAACGACGGTGACCACAACTACTTCCGTGACTGCAACCAACACAGGTGCAACGACGGTGACCACAACTTCATCGGCGACCTCGACCGTAACCACGACGACGAGCGCGGTAGTGACAAGCACATCGTCTACGGTGATAAGCTGCGCCGGTTGCGTCAACGACGGCGACGACGACCGTCACTCTGCCCGAAGGAAAGCTCCGAACGGCCCAGA
>JAPCJN010000035.1:6710-15790 GCA_027886925.1 Nitrososphaerota archaeon
GTGTAGAGCTTTGAACAACAAATACCAAAGTTTCAGGCAAAAAAGGAGCGGGATTGCCTCAGGAGCCGCGGTGGGAATAATAATCGCTGTTGCTGTCGTGATTGGACTTGTGGGCTACTTCGTCGGGACTAGCGGGGCTAGCACAGGTCCAGGGAGCACCACCACGGTGGTGACGACTTCAACTGCGATCGTGCCGAACGGGGGCGTATCAACTACCACAGTTACAACGGGCGCGGCTAGCACCGCTACGTCGACTGCAACTACCACAGTTACAACGGGCGCGGCTAGCACCGCTAC
The DNA here is from genome assembly GCA_027886925.1 of Nitrososphaerota archaeon. Next base: position 7,008 of record JAPCJN010000035.1, read on the forward strand.
GTCGACTGCAACTACCACAGTTACAACGTCATCGATCGTCACGGTCGGTAGTACCACAACGATAACGACCACATTGACAGCGGGCGTGCCAGACTCAGACCAAGACGGACAATGACCACATCAGGGTCTCAATGCCCTCAGGTTAACCGCTAGCCAGAGATGCGTCGTCCCACAGGCGCGCCGTAACGTCGTTGCGCACTGGACCGCTCCTAAAAAGGAGAAATACGACTGACCCGCAGAGGACTCATCGACCAATGCCCCTGCCACTCCTGCGCGAAGTCCTCTCTTCAGAGTATAGGGGTCCCCGGGCGGTCTTCTCCGAAGTCCACGTCTTGAGGGCGATACTCGCAATCGGCGCGGGAGGAGCGGTCGGCAGAGGCAAGCTCGGGAACCTCGTGGGACTCGGGCAGGGAGAGGTAAGGACGCTCATCAAACGGATGAAGGAGAAAGAGCTCATCGTCATCGAGCCCGAGGGGTGTAAGCTGAGCAAGAGGGGGGACAACGAGTTTCAGAAGCTAAAGGAAAAAATCCCTTGGTCCTCAGTCGTGAATGCAAAGTCGCTGGGTATCGGCCGCGAGTGCTACGCCGTCTTGATTAGGGGAGCGGCACGGAATGTGAGGAAGGGAATAGAGCAGAGGGATGCGGCCGTCAGGATCGGCGCAAACGGTGCCTTCACGGCTGTGTTCACTTCAGGACACTTCGCCCTTCCAGGCGAGGGGACTGATTGCGAGAAGGACGGACCCCGAGAGCTATGGTCAGCGGTCAGGGCTGCCAAACCTGAGGAGGGCGACGTGGTGATCGTGGTGGGCGCTGACTCCGAGGGCGACGCGGAGCTAGGTGCACTCGCCGCGGCCCTGACCCTTTTCTAAGGGATTCGCTCCGGTTATTAGATTCGGTTTCAGGGGGTTGGCAGAAATATGAACTACACCACCGTCGTCGTCGACGACAAGGACCATTGCCTCGAGGTGATGAGGCGCATGGAAGAGGAGTTTCAGAAGAAGAACGAAAGCTTCTTCATCGAGGTAATCGAGAAGGAACCGAGCCTGGTGCTTAGGGTGCACGCAGTCACGATCCTCGCCGAGCTTGGAGGCGAGGCCGCTATCCCGGCACTTTCCGACGTGGTCCTACACGACCCTGACCCCCTCGTCCGCCACGAGGCCGCGTTCACGATGGGCCAGATGGGCCTCTCCTCGGGTGTGCCGGCCCTTGAGGCGGCAGTCATGAAAGACAAAGACCCGATCGTCCGCCACGAGTCCGCCGCCGCCCTTGGTTCTATAGGGAGCAAGTCCGCAAAGAGGACGCTAGAGGCGGCGCTTCTAGACCCCGACGAACTCGTGAGGAACTCAGCGGCCGCTTCTCTCTTCAACCTCGAATTCCTGGAGACCTATTCGGTCGGCGGCACGGCGAGAGACAGGGCACCTAGACCCTGATCCTCGCTGTAATGTGCCCGGAGTCCTCGTCGAATGTGGCGTCTCGGAACTCGCTTGAGACGACACCGCGAAAATCTTGACCGTCGCTCCCGTGCTTGAATATCCGCCCGGCTTTCATGTCCCTGATGTAGATGGTGCCTCCGGGCCTGATGATCCTCCTCAGAGCTTGGAGAGCTTTTCGCCGGTCCTCGAAGTGATGGAACGAGGACATCGCAATCGCGACATCGACGTCGCCCGGAGGGATCTCGTCCAGATCCTCTGCAGTCGCCTCCAAAACCTTGAGGTTGTGCGCACCCAGCTTCTGGACCCTCTTTGAGATCTCTCTCGCTCTATTCGGGTTGGGCTCGACGGCATAGACGAAGCCCTCCGCCCCCACGATCTCCAAAGCGGGGATCGCGTAGTATCCGTATCCCGCGCCTATGTCGGCGACCCTTAGGCCGACGGCCATCCCGGCGTCGCGAAGTCGGACCTCTGGGCGTTCTCTCCTTCTGCGAAGGGGCTCTAGCAACGGAATCATGAGGCGACCTCGAGGATGTTGAGACTCAAAGGTAAGGTCGCCGTCGTGACCGGGTCGAGCACAGGCAACGGAGCCGCCATCGCGAAGGCCTTCGCCGCGGAGGGGGCAGACGTCGTCGTCCACTATCGCAAGTCCGACGCCGAAGCGAAGAAGGTCGTCGACGACATCAAGAAGATGGGACGCGAATCGTTGGCGGTGAAGGCGGACATCTCGGTCCCTGAGGAGACCAAGGCTTTCTTCAGCCGGGTGAAGCGGGATTTCGGCAGGGTGGACGTCCTGGTCAACAACGCAGGCCTCGCAGATGGGAAGATCTGGAACTCGAAGATCGAGGACATTAACAGGGAGATGTGGCTGCGCGTCTTCTCCGTCGACGTCTTCGGGGCCTTCGATTGCGCTCAGAACGCCATCGGGATGATGCCAAAAGGCGGGGCCATCGTTAATGTCTCCTCTACACCGGTCCTCGCGGGAGACGTCCAAGGACTGGTCTACGCTTGCGGAAAAGGTGCCGTCCTCACCATGACGAAGATGCTTGCCAAGTCGCTCGCGCCAAAGATCCGCGTTAACTGCATGATCCTAGGCTCGATAAAGACCGGATGGCTAGAGTGGTTCCCCGAGTCAGAGGTCGAGGCGCTGCGCTCGTCCATACCGATGAGACGATTCGGTGAGCCAGAGGACGTAGCGAACCTCGCCGTGTTCCTAGCCAGCGACGAGTCGAGCTACATGACCGGGCAGGGGATGGTCCTGGACGGTGGAGAGGTCACACATTGACAAGCAATCTCGACTTCTTTGCTAGCCCGAGGCCTGGTAGAGGCCGCCTGCCTTGTCTATTTTCGAGAGCGCGGCCTCGATCTCCTCGTCGTCCGAGATGATCTTTCTCTCTACGACCTTCTCCCAGAGCTCGATGTAGATGTCCAGGGCATCCCTTATCTGGGGCGGTTTCCCTTTCTTGGTCTCCTTGAGCTGTTTGAGATACTCGCTGACTGTCATCTTGGGTTTTCCTGGCATATCGCCCGTCCTGTCACAGATTATCGATTGGTAATTAATCGCTGCTGCCGCCCTCACGCACGACCGACCCTGGCCTCGCGGCCGACGCCGGAGAGAACGGTCTTGTACCCCATGTGCGAGATCGCCCTCCTGACCTTCTCTTCGTCGTCCTCGCTGGTGTTGATGAACACCGAAGGGCCGGTCTGCATCGAAAAATAGGCCTGGACGCTGTTCGACCTGAGCTCCCTGACCTTGGTGATTACCCTTATCGTGTCGGGGCTCATGATTATCATCCTGTTCTTGCCCGTCATCGTGATGCTGTGAAGCTCGAGGGTATCCTGCTCGACCAGCTCTCCGAGCTTATCGAGGTCACCTTCCTTTATCGCGCGCTCGACCTCGTCGCATCTCTTTGCAGCGGACTCGATGCGCGATTTGAAGAACGGCGAACTCTCGACCTCGCGGTGGGCATCCTCGGTGTGCACTGACGACGCCAGTGGCACTATGACCATCCTTAGAGGCAGGTCCTTCTCGTCGGCGAACTTCTCCGCGTAGGTGTCCTCGTAATCATTTCCCGCGTAGAGCCTCGAGAATCCTCCGACGACCGTCCTGGAGGCGGAGCCAGCGAAGAGGCGCGCAACCCTCGAAAGCTCCGTGTAGTCGGGCTTCTTTCCATTGCTCGTCGCGTGATAAATGGCCATGGTCAATGCAGCACCGGCGGAGGACGAGAAGCCCAGGCCCTTGGCATCAACGTGCGGGAAGTTCCCTGAGTCGAGCATCAATCCAAGTTCTCCGAAGGCCTTCCCCGTGAGCCGTTTCGAGACATTCTCGATGCGGACGCTCGCGTCCTCGTTCTTCGCCCCCTCGACTAGCAGCTCTCCCGCCACGCCTTTCGATTCCCGAACCACAACAGCGCTTCCAAAGGAAGTGGTGTTGACCGAAATGCTGTCATGGTACGGAATCCTGAGCTTCCAGTCCTTGAGGCCATGATACTTCACGAGCGCCTGCATCGTGTTTGCCGTGGCTTTGAACGGGGTCAAACGTGAACGTCTATCCTCAGCATCCCTGGCGCCTTCGGAGATTTCAAAGTTCTCACAAGGTCTCGCGGTATCTCGTTCGCCGACGCGCCAGCCTGAACGGCGAGCGTCCTCCCGCAGATGAAGCTGCTCCTCCTGATGACAATGTCGGTCTCGCTCTCGAACGTGAGGTCCCTGCTACCGTGCGCGACGAAAGAGAACTGACCTCCCGGCGTCACCAACGTTATCGTCACCTCGGCGGTGTCGGACCTCAGGGCCGCCTTCATCGCATCCGAGAGCTGCGCGAGGCCCTTCTCCGCTTGAACCCCGACGATGCAATCCCCGCTCGGCGTGAGGTGGCCTTCGGTCGTTATCTCGATAGTCCTCCCATGCGTAGCCCTGACCATTTGGTGTCCGAAGAAAGAGATCTCCTCCGTCACAACGGCGCTGTTCGTACGCGTCTTCAAATCCTCTCTCCTCGAAGAGGGGTTCAGGCGACCAGGATTAATGATTTGGCTGTGGCGGCGACGACGAAGATGCCTCCGGTGAGGCGGCCACCTCAGGCTGGAGGCCGTTGCAATGGTCGCACCTCTCGGAGCCGATCAGGACAGGCGTCGAGCAGAAGGGGCAGAAGCGATAGCCAGGGGGCGGCTCCACTCGGTCTTCGATATCTTGCAGGATAAAACCCGAGACCAGCACCACCACGCCGCCCGCGGTCAGGGCCAACCAGGCATCGCCCGCCAGCGTCACGAAGAGCACCACGCCTGTGAGGGCGATGATTCCGCCCGAGACGACAAGGCTTGCCCGCATGTCTGCTCCTTTGAGGGTCGATGGGTTTATAGATTTAGTGAAGGGACGAAGCTCACCTTGGTCACGGAATACGAGCAGCTTCTAGGCGACATGTTGAATGAGAGGAGGGCGAAACTCGAAGACTTGAAGACCAAAAAGGGGAAGAAGAGCCAAATCGAGACGCTGACGTCGGAAATCGCATTCGTAGAAGCCGAGCTCGGACGATACCAGGGCGGGCTGACGCTGTTCAGGTCAAAACAGCTTCCCAAGGTCGGGCGGTGGGGCAGGCCGGAGGCCTCTTCGAACCCCGCAGCGGACAACACCTCATGATCCCACGGAACTTTAAATAACGAAATCACTTTCGAGGGGAATCGAACTTTGGAACGCCCGTTCTCTAGCGCGTTGGTTGCTGAAGCCTATGGCGCCTTCCTGCTAACATTCATCGGCTGCACGGCCATAACCATCGCTAACGACGCGAGCCTGTTCTCATTGGGTCCGACCCTCGGGCTGGGGTTCATCGGGCTCGCTTTCGGTGTCGCTCTCATGATCGGGATCGCCTCTGTCGGCAGCGTCTCGGGGGGTCATTTCAACCCGGCCGTGACGGTCGCCCTCCTCGCCGCCGGGAGGTTTCCCCGGAAACGAGTCCCAGGCTACATAGCGGCGCAGTTCGTAGGCGCCACGGTCGCGGCGTTGCTGGAGCTCGCTTTGGTCGGGATGGCCGCCGCGTCCACTCCCGGCGTCGACCTAGGCAGCAGCCTCCCGAACGGCTCTCTCCCGTCGCCGATATTCGCGTCAGTGCTTGCAGAGATAATCGGTACGGCGGTATTGGCCATGGTGGTGCTGGGCTCCACTGATTCCGCGTCCTCCGGAAACGTCTGGGGGACAATGAGCATAGGCCTCGCCATCACGGTGAGCATCTGGGCCGTGGGCTCTATCTCGGGCGCCTCCCTCAACCCCGCTAGGAGCTTCGGCCCGGCAGTCGTTTCGCTGCTCTTCGACAGCACGCCGATGCTCAACTACTGGATATATGTGATAGGGCCGATCCTCGGGGCACTGCTAGCGGCAAACCTATACAGGTTCATTTTCAGGCAAGTCAAACCAGATGAAATCCCAGCCACAACCACGACTTAGCCGCGAGCGCGCCAAAGAACTGCTTGCGAAGGTGGACGAGCTTGCTTCACAGTCACCTCAACCTTCTGCCCTGAGGAAGAGCGTCGTCCAGCTGCTGAACCGGGAGTCGACCTACAATTGGGTTGGCCTCTACCTCGTGAAGGGCAAGGACCTCGCCTTGGACGCGTGGAGCGGTCCGGCACCTACGACGCACACGATTATCCCGCTCGGCAAGGGTATCTGCGGATTTGCCGCGAAATCAGGGAAGACGGAGATAGTCTCTGACGTCTCAAAGGACCCTCGCTACATGCAGTGCTTCGCGAGCACCAAATCTGAGATAGTCGTCCCGGTCTCACACGAGGGCAAGGTCGTCGCGGAGATCGACATTGACGGCGAAATCCTCAACGCTTACTCATCCGTTGATAGGGAGTTCTTGGAAGCCCTTGCCACGAAGATCTCCAAGTTCTGTCTCTGACGGCTGCGAACTTCGCTAACTCTTCCATCCATCTATCTTTCTAGCCCGGGAAAGGTGCTACTTGACCTTCGCTTTTCGCGCGTAGAGGAGGAAAGCCAGCCCTGCGACTATGAGGATGAGAGAGAGAAACCTAAAGGCCCCAGCGAAGCTTCCAAAGGCCGCGACTAGAGTACCTATCAACACGGACGCAATCCCGTACCCTACGTGTTCCAGCGCGTGGTTCGTCCCCATTATCGCTGCACGGTTCGAGGGGTGGCTCGCCTCCGCCAGAATCACGAGCTGGCTGACGCGGACCATGCCAACCGAGAGCCCGAAGGCCACGGAGGCTATGATGAACGTAGGAAGGGTCGCCGTAAAGAACACAAGTGCGAGCGACGCAGCGCCTCCGATCAATCCAGCGACGAGATACGGCATTCGTCTGTTGGTCCTGTCCTCGAAGTGCCCAAAGGGCACCATGAAGAGCACGCCCGTGATGGCCATGATCGAGCCAAAATATCCATAGAAGAGCGCGAACGACGGCACGACGCTCTGGAGCGAATGGGCGTAGAGCGGGACGAAAGAGAAGAATGCTGAGAAACCGACCGCCCCTACCAACGTGGTCAGCAAAGCGACGCCGACTATGGGCGTCCTGAATGCGTTGACGTAGTCCCCCCAGCTCGCGCTGTGGGTGTGAAACTCGATATGCGATTCTTCCATCTCATGGAATGCGTCCGCATGCTCGTCTTCGTGGTGCTCCTCCACGACTGTCCGAGTAGCCGTCCGAATCTCCGGCATGAACACAACCGCGAGGCCCCCTGAAATCAGGAGCATCACCGTGGCCATCTCGAAGACTGCTGTCCTGCTACTGAGAAACGCGACAGTAGTCCCCAGCGCCGGTCCGAACGCGTACCCGGCGAACTCGGCCCCGTCGACAAGGCCATACGCCTTTCCCATGCCTGTGTGCTTCTCCGCAAGGTCGCCGCCGTATGCGAGGGTGCTCGCGGTGTAGGTGCCGTGCGCCATCCCGAGCGCTGTGAGTGATATCGCCGTCGCCACAACGAAAGGTGCCAGCTGGGTTAGGTTGTCGGCCACGATGAGGGACAGAAGAGCGGCGGCCCCCAACAAGCATCCGATGATCATCATCTTCCTTCTCCCATACTTGTCGGACAGGTGCCCCATGTAGATCGCGACCAATCCAGAAGAGATGAGGAAGGCTCCAGAGATGAGCCCGACGAACGCGTATCCGAACGCCCCCAGCCCGAACGAGACCGTTAACTTGTCCGACAAGAACACCAGCACGATGATGAACGCCGAATACTCCCCCACGTAGGTGAGGAAGCTCATGGCCCCGAGGCCGCCGAAAACCTTGATGAAGCTCTCGGGTTTTTTGGGCGGTCTCGTATCGCCGATCGTCGTCGCTGCCATTCCGCTTCAGCTCCTTAGGAGCCGCTCGGACTTGACGTCGCGCCTCGTCTCGACCCGACGGAACATCGCGTCCTCATAGACGGGGAGCCGGAGCGCCCTGAAACGGGCTTTACCACGACTCGCGGCGACTCCTCAAGAATAATAAGTGTTCCTCAAAATCGCGCGGCTCGGTCGCCGAGCGTGAGCCGCTGCGCTGCGGTGTCGCCTACTTGTTCGCAGGGAGCTTGTTGACGAGCTTCATCATCTCGTCGTAATGATGTCGTATTATTCCGACGCCCTTTTCGCCCATCATCGCCTCCGCGTTGGCCTTGCACTGTCCTATTGCGCTGACTATCCCGTCCTTCGTGGGCTGGTCGAAACTCGCCCCGCAGCTCTGGAACGTCCCGGTGACGAACTGCCGCACCTGGGCCTTTATCGCTTCGTCATTAGTGGGCTGGTTGAGGACGTGCATGAACTCTTTGTTGGCGCTCTCGAAGCACTTTAGGAGTTCGTCCCTTACGAGGACTGGCGTCACCTTCTCCGATGGTATGTCTGGCGCCTTGTATCCGTCTGCCATGGATGTCAATGCCAGGTGGTGTTATTTAGAATGTTACCCTCAAAACATTCCCAAGGGAATATCATCAGCGTGAAAATATGCTGAAAATCATGAGATGCACGATATAACCTAAGTTATAGACTTAAATAATGAAACCAAGGCGAGCTTTTCAGTCTAAATAATATGTCGAGGCTGGAGATTCGGGACTTGCACGCCACTGTCGAAGGGACGGAGATCCTAAAGGGAGTCGACCTTACGATTAACCAAGGCGAGATCCACGCGCTAATGGGGCCAAACGGCTCGGGAAAGAGCACGCTCGCCAACACGCTCCTGGGTCATCCGAAGTACAAGGTGACAAAGGGCGACATCCTCATCGACGGGGAGAGCCTCGTCGGCTTGACTCCCGACAAGAGGGCAAAGAAGGGGCTTTTCCTGGCGTTCCAGTACCCGGTGGCAGTGCCCGGCGTCACTATGTTCTCTTTTCTGCGAGCGGCCTACAACGCTGTCCACAGCGACGAGAAGAACC
>JAPCJN010000036.1:0-9231 GCA_027886925.1 Nitrososphaerota archaeon
TTCTCAGTTACCAAGTTGGTTACGGTGAGAGTCACACCCTTTGCTTCGTAGTCACTGGGGTCAGTGGACGAGTAGACACCGCCGGGGCAACTCGCGGCAGGGGGGTTAGGGGTGTAGAAACCCGAACATGCTCCATCTCCTTCGAAGCCAAAGATTGGCGGTGACACACTGGCGCTCAAAGCGAGGCTGGTAACTCCACCGCAGGTTGCGCAGTTGTCCTGCACTCCGACAAGGGTATCTTCGGACCCATCAAAGGGACCTTGACTTGAATCGGCATAGATGCTAACCGACCCGTCTGAGTTTACGACTATGAGGATAGCGCAGCTGGTGTCGGCCCCGACCGCCGGGCACTGGGTCCATGGAGTTGGCGGCGCCGTGAATGCCGCGGAAGCTCGCAAGAAAGGTGAGAAACTGAACATCAAGAGGAAGACTACAGCCATCCCTAACGCTATCGACCGGAAGCCCTTCTTCAAACCGGAACCTATGAGGTCTCGACATGCTATATAATGGCTATGAACCATTCATTCTTTGATATGAATTACAAGTTCATTTTGGGGGCTAGCGAGCCTCCGTGGCCACTTCCTACCGAGAAGTGACTCTCGCCTTGCGATACGGGCCCCTCGTCTTCTTTTTCCCTTTCTTCTTTTTCTCGTCCTTGACGAGGAGTTCTTCTGCCAAATCTTGTCGACTGTCGACTACTGGGAGTTCTGGTAAGCTACGATGCTGACCATGCCGGCCACCTTGTAGGCGATGTCTTTGAACGCGGCGCTCTCAGGGGAGCTGGGAGCCGCGGCGACCACCGGCACTCCGGCGTCCGATTGTTCGCGGATGAGCGGATAGATCGGGATCTCGCCGAGGAACTGCACGTCTAACGCCGCTGCGGCCCTCTTCCCTCCTCCTTTTGCGAAGATGTACGTCCTCTCGCCGCAGTGGGGGCAAATGAAGTAGCTCATGTTTTCCACTATCCCTAGGATAGGGACGTTCAGCTTCCTGAACATCGCCAGCGCCTTTGTCGCGATGTTCAAGGAGGCCTCCTGTGGGGTCGTGACAATGACGACACCGCCCAGCGGGACGGTCTGGGACAGGGTCAGGCTCGCGTCCCCGGTCCCTGGAGGAAGGTCGACTATCAGGTAGTCCAGGTCTCCCCACTCTACCTGGGTCAGGAGCTGCTTGACCGCTCCGGCGACCATCGGCCCTCTCCATACCAGGGGGGTCTCGTCCTTGTAAAAGAAGCCGAGCGATATCACCTTTACCCCGTGAGCCGCGGGAGGCACCATCATGTTGTTGACCGCGCCGGGACGCTCTCGGACGCCCATCATGACCGGAACGGTCGGCCCATAGATGTCTGCGTCGAGGAGCCCTACTTTCGCCCCGGCTGACGACAGGGCTATCGACAGGTTCACGGCAACGGTGGACTTGCCCACGCCACCCTTGCCGCTAGCCACGGCGATGATGTTCTTGACGCCCTTGAGCAGCTCGGACTGTTCGGCCATCCGTGTCGCCGGGATGTGAGAGCTTATCTTCATCTTTACTTCCTTGACACCTGGAAGCTTAGCCAGCGCGCCATTCACGTCGGCCTCTATCTCGGCCCGAAGCGGGCAGGCGGGAGTCGTTAGATTGAACGTGAATGAGACTACGCCCCCCTCAATGGTGAGGCCCTCAATCATGCCAAGCGTCACGACGTCTTTGTGAAGCTCTGGGTCCTGAACGCCCCGGAGCGCGTCGAGGACTTCGTCTGTTGTCACCAAGGATATTGCCTCTTTTCCAGGCCTCTCACCCGCTTATAACCATAGTTATTTCTTTTTGGAAATATTTCATTAACTACCCCTCTCGCTGCGAGGCTGCGAGGCCTCGAGGCCAGTTGAGAGAGTCTAAGGAGATCCTGATTACTCCGGTCAAGGGAATCGGGCGCATCAAAAAGGGGGATGACCTGACCGAGGTCATATTCGCCGCATTGAAGAAAAGCGGTAGGGGGCTCAGAGACAATGACATCCTCGTAGTGGCTCAAAAGATCGTGTCGAAGAGCGAGGGACGGCTCGTCAAACTTGGGGGAGTGCTACCCACCGCCGCCGCGGAGCGATTGGCTAAGGAACTGGGGAAGGACCCAAGGGTGGTCGAGTTGATCCTCCGCGAATCGAGGCGCATCGTGAGGAAGGGCCACGGCGTCCTGATAACCGAGACACATCATGGGTTCGTCTGTGCGAATTCGGGGATCGACACCTCGAACGTTGAGGAAGGATACGCCGCTTTGCTTCCCGAAGACCCAGACGGAAGCGCCAAGAAGATCAGGAAGAAGCTCGAGAAGGCCACCGGGAAGAAGCTCGCGGTGATAATCACAGACACATTCGGGCGGCCGTGGAGGGAAGGGCAGGCAGACATGGCGATCGGATGCTCGGGCATCGCCCCTTTTCAGGCGCTCGTCGGGAGGAGGGACCCATACGGATATGTCCTCAAGGTGACCGCGCCGGCGGTGGTCGACGAGGTCGCCTCAGCTGCCGAGCTGGTGATGACCAAGCTGTCTATGGTCCCGGTCGCCCTCGTCAGGGGGGTCAAATACATGAAAAGCGAGTCGGGCGTGAAAAGCATGGTCAGGGAGAGCAGCCTGGACCTTTTCAGGTGATCTTGATAAGAGTCGTAGCCCTCTCGGGTGGAACGGGCTCCTCGAAGTTCCTTAGAGGTCTGCAGAAGCTGGCGAAGTTCACCGTCGTCGCGAACGTCGCTGACAACGGCTGGTTCCACGGCCTCTACGTGTGCCCTGACATCGACACGGTGACCTACACCCTCGCGGGTTTGGCAGACATCGCACAGGGCTGGGGCCTTGCAGGAGACACGTTCAGGGCTCTGGACCGGCTGAAGTTGCTAGGGAGCGATGACACCTGGTTCAAGCTGGGGGACCTCGACCTTGCTACCCACATTTTCAGGACCGAGATGATGAGGAGAGGGAGGAGCTTGACTGAGGTGACGATGAGGATCGCGAGGAGCCTCGGCGTGGTAGACTGGCCGATTATCCCGGCGTCTGACCAGCACGTCGAGACGCGGATACTCACGGCCGAGAGGGGGGACCTCCACCTGCAGGAGTTCTGGGTCAGGGAACGGGGCGGCCTCAGCGTGAAGGGGGTCCGCTACAAAGGAGTGAAACGAGCCCGTGCGACCGACGAGGTTGCGACGAGCATAGAGGCCGCGGAGAGGATAATCATCCCTCCTGCAAACCCGATCACGAGCATCATGCCGATAGTCGCCATCGGCGACATGAGAGGCATGCTGGACAGGAGCAAGGCCAGAAGGGTCGCCATCTCACCCATGATAGGTCGGGGGGCGGTCTCGGGGCCCGCCGCGAAGCTTATGGTCGCCAAGAACCACAAGCCCACATCAGAAGGGGTCGCGAGGCTTTACGAGGGCTTGATAGACGTCCTAGTGATCGACGAAGGTGACAGGGCTCAGTCGAAGGAAATAGAGAAAAGGGGGATTTCTTGCGTTTGCGTCTCGACAATGATGAAGTCTCGAAGTGACGAGGTCGAGCTGGCCAAGGTCGCCATGGAGGCTTGAACTGATCTGGCTGGCTCCACGGCAGTTATCATCCCGGTCAAGGCAGAGGACCCCAAGAGGAGGCTGGCACCTCTTCTGACCATGGCTCAGCGGAGGCAGCTTCAGGTCGCCATGCTCGAGGACACTCTCCAGACCCTCATCAAGGCTCGGATGGTCAAGAATACGTTCGTCGTCTCCTCGAACGGGCAACTCCTCGAATTCGCTCAGAGGTTCGGCGCGAACGCACTGCCCGAATCGAAAGACGCCGGAGTGAACAGCGCAGTCCTTTTAGGGCTCGATTCGTCCTCGGACTATGAGAGACGGCTCGTCATCCCCGCCGACCTGCCCCTCCTCATGGCGGAGGATGTCAAGATGGGACCTGTGTTGGCACGAGAGGGAGCAGACGTCGTCGTCTCGCCGTCGGAGTCATTCGACGGAACGAACATGCTCCTGCTCACAAAAGGGGCGAGCATGGGACTGCATTACGACGACGACAGCTTCCGAAAGCACGTCTCGACGGCGACCGCCCTCGGACTCAAGGTCGCGGTCTACTACTCGAGGGGGGTAGGTTTCGACATCGACAGGCCGAGCGACGTCCATAGGTTCTTCAAGTTCAACAAGCGGGGGAGCACGCTCACTTTTCTGGGCAGGACGATGAGGAAGGCGGAGAGGGCAAAGGCCCGAAGATGATCTTCTTGCTGGTCGCCCCTGCAAGTTGGGAATAGCTCGCCCGAGCAGTCCAGTCCAGTATGCCCTTCACCGCCATTCCCGCGGATATCTCCAATCCGAACCATGCGACCTGAAGCTCACCCGGAAGATCTCAGGAGGATACCTCTTGTGCTGGGTCTTCTTCACCAGTCCTACTATCCTGTCGACCTGCTCTCGCGATATCTTCAGATCTCTTGCTATTTCGGCTTCGTCCTTCCACAAATCAAACCTCCGATACAATATTCGATCGAGCAGAAAATAGTCGATTCCCAGCTCTCCTTCCGCAGACTGATCCTTCCACAGCCCCGGCGAAGGCGGCTTTGTGTATACCGTCTCCGGGAGTCCTAAGTAAGCGGCGATTTGCCTGACCTGGGTCTTGAACAGGTCGCCTAGTGGCAGGACGTCGACACCCCCGTCGCCAAACTTCGTGAAATATCCGATAGTGAGTTCAGACTTGTCCCCAGTCCCTACCACGAGGGCTCTGGCACGCTGGGCGTACGCGTGAAGGAGTATCATGCGCACCCTCGCCTTGATGTTACCGACGACGAGGCGATCCCTGCTGCCGACCCCGGCTTTCTTGGTGAACTCGCCTGCCAACGAGTCGATGGCGACGACCTGGAAGTTCTCCCCGGGGACCTTCAGCAGCTCGACCACGGCGTGCGCGTCTCTCTCGTCCTGGGTCGAGGTAGAATCGCTCGGGAGGTAGTAGAGATGGACTCTTGCGGCGCCCACCGCGCGGACCGCCAGGCAAGCCACCACGGAGGAATCCACGCCTCCGCTAAGGCCGATCACGGCGGAGCGACGCTGGGAGTATTGCTCTAGGTGCCTCCTCAGGCGTATCACGAGGTAATTAGTTACACCCCGGGCGTCGAGGCGCAACTCTTCAGGGACGAGCCTTTCAACGTCCGTGGTCAAAGCGACTCGAGGACCTTGTGGAAGGCCGCCTTGTGGTCCTTGAAAGAACTCAGACGTCGGGTGCGCTCGACCACGGAAAGGTCCAGGTCTACCGTGAGGAGGTCCTTCTCGTACTTTTTCGCGCTGGCAATGATTTCTCCGCTCGGAGATGCGACCATAGAGCCTCCCCAGAAGTATTCTTCGTCTTCTGCTCCCGCTCGATTCACGAAGACCAGGAAGACGTTGTTCATCAGCGCATGCGCCGACAGAAGACTCTTCCACTGCATCTCGATTGGTAGCTCTCCCTTCGGATTCGCCTGGTGGATACCCCTCGCCGGCGAAGAGGCTATGCAGAACACGACGTCCGCTCCCATCCGGGCCAGCGCTTCGATCGGCTCGGCATGCCAAGCGTCTTCGCAGATGATTACCCCGAACTTGACCCTCCCCGCGCGGAACACCCGCAGGTCGCGCCGCGGGTCTCCCGGGGTAAAGTATCTCATCTCCTCGAAGAGCCCATAAGTCGGCAGATAGAATTTGGGAACAGAGCCGACTAGCCTTCCTTTGTTTAGTACGGCGGCGGCGTTCTGGATAATTCCCGCCCTCTTTTTTCTCACATAGCCAACGACGACGTGGCTGCGCCCCCTTCCTGTCGAACTCGCTATCGTCTTGAGGGCACTCTCGCACCTCGATGGGACTTCGTAGGCCACGTCTTTGAGCAGGTAACCCGTCAACGACAGTTCCGGAAATGCCACGACGTCGGTCCTTTCCTCTTTCAGACGGTCAAGAATTTCGATGTGCTCTTTCGCATTGCTCTCTACGTCCCCGATCTGTGAGGAAAGCTGCACCAGCGAGACGGTCATTATTCCGTTCCTGTTCAAGACCTTGACGCCTCAAAGGACCACAGGGCTTCGTCGCCCGTGAACCCTGGGATGAGTCGGGGTGCCGGACAGACTCCGGGCAGCGTTGAGAATTGCGATCTTTCCACAGCGGTCATTCTCATTAGATGGCCTTGCGACGAACCATTCAACCGGGAACGGATATAAATCGTGATGCAACGAGACGGCACGGTACTTCGTTGACTGAGCTCGCATTTCGGTCGGCGAGTCGTCGATGTGAGCCGGCCCCAAAAGTCGCGCGCCGCGCCTCTAGAGCTGCTCCTCCTGGATATTGGATGAGAGCATCCCGAGCAGCTTGTCGACCGTCTCGAAGAAGAGCGGGTCGCGGAGGTGCTCGAATCGAGGACGGGGCAGCGGCACCCTGAGCTCGCCGACGAGCCTCCCCGGCCTCGGAGACAGCACTATTATCCGGTCCGCCATCATCACGGCCTCTTCCACGTTGTGAGTGACCATGACGAAATTGTTGGTGGGCAGAGAGGGGTCACTCCAGATCTTCAGGAGTAGGACCCTTAGCGTCTTCGCGGTGAGCTCGTCTAGCGCCGAGAACGGCTCGTCCAGGAGCAAGACCTCGGGCCCGAGGGCGAGGGCCCTTGCGACGCCTATGCGCTGCCTCATCCCCCCCGAGCAGTCGTGCGGGTAGGCGCCTTCGAACGCCCCAAGGCCCACCATCTTCAGATATCTGTCCGCCCTCTGCTTCGCCTCTGCCTTCTTTATCCCTGCGACCTCCATCGGGAGTTCGACGTTCTCGATGGCGGTCTTCCACGGGAGGAGGCCGAAGGTCTGGAACACCATGGTGATTTTAGGCGAGGGCTTGGTGATCGGCTCGCCCTTGAAGAGTATCTGGCCGGATGTGGCCGTCTCGAGCCCGGCCATGATCCTGAGCAGCGTCGACTTTCCGCACCCCGAAGGGCCGATTATGCAGACGAACTCGTCGTAGTTCACGTCGAAGCTGACGTCGTCGATCGCCTTCACCTCCGAGCCGTTCTTGAAGGTCTTGACGATGTCCTTGACGCTCAGCATGGTCGTCAATTGAACTCAACTCCGAACCGTTCGACCCGCCTTAGGAGCCGGCGCCAGACGAGCCTCTCGAGCAGGATGACGATCCCTGACATTATGAAAAGGAAGAATACGACCAGAGTGATGTCGCCGAGAACGTAGGCCGCGTTGTCCAGAAGGTAACCGAGGCCTGGCAATATGTAGGGGGTGCTCTGACCACCGAGCTGGATGTATTCTGAGTAGATCACGACGTTCCACCCTCCCCCCCAGGCCAGAAGCGACCCGGTGATAAACGCAGGCAACACCCCGGGAAGGATGATATTCTTTACGCGCATCCATCCCCGCAGGCCGAAGATGGCTGACACCTCGGTCAGCTCTGTCGGAAGAGCACGCGCCGCGGTGACGACGTTGAAGACCAGGTACCAGACCATCGCGAGGAAAAGGAGCGTGAAGGAGGCGATATCTTGCGCAACGCCCGCAGGCAAGAAGCCGTGCAAAGTGACGAAGAGGGGCAGGAACACAGCGAGATACGGGACAGACCGGCCGAGGTCGTAGAGAGGGTAGAAGTACCTGGTGAAGTTCTTCCTCGACACCGCCAGCACCGCGCAGAACAGAGAGAGGGCCACGCAGGCTATGTAGGCGATAAGCAGTCGGCCCAGGGTATAGAGGGTGTAGAGCGGAACAAGGGGTACTTGCCCCCTCGTCGACGTGAGGGACGCGACGAACGACCCTATTATGGCGCCTGGAAGGTTCGCGAAGGCCACGAACCCGATGACAAGGAGGGTTACGATGAAGACCACGGCTAAGACCCTCGTGCTGATCTGGGCGCTCACCCGGGTCATCTGAGCAATCTGCCTCAGACGGAAGCCGAATATGCGCCTCATCCGGCTCCTCAGCCTGAGCGGCGTCTGGAAATCCTCTCGAATCATGGAGGCGAAGACGGGTTTGTGCTTCGCGACCCTGTTCTGGATCTGGTGCCAGATGAGCTGGTTGGTGATGAATATGATCTCCCCCATTACGAGGACGCCGAACCATCCGACGTTGACGTGGCCCTGTTGGGTGGCGAGCTGGATGTATGAGCCCAGGCCGGTCACCGAATAGGTGGTGAGCATGCCGGCGCTGTTAGCAAACTGGACGAACTCCGAGGCGGCGTCGAAGGTCCACCCGTCGTTCCAAGCGAGAACAGAAGCGGAGAGCAAGGCGGGGAGCACCGCGGGTAATATCACGTACCTGAGGTAGTTCGTCCCGGTGAACCCATAGCCGCGCGCCGCCTCATCGACGGAGCTGGGGATGCCCTTGACCGCGCCGACCACCCCGAAAAAAATGTCCCACTCCATCGCGGTGAAGAGCAGGAAGAGCGCCCCGACCTCGTTCCCCACCCCCGCTGGAAAAATGACGATCAGGAATGTCAGGACTACCGGGAAGTAGCCGAGGATGGGGACGCTCTGCCCTATGTCGAACAACGGCACGAGGACGTGCTCGGCGGTCTTGCTCGTGGCGGCCAGGATGCCGAAGAGGAGGCCCACTCCGAGCGCGATGAGATAGACGAGGGCGACTCGAGCAAGCGAAAGAAGCGCATAGAAGGGGACGTAGAGCACCTGAGACGGTCCTATGAAATTGTAGCCGAGTAGGTAGGTCGCTGCTAGAACTGCAAAGGCCGCTGCTACTCGCAGTCCGCGAATGGCGATTTCCCCAAGAGGGCGCCGACGACCTCGTGATATAGGGATTCCTGTGAGTTTTATGCGATGTAGGGGGTGCTCGACGAATCGAATTTGCGGACTGTCTCGTATAGACCGTTGTCGCGGAACATGGAATATTGGTTGATCTCCGGGAAGAACTTGTCCAACGGGCTTACCGCCATTTCACCAGCTACGTGGCCGTCTCCGACGAACTCTTCTGTTATCTTCTTGGAGAGCTCCCGAACCTGGGCGTCGTCTGTGAACCCAAGCGTGTGGAGATACTCGTGGAGAAGGATCATGAAGGTGTAAGCGTTCCGGCGCTCGATCGCGCTGGTTGATTTCCAGACGATCTTCATGATGTTACGGTTCATCACAATCGCGTTTGAACCCATCTCGTGGTAGGCACCGACGTTGTTCGGGATGTCTCCCAAGACCAGGCTCAGTCCAGCCCTGTGTATCCCTAGGGCCTGGTCAACGGCCTTCTTGACAAGCTCGAAGACCTCGTCGAAACCTCCCGCTGATGCGAGCCTCAT
>JAPCJN010000036.1:9241-15497 GCA_027886925.1 Nitrososphaerota archaeon
AAACGTTGAGAGGCATCTCACTCCACCGAATGAAGGCGATTGAGTGGTTGCCTTTAAGCCATTCCCCAAATGAAGGGCCATGAAAGTCGCCCCTGAAAAGGTCCGCGGCCGCTAATTCGCGGCCTTTCCGCAGTTGGGACAGAAGAACTTCCCGTTGAGTTTCGCCCCGCAATACCTACAGGCGTCCGCAGTTGGTGCCGCGGCCTGATCGATGTTCCGCAAGGAGCGCGCCGCGAGCCATACCGCCAATTCGAGCAACAGAATGATGGGAACGAAGAGGATCAGGTCCAACAACGGCCCTCCGTCCGGGGTGATGAGAGCAGTCGCGATGTACGTCACCACCCATATTATGACCCGATTCTTCCTGAAGGTCTGCGGGCTTATTATCCTGAAACGGACCAGGATGAAGACATAGACGGGCGTAGTGAAGGCGATTCCGCTCATCCCTATCACGAGGAAGACGACGAAATAGAAATCCGAGACGTCGATGAACGGCGTCGCTTGGGCCGTGATGAAGAAAGGCCCGAGAGCTATGAAGAGGAACTTGGCGAGGAAGAAGTAGCCGAACAGTATTCCCACGGTGAAGAGGACCGACGAGGAGGTGACGAACGGATAGAGTACCCCCTTCTCCTTCTCGGTGAGAGCCGGGCTAACGAACTTTATCGTCTCGTATGCGAAGATCGGCGCGTTGAAGATAGCCGCCAGCATGACCGATGCGATGATGTAGACTTCCAGCGGCTCGTTGAGGTGATTCGCGATGAGCGTCCATCCTGCGGGCAAGAGGTCCAGCTTGACCCTCGCGAGGAAAAACGCGACGAAGGGCACGTATGTCCCCGTGAAGTTGAGCGCGTTTCTTGGTTCAGCCGGAGCGAGAAGAAAGACTCCTAGCAGGATGGCAAAGCTGATTAACGCGACCTTCATCCTGTGCTTGAGCTCGTCGAGATGCTCTCTGATGCCGAACGTGTCGGAATTCAGTAGTCTCTACCTTCCAGGACCTGAGAGACAGCGAATTCATCTTCGCCCGAGGCCAAGCTCAAGCATCGATTACCTCGGAGCGTTCTCGATTTAAGATGATTGACGCCGCCTTCACTGTTCCAGAGATACCTACCTTCCTGGACCTACGGGAGAGTTGGTGAGATGATTACCAGATGCCGGAAGACCCTTACGTGTTAGCCGTCTTCCTGACTATCTCTGCGGAAATCTCGTCTCTCGTCTTCCCCTCGGTAGAGATGCCTAGCTTTCTGGCTGCCGCCATTAGGTCGTCTCCGTTGCCCTGCATGCTAGTCGGCGCGTTAGACGTAGACGAAGCATCGGAGAACTCCTTTTTGGCCCCGCCCAAGGCCCTCGCCAACTCCGGGATCTTCTTCGGCCCGAGGACGATGACCACGATAACGCCTATGATTACGAGCGTCGGAACGTCCATATGCGATTCTCCGGTTCACAACTATTTACGTCTTGCTGAACCGGGCACCGTCCCACGCGCCGGAGGGTAGGTCCTGTTAGAGGTCTGGCCAAAGTTGGGTACGGAGAATCCAGAGCTCCTTCCCCAGAACCGCCGTGGAGCGTCTTTATTGTTGAACTCCTAATCCAGCTAAGGCGCCCACCGCGATTATTTTGCCGCTTGTGTCATTACACACGTGCACGTTAATCGTAGTGTCAAAAGCTCACGTTGACCTATCTAAGATGGTCTCTCAACTAATGTCCGTATTCGTAGGGAAAGGGGACGTTCTCATAGATGACGTAAAGAATAACATCGACGGGATGAGCTGGGTCAAGGTTCTGCACCCAAGCCGTCCGAGCGATGGTCCCATCTACGTGAATGTCGACCTTGCCCTGAGTCAGGTCTATGCTCCCAACCGGGCTGAGCTCCAGACTGAATGGAGTTGCACTGAAGACCACCGCCCATGTCGCTGGGAAGCCGTGGAGGTAAACGCTCACTGTCGAACCGGGAGCGACGTAGGTCCACTGGTACGCTTCCTGCGCCGGCATGGAATCACTCGACACACCTAAAACTATAAGCTTTCGCTCATGCACGCAACAGTCGAAATTCGGCAGCTCGTCCACCGAGCTGTGGGATTAGCGGCAGCTCAACGACGCGGCGATGGCTTCGAGTCTCGACTTGACGTCCCCGAGGAAGAATCGATTGTCCGGTCCAAGCACGGTGTCCACCTCTGATGATTAGCCCACGGTCTATGGCCCATCCAGAAATTCCCGTTTCCTTCCTCGATTGCTTGAAAAATACCAAGGTCTTATGCTTATAAGGCCAAGTATCACGCTTCGGGTGTGAACTGCCCCAAATGCGGTGCGACTAATTTAGACTCTGCGGCCTTTTGTACCGTGTGCGGTACGAGCTTGAGTGCTTCGAGCTCTTCCATGGGCTCGTCCTCGTTCACATCGGCACCTCCCCCCAGTATGTCGTCACAACCTATGGGGTCAGCAACGATGAAGATGGACATATCGAGCACGTTCAAGAACGCAATCGCGCTCGTGAGCAACCCTGTCTCTTACATGAAAGACCACAAAGACGCAACGCTTCCCGTGAACACGGTAATGATCAACTACGTCGCAGTACTTGCGGCTATTCCGTTCATCGCGACGCTCATCGGCGACCTTTGGTACTACGCGCGGTTCGGCGTCTATGGCTACGCCGTAGTGGCAGCCATAGTCACCTACATTCTCGACGTGGCGGCCGTCTTCATCATCGGGATGGTGATATGGAAGCTCGCGCCTACCTTCGGGACAACGACCGACCAATCCAGAGCCACCATGCTGGCGGCCTACGTTTTCACGCCTGTCTTCCTGATCTCCATCCTTAATGTCATCCCATTCATAGGCTGGATAACGTTCGTCGGCCTCCTCTATGGGTTATACATTCTCTACCTTGGCATCCCGATACTCTTCAACATCGCAGCGAGCAAGGTCATCTCATACACGATAGGCATTGTCGTGGCGTCCTTCGTGGTGCTGGCAATAGTCGGCGCGATCGTTGGAGCGATAAGCGTGCTATTGTTCATCTGAGCGTCATCGCGAAACTGCAAGCCCAAAAGACGACGATCTCGTCTCCTCTCGCGCCCCACCCCAACAACGCCCGAGAACACCGGTCGGCGTAATTTTCGTCTTTTCCCTTCCCGTGATGGTGTAACCTCGCAAACGCAAATCCTTGAAGCTCTTTCGAACAGCTCCGGAACGTTGGAGGACGGCCCGCAAATCAGCTTCAACATGCCGAAAAGTCCCGCGACTTGTTCACCGAAACCAGCCCCGATTGAGTCCGGACTCGGCAGACACTCGCTTCGCGCCCTCTCGCAAAAACATTATGGGAGACGAGATTCTGACTTGGCAAGCGGAATGAAAGACTACCAGCTCAAGGCGGTCAATAGTGGAGGCAAGGAACGCTCCAACTGCGCCATCGAGATCGACGGTGAGAAAAGGTACGCACAGATAAGATGCAAGCGTGGCTTGAGGAGAGAACTCTTTCAACTCGTTGACTTTTACTACGATGCTTCCACCGTCGTCGAAGTCGAAGGCGAGAATCTCAAAGTGGGAGAGCTGGAGTTGGTCGCCAGCAGCCTAGGTGACGCCCAGGAGATAGCAGAGACGATAAGGAGGCCCGCTGTCGAGGTGAAAAAGCAATCTGAGAACGCACTCAAGGAAATCGAGGCCGCCGTGGAGGACTTCCTCTTGGCAAGGGAAGAGGGAATCTTGATCCTAATGAGGCTTAGAAAGGACCCGCGCGCCACCCTGCTCGAGGCTTCCTCGGCCTGGGGAGGCTTGAAAGGCGACCCTGTTGAGCAACTTTATTCGATCTCCCAGCAAAAGGTCGCGACGTCCCGAGGCTGGATGGATGGCGTCGTCGAGGCCTCTGAGTGGAAGGTGGGAAAGAGGATGGTCGAGCGAATCTATGCTTTGTGTTACGGGGTGGCGAAGCTTCAGGACGCGTGGTTCTCAGGCTCGGCGGAGGACGCGGAAGCCTCGAAGGCCTTCCTCATAGAGATGGGGATCAAGGCCGGAGACTTTAGGCAACTTACTCTTGAGGGTTCGAGCAAGAAGATCGTGAGGATGGCGCATGAGACTCTCGTGCCCTTGATTGAATTCCCGAAACAGATTCCGGAGAGGAGCGAACTGCTCGGTCCGCCCAAGCGGGCTTGAACGAGGCAGCCTTGATTCGCAACCCCGTAATCCTACATCGGAAAGTGGGTGTTCTCGCGCCCAGTTGGCGCGAACACCCCTAGGTCGGCCTGAAAACTAGGCGAGGCTGAAGGCAGTAAGCTGCAAGATGTAACTGAAGGTGGTGGGGTTGCCGTTAGAAGTGGTCGAGCCGGCCAGCTGCAGGTTGGTGACAAGCGGGAAGTTCGTTCCCGTAGGAGTGCCGATTTGCAACACGAACGTCGTGTAGGTCGAGCTGCTTCCGCAGAAGAGGACCGCCTCGCTGGCGGCGTTGAGGGCATAGTTAGTCACGGTCAAATGGTTGCTTCCAATCGTAACCGAAGAGGTTCCCGTGGAATGGAAATACTGGGTTGCGGACGCGTAGAACCCCTGATTCCCTCCGACCTCAATCTCCTCGTAGAACCCTGAGAACGCACCGGCAAGCAATGTGGACGGAGTCAAGCCAAATTGGGATGTACTCGTCGTGTAGTTCATCGCATGCCCGCCAATATTTGCATACACCGCTATCGCGGTGCCATTCTTTAGAATCCATGCGGTGAAGGTCTCATTGGCGCTGCCTGATGCGGAAGTAGAGCTGAACGTCGTGTTGACCTTGATTGTGGTGGCGCTTCTGTAGATGACCTTGAAAGTCGCAGTAGAGTTGCTCACTTGACCGTTGCTCGAGGACGAGAAGAACAAGGTCTGAGAACTGAAAGCGGTGAGCATAGGTACTGGGCTTGGAAGTTGGGATGTGGTGCTCGAGCTAGAGCTACTCGAGCTACTTGAACTGCAGGAATATGACGTGGTTTGCGTAGAGCTTCCAGCGCTCGAGCTGCTTGTCGAGGTGGAATGACTCGATGAGGCGGAGGTACTTGCGCTGGTGCTGGCGCTAGTGCTGATCGAATGAGAGGTTGAACTCGACGTGCTCGCAGCCGCAACGGAACTCGAAGCGGAGCTCGAGGAATGTGACGATGAACTGGCACCCGCGGGCGTCGAAGATGAGCTGGACATCACGCTCTCTGAAGAACTCATGGAAGTCGTAGAACTTGACGAACTACCATTTGACAACACAAAATAAGCGGCGACTCCTCCGACTGCAACTACTACGATTACTATTGCAGCGAGCGCTATTGGAGCGATACCTCTACCTTGGCTGAATATCAAAGTCTAGCAACAAGCCATGACGATGAGGCATATAAGCATTGGAAACGGGCTCGTCGTTTTTTTCGGGTAAATTCTGTAGGCTGGTTGACATCAACCGTGAGCGCCGGGGTGCGAGGGCGCCTCCGAAATCTCGTCGCGAATAGCGAATCGAATCGTGACGAAAATTCGCAACCCCTCCGTAACACGGTTATTATGCGTGGTCGAGAGGAGATACTTATTCTAATTAAGAGCTACAACTTCACATCGCTTAATATAACCAAATTCTGATTTCGTGCCATGTCAAATCAATCGGGTCAGAATTGGGATAAAAGGATCGATGAGATAGCCTCCACCTCTCGGCCACGAATAGCCGTTGTTGGTCTTGGCGGTGCAGGTTGCAACATCGTATCTTGGATAAAGGAGAAGGGCGTTGTGGGCGCGGGAGTCTATGCACTCAACACAGACGCACAGCATTTAACGATAACAAAGGCTGACAAAAAGATTCTCATCGGCGAGCGGCTGACTGGTGGCCAGGGCGCTGGAGGATACCCGGAGAAAGGCGCAGAAGCGATGAAGGAGAGCCTTCCCGCGGTCCTAAAGGAGATAGGCAATCCGAACCTGATCTTCTTGATGACCGGAATGGGAGGAGGCACCGGTACCGGCGCCACATGGGTCCTGGCAGAAGGCCTCAAGGACTCGGGGGCGCTGGTCGTGGGAGTCGTCACGATACCGTTCGGCGTGGAGCGCGCACGGTTCGCGAAGGCGAAGGAGGGGCTTGACCGCCTACGGCAAGCGTGCGACACTACGGTGGTCGTCGACAACAACAAGCTGCTCCAGCTATATGGTAACATGCCCATCAAGGAGGCGTTCGGTGTGGCCAACGAGCTCGTGGGCTCCTTCGTGAAGAGCGTCTCTGACGCGATAAGCACGCCCAGCCTCGTCAACTTGGACTTTGCGGACCTAAAGGCCG
>JAPCJN010000037.1 GCA_027886925.1 Nitrososphaerota archaeon
GCTGCCCCGAGTCCTCGCATGACGCTGGTGTCGTTTGTCGCCGTGGAGGTGCTCGTCACGGAGCTCGAGCTTCCTGCGCTGCTGCTGCTGGTGGTGACTGTGCTCGCGGTAGCCGAGCCATTATTTGAGAGAAAGTATCCACCGAATCCAGCAACAACCAAGGCAGCAACTACGACTACAGCGGCTACTGTCCTTGAAACCCCGGATCTCGAGCGGCGCACGTTGCAGAACTCTTGTAGCGGAGACCCACGCAATTAGTAATTAACCCTTGAGTTAGGCTGACTAACTCAGCCGTGCCAGGGTTAGATCAGACATATCGGGGCCGGCATCGACGCTCAAAAACCAGCTGTCCGGCGCATCCCGAGAAGGGCCGTCGGCACTGGCGAATTCTCTAGCAGACCGCAACAGGGGTTTTCCTGCGCGAAGGGCATCCGCATGCTTCGACTATTCCAGAGATGCAAAGTCTCTCGATTCAATTCGTGACTATAATGTTCCCGCTCATTATTTGCCCAACGGTGTCGGAGTAATACGGGTAGCTGCCTGCAGCCGTGAAAGTGTAGCTGTAAGAATCGAATAGATTACCGTCCATCGTTGGAGATTGGACTTTGATCGTTTGGAAGACGACATCGTAGTAATTCTCCGGCCCTCCGTTGCCTCCAAGGTTCAGCCAATAGACGGTCGACCCCACCTTGATCGTGAAGTTGGCCGGGCTGAACGAATTAAGATAGGCGATGACCAGGTACTGGGCGACCCGAACCGTGAATGAGAGATTCGATGAAAAGTTGCCTGACGCCGCCACGATCGTGATCGTGTAGTCGCCGGGCGCGGCGTCTTTGGCTGCGGCCAGATTGAGTGAGACCGTCAGCGCGCCAACCAGCGAAACTTCCACATATTCTTTGTTCACGAGATTGCTCCCGAAGAATCGAAGAGACAGGCCGCTCGGCACCGTAGCGTTCAGGACCACAAGCTCATCGCCGGACTCCAGTGGCTGTCCCGCGGCCTCGTGGGAGCTGGGGAGGGGGACGACCGAAAGGGTGGCGTAGGTCAGGTTGGCCCCTGGAGCGAGGAGAATCCTGTTCGGGAGGCTGTTGAGAACGAAGTGAAAGAGCGGGTCCGATGGCTTGAGCGAAGGTGCAACCGTGGTCGAGCTGACCGCGCTCGACGAGCTCGACGGTGCGCTGGTCGTTGTGCTCGACGTGGATATTGTGGGGATTGAGGACGTCGCAGCGGAGCTCGAAGATATGGCGGTGCTTGAAGGTGTGGTGGTGGTCGTGCTAGTCGCAGGGGCGCTCTGCTTGGGCTTTGGGTACGAAATCCCGATCGCGCCTCCGACAACGACAACAAAAATTATCAAGATGGCCAAGGCGACCCTGCCTATAGCCGGACGGTCCTTCAGGAACATGATTCGGCATCAACTGCGATTCTGCCACTCTTAACCGTTACCAAGCTGCACAGTGGTGCCGCGAAGTGGCTCGAAAGCGACCCGTTGATGCTTGAAAGGGCGACAACTTCGCCATCAAAAGGGTTAAATTCCCGCGCTGGGAAGCGGGACCCAGCCGGCCATAGCGTGTGGGCCCGACCTAGACTCATTCCGAACCTAGAAGTCAAACCACATGTCGCTTGAATGCTAGTGAGGTGCGAAAGCTCTCGTGAAGTTCAAGTGCCGGCACCCATCTCTTCCCTAACATAGTGTAAAATGTTTAAGTCCAGGGCCCAAAGGCCGTGTGCCACAACCAATGCCAGTATTGGCGAATATGGCACTTCAATTTGGCACCGACGTGAGCAGCCTCCTGAACATAGTGTGGCTGCTCTCGTTCTTCGTGTTCATCATCTACGGGCAGAGGATCCAGATTTACATCGTCGCAAATGACATTTCCAGGGCGCTCAACCGGCTCAAGGTGATGAAGGACAAGTCGAGGAAGGAGGCCGTCGACTACTTCGTAGGGACCGGGAAGACGATGGCCGACCCAGCCCAAAGGATAGACGACTTCCTCGAGTACGTCACCATAATGCCGGTCGACCTAGACCCTCAGGGCATCGTGAACAAGATCGAGCACATAACGCAGACCAGGGACGACAGGGTAAGGTCTGAGGTGAAGAAGCTGCTCCCCAACGCGGAGCCGATCAAGGTCTCCGTCGCGGAGAACATCCTGGAGATCGCGAGCTCCCTCAACATGATCCACAAGATCGTGAGGCACTACTATCTGCTCGGGAAGAAGACGAACTCCTACATCCTCCTCGTCCAGTTGCAGATGATAATGCCTCAGGTGCTCATGGAGGCCGATGCGCTCATCCACGCGGTTGACACGTTCAAGCTCGGACAGCCTGTGGGCGACGGGGTCGGTCCCGTCATCGCGTCTAGGTACATGATCAACCTGCCCAAGCAAATCGTCGCGAAGGACACCGTGATGACGGTCACGGAATACAAGGGACGAACGCTCTATGTCCTAAAGGCAGAGGGACCGATGGGCTACGTCGGAGAGCCAGGCATCGCGATCCAAAGGGTCATCGAGGAGATGAACGTGCCCCTAAACGCGATAATCATGGTCGACGCGGCCCTGAAGCTGGAGGGCGAGAAGACGGGCGACGTCGCGGAGGGCATCGGCGCGGCCATCGGCGGCATCGGCACCGACAAGTTCAGGATCGAGGAGGTGTCGGCGAAGCACAAGGTCCCGGTCTACGCCATCCTGGTCAAGCAGAGCATCCTCGAGGCGATCACTGTCATGAGGAAGGAGATCACCGACGCGACCGACAAGGTCCAGAAGCTCATCAACGACATCATCGAGGAGAAGACGAAGGAAGGCGACAAGGTCCTGCTCGCCGGCATAGGCAACTCTCTCGGGGTGGGGCAATAGCATGACGAGGAGGAGCACCCCGCCGGCACCGACGCAAAAGCCCCCGCAGCCTCAGCCTCAGCAGGAAGACGCGAAGAAGAAGCTCAACGTCTTCACGATAGAGGAGTGCCCGGCGTGCGGCCAGAAGACTAAGCGCCCCTTCCAGATAGGCGACTACGTCACTAAGGAAGCAGCGAAATGCTCAAAGTGCGGGAACGTCACAAGGATAACGCTGATCTACGCCGAGCCTGCTGTCAAGGCTAAGTAACTGTCAAGGCTAAGTAAGGATAACCAGAGAGTTTCCCTCGAGGGTCATAGTGTGCTCGAACTGCGCGACGGGCGCGTTCGACGCCTCCACCAGCGTCGGGTAGCCGCGCACCATCCTGCGCTTTTCCAGCTCCCCCAGGAGCTTTAGGAGCCTCTCGCGCCCATAGTCCTTGGCGAACCACCTGGGGGTGAAGGGGAGGCTCTTCCTGAGGTTCCAGACGTGCTCCACAAGGTCGTCGAGCTCCTTCACCCCAGTCCTCTTCCGCATGATGAGCGAGTAGATCGTGACCCTGGGGTCGTCCACGACGTAGCCCGCGGCGTCGCCCAGCGTGAGGAACGGCTCGATGGCGAAGACCTCGTCGTGCTTCAGCGCAGGGAGGTTCGGCGAATAGAGGTTCGGGATGCTCTTGCCGGCATGGACGGTGTAGCGCTCGAGAGTGTGGCCACTCAGGTTGCTTATCGTCTTGAAGCCCTCCTTTCGCGCCGTCGCCTCTATCGCCCTCCCTATCTCTCCCGTCCGCGGGTCCCGCTTGACCACGGCGATCGCCGCTTCGAGTGCACGCTTCGTGCCTTCCATGAGCTGCTGATACCTCGGGTCCTCGGTGATGGTGACGGCGGTGTCGGCGATGTATCCGTCGAAGTGGACGCCGTAGTCGATCTTCACAAGGTCGCCGCTCCCTATGCGCCTCTGGTCGTCCTCCTGGGGGGCGTAGTGGGCGGTGACGCCGTTGATGCCTATCCCCGTCGGGAACGCGGGCTGGCCTCCCTTCCTCGCGATCTCCGCCTCTATGTTGGTGGCGATCTCCACACAGGACTGGGGGACCGCGACGTTCTCCAGTATCCACTCGCGCATCTCGCGGGCCACTCTGCCCGCCTTCACATACTGCTCTGGCACGCGCATCTCGAATCAGTCCGCGACGGGGCCGTAATAAGGAGCGATTATTATCTGCGAGCCACCTAAAGGGCTGACGGCGGAGAGATGGGAGGGGGAACGAGTCAGGTGAGATACTCCAAGGTCGCGACCGGGGGGACGTTCGACGACTTCCACGCGGGGCACAAGCGGCTCCTCGAGAAGAGCTTCGAGTCGGGGGACTACGTCGTGATAGGGCTCACGTCGGACGAGTTCGCCCGGAAGCAGGGCAAAGAGCCCCGCCGCCCCTACGCGGAAAGGGAGGCGAAGCTGGAGGCCTTCATCAAGGAGAGGTTCCCCGGCAGGGGATACAGCATCTCGAAGCTGGACGACTTCTTCGGGCCCGGGATAGCGAGCAAGGACGTCGAGGCCCTCGTGGCGAGCCCGGAGACCGCCAAGCGAGTCGACCTGGCGAACAAGCTCCGGGGGGAGAAGGGCTTCCCTCCCCTGGACTTGGTCGTCGTCGATTGGGCCTTGGCACAGGACGGCAAGCCGATTTCCTCCACCAGGATCAGGAGGGGCGAGATAGACGAGGAAGGGAGGCGGGCGAGAGGCCGGTGAAGGCCGATGATCAGCCGTGAAGCGCTCTCGCTCTACGTGATCAAGGGCTCCCTAGGGCTCGGCGGGAGCCTCCTCGCAGCCATCTTCGTGAGCGAGGCAGTCGTGAAGGGAGGGTTCCTCATCCCCTTCGCGGTGGGCGTGTTCATCATGGTCGGCCTGACGGCCCGGTTCTTCGGGAGCGTGAGTGTCTGGGTCTACTGCGTGGCGACCCTGGGCTGGGTCGCGTTCCTCCTCTTGGTCGTCGGCCTCCCCTGAATAAGCAGCGAGGATTTTTAATATCGACGCACCGCCGAGTGATGTTCGTTTGTGGTGGTGGAGAAAGAAGAAGACAGACTCGACCCTTGGGGGGAGACGTTCATCGGGAACTACGAGCGCCTCCACCAGGAGTTCGGCATCGAGCGGATGGACTCCGTCCTCCCACGGTTCAAGGAGCCGAGCCTCCACCTCAGGCGGGGCATCGACTTTGGGCACCGCGACCTCGGAAGGATCCTGGACGCCATTGACGGCGACAAGCCGTTCGCGGTAATGAGCGGCATCAAGCCCAGCGGCAGCTTCCACCTGGGGACGAAGATGACCGCGGACGACATGATCTACTTCCAGTCGCTCTCGAAGAGGTCCACCGTCTTCTACTGCATCGCCGACGTGGAGGCTTACAACGACAACGGTCTCTCCTTTTCGGAGAGCTCGAAGATAGCCGTCCAGAACGTCGCCGACATCCTCGCCCTCGGCCTGGACCCTGACAGGGCGATAGTCTACAAGCAGAGCGAGGAGGTGAGGGTGATGAGGCTATCCGCGATCTTCTCGAGCGGAGTCACGAACAACATGCTGAGGGCCATCTACGGCGAGAGGCAGATCGGCCTCTACCTGTCGGCCCTCATCCAGGTGGGCGACATACTCATGCCCCAGCTGAAGGAGTTCGGGGGCCCAAAGCCCGTCCTCGTGCCCGTCGGCGCCGACCAGGACCCGCACCTGAGGCTCACGAGGGACGTCGCGAGGTCCTACCAGCAGGACTTTGGGTTCATCCCCCCTTCCTCGATCTATCACAAGCTCCTCAAGAGTCTGGACGGAGGGACGAAGATGTCGAAGCGGAGCGCCTCCTCCTCCTTCACGCTTGACGAGGCGCCGTCCTCGGCTGCCAGGAAGGTCATGTCAGGGTTCACCGGAGGGAGGGCGAGCGTCGAAGAGCAGAGGAGGCTCGGGGGCGAGGCGGACAAGTGCCCCATCTACGACCTCTACCTGTTCCACTTTGCCATCGAGGACGAGTACGCGAAGCGGGTCTACGACGAGTGCTACAAAGGGGTCCGGATGTGCGGCGAGTGCAAGCAGGAGCTCGCCACCATCGTCAAGCGCTATCTAGAGGAGCACCGCAAGAAGCGCGACTCCCTGATGAAAGACGCCGAGGAGCTCCTCGTGAAGAGCAGGAAGGAGCTTGCGTCGATCGCGAGCTAGTATGTGGTGGTCGACATGGAAAAGACTCCCCTCCACCCGATGGAGCGCAAGGTGCTCGCCTCACTGGACGACGGCCCCCGCGCCTTCGACGCGCTAGTCGATGCGTCCGGCCTCCTCGTCGACCAGGTGAGGCGCTCGATCTCGTGGCTCTCTTCGAAGGGCCTTGTGACCACCGCGGAGGTCACTACTGCGGAGTTCTCCGTCAAGGGCCAGCCTCCGGAGCTCGCGTTCCTCGACAAGCTGCGGGAGATGGGAGGCATCGCCCCGGTCGAATCGATCAAGAACTCTGTCGGCGACGACCGCGGGTTCTCCGCCGCGATGGGGCGGGCCATATCAGCGGGATGGGTGGAGCTCAGGGACGGGACGGCAGAAAGTCGGGGCCAGTTAGTCGTCCTCAAGGACAGCGAGGGGGGGAAGCCCCTCCAAGAGCTCCTCTCAAGGATCGAGCAGGGAGCACGGGAGGCAGAGCTCTCGCAGGAGCAGAGGAACAGGCTCGCCGACCTGGTAAAGAGGGGGACCGTCGCCAAGAGGGAGACGAAGACCGTCAGCGTCTCCATCACCGACGATGGGAGGGCGGCGCTGAAGTCGGCGCACGAAGCGGGCCTCGAGAGGCTTACGCCGGAGGTCATCGCCTCGGTGAGGGCGACGGGCGTCGACGTCAAGCTCAGGCCCATCGACGTCGCGGCCAGCGCCCCGAGGTTCTACCCGGGCCGGAGGCACCCTGTGAAGGAGCTCGTCTCCGAGGTCAGGGAGGTCTACCTTTCTATGGGGTTCACCGAGATAATCGGCGACGCGGTCCAGCCCGCTCTGTGGAACTTCGACGCGCTCTTCACGCCGCAGGACCATCCTGCCAGGGAGCTGCAGGACACCTTCTACGTAAAGGGCCAGAGCGACAAGGGCATCTCCAGGTCGGGCGTCGTCGCCAAGATCGCCGCCGCCCACGAGAGCGGATGGCAGACCGGGAGCAAGGGGTGGCGCTACGCGTGGGACCTCGAGGAGGCGCGCCGCCTGGTGCTCAGGACCCACAACACGGCCGTCACGGTGCAGGCCACCCGTGACTCTGGAGGCGCCGAGACGCGGGTCTTCAGCGTGGCGAGGGTCTACCGGAACGAGAGCCTGGACTACAAGCACCTGGCCGAACTCCACCAGATGGAAGGCATAGTGATAGGCGAGGGGTTGAACCTCCGCCACCTCATGGGCGTCCTCACAAAATTTTATGGGAAGCTCGGGATGAGCGGGGTGAAGCTCTGGCCCTCCTACTTCCCATACACCGAGCCGTCGATGCAGGTCATGGTCTACTACGACAAGGTCGGAAAATGGCTCGAGATGGGCGGCTCCGGGATCTTCAGGCCGGAGGTGACGTGGCCGCTGGGCGTCAAGAAGCCGGTCATCGCGTGGGGTTGCGGCCTCGAGAGGCTGCTCATGCTGAGGCTGGGGCTGGAGGACATCAGGGAGCTCTACGACAACGACCTGGGGTGGCTGAGGGAGAGAAAAGATATTGCCAGTGCTCAAGATATTCTTTGAACGGCTAGAGGGGATGACGGGCCTCTCAAAGGAGAGCATCCTCGACAGGCTCCCATACATCGGCCTCGACATCGAGGGCACCGACGGCGAGTCTGTCAGGATTGAGTATAACCCGAACAGGCCTGACTTCTCCACCGACTACGGGATAGCGAGGGCGCTGCGTGGCCTCGTCGGCAAGGAGGTCGGGGCGAAGCGCTACCGGGCCTCTCCCGGTAGGGTCAGGGTTTCGGCCGACAGGAGCGTCGCGAAGGTGAGGCCTTTCGTCGCGTGCGCTGTGGCGAGGGGTCTCCGCCTCGACGAGGAGACGATCAGGCAGCTCATCTCGATGCAGGAGGACCTCCACAACGGCATCGGCAGGAAGAGGAAGAAGGTGGCCATAGGGCTCCACAACCTCGACGTCATCTCCCCGCCCATCTACTACGCCGGTAAGGACGCCGTGTTCTCGTTCGTCCCCCTCGGCTCGTCCGAGGAGATGAGCGTCAAGGACATCCTCGAAAAGACGGAGACGGGGATGGCCTACGGCAAGTTACTCGCCGGCGCCTCCGCCTATCCGATGCTATACGACTCGAAGGGGACGGTCCTCTCCTTCCCGCCGATAATCAACGGGCAGAAGACCCGGGTCGACACCCTTACTCGCAACCTCTTCGTCGACGTCACCTCGACAGACGCGAGGCTCGGGAACGAGGCGCTGGCGATAGTCTGCTGCGCGCTCGCCGACGCGGGCGCCAAGCTCGAGACGGTCTCCGTAAGGCGCGGGAACACAAGGGAAACGACGCCCATGCTGGGTCCGTCGAAGATGAGGTTCGACGGCAGGCTTGCCGAGGCCGTGACAGGCCTCGCCCTGACGAGGAAGGAGATGAAGGCCTGTCTCCGGCGCTGCCGCCTCGACCTCGACGCCAAGGGGTGGGCTGTGATCCCCCCGTACAGGGTGGACATCTTGCACCCCGTCGACCTCGCGGAGGAGCTCGCCATCGGGTACGGGCTGGACAGGATGACGCCCGCGTATCCTCCGAGCAGCGAGCCGGGACGGTTCGACCCCGCCGTCACGTCCTTGGAAGACCTCTGCGTGACGATGGCCGAGGCCGGGTTCAACGAGACCATGAACTACGACCTCGTCGACGGCCCGACCCTCTACGGCAAGTTCGGGAGGGGTGCGGCGTCGAGGCTCGAGGTCGAGAACCCGAGGAGCGTCGAACATCA
Organism: Nitrososphaerota archaeon; assembly: GCA_027886925.1. The sequence goes on from JAPCJN010000037.1 coordinate 8,746, forward strand.
CCTGCTAAGGGACTCGCTCATCCCGTCGCTCATGGCGGTGCTCGGCCGCAACACGAAGAACGAGTACCCCCAGAGGGTGTTCGAGGGAGGGCGGATATTTTCGAGGCAGGGGGAAGGCACCAAGGAGACTTTCTCGGTAGCGGCCCTATCGGCGCATTCGGCTTCGTCCTTCACCGAGGCGAAGATGTACCTGCAGGCCCTGATGAAGAGGCATTTCGACGTCGAAGCCGAGACGAGGCCGGCCTCCCACTGGGCCTTCGCCGAGGGCAGGTCAGCCCAGGCGTTCGTGCGAACGCTCGCCGTCGGCCATCTCGGCGAGGTGAAGCCCAGCGCGCTCGCGGCGTTCGGCGTCGACGTCCCCGTCTGCGGGTTCGAGATCCACCTGCCGAGCAGACAAACCGGAAGGAACCCGGCATAGCTAGATCATAGGTAGATAGACAGGATATAAGGGGCCGCCGCCACCTCGGCCCTCGGCTTCCGTCGCACTGCACGAAATAAACGGCCACCCGCGAAGGCGACCAAACATCGCTGTGATGAACGGATGGTTTACCCAGTCGTGCTACAGACGGAAGCCATAAAGACGAGGAAGAGCTATGGAGCCTGCCCGTTCAAAGAGGCTCGGCGACGGCGGCGATAGCCGTGGGATGAGCCGGACCGTTCAGAGGCGGGCCACAATCAATCATGAACAAAGTCGACACGGGGGTCCCCAATGCCTCCTAGGCGCGGAGCCCGTCCCCTAACCACTGCCCTACAGAGGGAGAGGAGGTTCGTGGAGTTCGCCGAGTTCCTTCACGGACTGGTCAAGGAGTTGAACGACCTCTCGAGCGAGGGGGGCGCAGTCCTCGTCGAGGGCAAGAGGGACGCCAGGGCGCTCACGGGATTGGGATATTCCGGGCCCCTCTTCACCATCGCCATACTGACCTCGAGCGTCGCGTCCAGGGAGAGGCTGCGAGGGGAGGTCCGCCAAATGATAATCCTCACCGACCTGGACGCCGAGGGCCGCCGACTCGCCTCGCGATACGTGAAGTTCCTCTCCAAAGAGGGCATCAAGGCGTCGCTGGCCCAGAGGAAGCGCCTTTCTGCGGCTTCCCGTGGCGTCTTCCTGCACATCGAGAACCTGGGGCGGTTCGCCCACGACGGGCAACTTGCACTACACAACGTGAGCATTTAAATAAAGGCCAACTGGCGACTGGCTCAGTTAAGCTCGCAAGGATAACTAGCTAACAAGAAGTTGGAACGAAGAAATTGCCCGATTCGGCTATAGTAAAGTACCTCGTAAAACTGAGGTTCGAAGTAGACGGTGTCGTCGAGAAGGCTGACCTGATTGGCGCCATCTTCGGACAGACCGAAGGTCTGTTCGGTCCAGAAATGAACCTGAACGAACTTCAGAAGACGTGGAAAGTTGGGAGGATCGAGATAAACCTCGAGTCTAAGAACGACAAGACGTTCGGCGCCATCCTCATCCCGATGTCTACCGACGTGAGCACCGCCGCCCTCATCGCGGCCGCCGTGGAGAGCGTCGACAAGGTCGGCCCCTGCTCGGCGAGGGTCATCCTCGAGGGCATCGAAGACGTGAGGGCGTCGAAGAGGGCGCAGATCGCGGACAGGGCCAAGGACATCATGAAGGAGTGGAGCTCCCGCACCTCCAGCGAGGGGGAGAACCTCCTCAAGGACGTGCAAGAGTCTACAAAGAGGGCCCGCGTCGTGAACTACGGGCCTGAGAACCTGCCGGCGGGGCCTGGCGTCTACACAGCCGACGGTATCTACATCGTCGAGGGGAGGGCGGACGTCATCCTCTTCCTCAGGGCGGGCATTGAAAACGTCGTCGCCGTGGAGGGGACGAGCATCCCGAAGTCGGTCATCGAGCTAAGCAGGAAGAAGAGGATAATCGCGGTGCTAGACGGGGACCGGGGCGGCGACCTGATCGAGAAAGAGCTCGCGCAGGTGATGAGCGTGGAGAAGGTCCTCAGGGCCCCCGACGGGAAGGAGGTCGAGGACCTGACGCCCATCGAGGTTCTCCAGATGCTGGACGGCAAGCTCCCCGGGCGCACCTCAAGGGACTCTAGGCCGGAGAGGGCAGAGCGCTACGAGAGACCCGAGAGGGCCGAGAGACCCGAGAGACCCGAGAGGGCCGAGAGGCAGCGACCTGAGAGGCAATCGAGATACGAGCGCTACGAGAGATACGAAAGGGCTCCCAGGGTGGAGGAGGCACAAGCCGCGAAGACCCTCGACGTCCCTCCGCAGTTCACGGAGAAGGTGAAGGAGGTCTTCCCGTCCATCAACGGGACGCTCGAGGCGATGCTCCTCGACGAGGGCTTCGCCGAGAAGGGGCGCCTCCCTATCAGCGAGCTCGTGGCGAAGCTGGACGGTTCGGGAGCGGTATTCCTGGTCTTCGACGGGATTGTGACACAGAGGCTCATCGACGCGGCCGCCAAGGCGAACGTCAAGGGCATAATCGGGCACAGGGTGGGAGACATCAAGAACATGCCGAACGGCTTGAGCGTAGGGACATTCAAAGACCTACAGCTCGAGTAGGCCCGCGGATGATAGTTACAGAGTTCATCCCAAAGCAAGGCCTGTGCACCCTCACCATAGAGTCCCCCGACGACCTCTGGACGCTGCGCAGGCTGCTGGCGCCGGGCGACACGGTCGTCACGAAGAGCTCCAGGGTCTCCAAGAGAGAGGGAGAATATTCCAGGCCGGACAAGGGAGAGCGCGTCAAGGTCACAATAGCGCTCCGGGTGGAGACCGTCTCCCTCGACAGCAGCGTCGACAGGCTCAGGGTCAGGGGGAAGATCGTAGAGGCCAGCGACGACAGCGTCACGAAGGCAGGCTCCCACTCCCTCCTCATCTCCTCCGGCCAGGAGCTCACCCTGCAAAAGGAGAAGTGGACTGGTGAGGACACGAGGATCTTGCACGCGTCGTCCGCGGACGAGGGCCGCCGGTTCCTCCTGGTGGCCATCGATAGGCGAGAGGCGGGCATAGGCCTCCTGACCGGCTCGCACCTCACCGTCGTCACGACCGTCGAATCGGGGGCCTCGGGAAAGGGAGGCAACGGGAAGGAGGTGGACATGCAGCCCTACTTCCGTAAGGTGGTGGAGATACTCAAGGCCTCATGGAGGGAGAAGGACGTGGTCGTCTTGGGGGGACCCGGGAACACGAAGCTGACGATGGAAAACTGGGTCCACAAGGACCCGGACCTAAAGAAGAACGCGGTCCTCGTCGAGGGTTTCGACCTCTCCGGGCCGGACGGGGTGCGCGCACTAGTAAAGTCGGACGGGTTCAGGAAGGTGGCCAGCGACAGCGTCCTAGTGGAGGTCCAGGAGACGGTCGAGGAGGCCATCCGGAGGATTTCGCGGGGAGAGAGGAGGATCGCCTACGCGTTCCCGAGGGTGAGGGAGGCGGCCATTGTGGGCGCTGTCGAAAAGTGCGTCGTCTCCGATGACGTGTTCTCCAGCAACATCGACGAGAACGCCCTCGTCGAGACTCTAAATCTCATCGAGGAGAAGGGCGGGAGAGTCTTTTTGTGCGACTCGTCGCTGGAGACGGGGAAGCAGGTCTCCTCGCTGGGCGGCATCGTCGCGCTCCTGCGATACGACTTGTCGGGAGGCAGCCCGGCTACTTTGCGATAGCGGCGACCACTGGGATCAGGTACTCGGATATCACGACGAGGACGACTCCGCCGACCAGCAGGTCCTTGCCTAGCCGCCGACTGATGTGCGAAAAGTACAGGACGACGCCGACGAGAAGACACGTGACGTAGGCAGCCCGCGCGATATCCACCACGGCCGAGTTCACGGAGGAGAGGATCACGATGGTAGCGGCCGCGAATTGGGCGGCGAACTGCTGGACAGCCGTGGGAATGTCAAGGGGCGGCGCATCCAGGACCGCGATCCCGATCGATGAGGCCACATGAGGAAGCGCCAGCAGGATTGAAGGAATCATCACCTTGTAGGGGGTTTCGCTATTTAACCGGCGATGTCTGTCTGTCTGTCAGTCAGTTAGTCAGGTAGGCGCGAAGGCGCCCGAGATGTAGGGGCCTGCGATGACGATGAAGAGCACGAAGAATATCGCCAGGGTCACTCCGGTCGTCACCCTTCTTGCAAGCTGGTCGCTTATCCTCCCCCTCCCGGCGCCCCTGAGGGCGTTCTCGAAGGCCTGCCCTCCGTCCATAGGGTAGATGGGGAGGCTGTTGAAGATCGCCAGGTTGAAGTTAACGAAGAACAACCAGTAGAGCGTGGACGCGACCGCCGGAGTCAATGCGCCGAGCGGGGAGGTGTAGAAGCCCGAGAGCTGGTCGGAGAACGGGACTGACGACTCGAATCGGGCGAAGGTCGGTATCTCTCCGAGGTACGCCAGCGGCGATAGCTTGTAGGCCGACACGTAGTTGCTCGTGATCGACTGCATCTGGGCGTAGCTCTGCTCGTAGACCCCGAGGAACGGGGACGTCACCTGCGTCGACTGGCCGCTCGAGCTGTTTATGATGGTCTGCGTGTAGTTGCTCAGGACGACGTTGGGGATGGTTTTAGTCTGCCCGTTGCGCCATATGGTGACGTTGACCTTCTCTCCCACCGCGAAGCTCCCGTTGTGCAGGACCCCCAGGTCGGTGACGGGCGAGTTGTTTATCGCGACCACAAAGTCTCCCGGCTGGATCCCGGCCATATATGCCGGCGAGTGGAGCGCAGGGGTATCGGGGACGACCCCGACGATGGCGGCTCCCTTCACCGAGGGCTGCATGGCAGAGACCGTCAGGATGAGCAACAAGATGCAGGCTATCCCGACGATGAAGTTTATGCCTGACCCCGCCCCTAAGACTCGAAGGGAGTCCCTGGCGCGCGACTCCTTGAGCTGCTTGTCGTCGACCTCCACGAACGCCCCGATGGGCAGGAAGAGGAGAAGTAGCACGCCCGACGACTTTATCGGGAGGCCCAGGCTCCGGGCGATTATCCCGTGCGCCGCCTCGTGGATGACTACAGCGACGATGACGGCGAGCCAGACGCTGATGGGAAGGTAGGGGTTGATACCCGGCAGGAGGAAGTTGGCGAGGGGCGAGATCGTGCGGACGCTCGCCGCCACGGCCGGGCCCTGCGGAGACAGGTAGATGTTCACGAGCTCGATGACTAAGTAGAGGGCTATCCCTCCCGCTATCGGCATCAGGTAGAGCATCAGCCAGCCCAGCGGCCGTGATATCTTCCACCTCCCCAGCTTGTCCATCAGGTCGAGGCCGCGCCTCGTCCTCAACATGAAGAAGATGAACCAGCGCGAAACGGGCTTGTACGGCTGCTCCTCGGCGACCTCAGGCTCGGGACCTGACGAGGGCTCCGAGCTAGACGAGGGCTGGGAACCTGACGAGGGCGGCGGGCTTGACAAGGTCTTCTTCGACGCCGCCCCGACGAGAACCCTTTAAGGTTTGCACCGCGGCGACCTCGCTCGGGCTAATCTAGATTGGGGGAATGTTCGCGCTGCCGCACCAGGCCCTCCTACTACACGAGGAGATACTCCGGCGAGAGCCTCTGCGTCGCATGTTTCAAGGAGACGACGGTCGAGAAGGTGAGGCGCACTATGTCGCGGTTCGGCATGGTCCGCCGCGGAGAGAGGGTCGGCGTCGCGGTGTCTGGCGGGAAGGACAGCCTCTCGCTGTTGAAGATATTGCACGAGATGAACAGCACGTCCCAGTCCGGCTCCAGATACGAGCTCGTCGCCCTCACGGTGGACGAAGGGGTCCGCGGGTACCGGGAGGAGGCGATCGACCACGCCAGGGCGCTCTGCGACGAGCTCGGAGTGGAGCAGTTCGTCGTCTCCTATAGCGAGCTCTTCGGTTTCAGCCTGGACCAGGCCCTCGATTGGAAGGACGAGCGCGAGGTCTCGTCCTGCAGCATCTGCGGGGTCTTCAGGAGGAGGTCCATCGACGAGGCGGCCGTGAGGGCCAAGGTGAGCGTCGTCGCCACCGCGCACAACCTCGACGACTATGTCCAGACGTTCATGATGAACCTCCTCCACGGCGACGTGGAGAGGCTCGGCTGGCTCGACCCCTCCTCTTACAGCGAGGACTTTCCCGTGCGCAGGGTCAAGCCCTTCACCGAGGTCTACGAGGAGGAGATAGCCCTCTACGCCTTTTTGTCCCAGGTGCCCTTCCAGAGCGCGAGCTGCCCGTACATGCACGAAGGTCTCAGGAGCGAGGTGCGGGACTACCTCAACGAGCTCGAGGCGAAGCACCCCGGGATGAAGAAAGTGCTCCTGAGCTCCGCGCTCGAGGTGACGTCCAAGATGTCCAGGGTCGGGGACGATGACGGAGGAGGGGAGGGGGGAGGGCGCTCCAAGACCCTTCCCTGCACGAGGTGCGGAAAGCCCTCCTCCCAGGGCCTCTGCGGCGTCTGCAGGATGACCGAGATGGTCCTGGGGCACAGTAAATATTCCCAGGTAGGCGTCCAATCTGGTGGCGGGTAGGGCTGGGAAGCTAGCCTGAAGAAACCTTTCCTGACCCGCGTTTTAGTCCCCGGATCGTCTTGAAGACTGTGGAAGGAGACACTCCGTGCATCGGTGCGAGCTGATAGATAGTCAATCCGCTCCTGACATGCTGAATCTAACCTCCTCTCTTTCCTTCTCCGTCAGAGCTTGGAGTGTTGACGGACCTATC
>JAPCJN010000003.1:0-14458 GCA_027886925.1 Nitrososphaerota archaeon
GTCGCCCAGCCTGGTCAACGGCGCGAGGCTCAGGACCTCGTCCCTCAGGGGTTCGTGGGTTCGAATCCCACCCCCCGCACCATCCATCCACCAATATCGTCTGAACCTGAGCGTCTGGTCCGTAGGTCAGCACCTACTGCAAGGGCCGAGGAAGTATCAGTTGAATTCTTTCCTCTCGAAGAGGAACAGTCCCAAAGCTGCGGTGACCAAGAAATAGAGCCCGATTATCGCGAGCCCCTCTGGGATCGTGACGTTGTAGGTCGTGAAGCTAGGAGCGCCAGGGCGACCGCCGCCGAAGACGCCGGTTACCGTCGTCACGTGTTGGGGGTAGGTAACCGCGAGCACGTCGCCTATTATCTCAGAGCCGTACGTGAGGATGAACCACGGCTCGATTTGGGCGAGGGCTGCGACGAGCGTCTGTATGAGCGTGAACGCGAAGAGGAACAGGATGGCGGTGACGAGGATGGAGTACGACGTGCTCTTGAAGAGCGAGCTGAAGAAGAACGTGAAGCCGAGTACGGCTACAAGGTAGAACCACGCGAACAGGAACGACTCGCCGAACTGCCACGGGATGTTCAGCCCGAAGTAGTAGGCTTCGTTGGCCAAGGTTATCGCCGTGAAGATGAAGAGGATTATCGAACTGGCGATGAACGCGGAGAGCCACTTCCCGATGTATACACTGGATCTGCGGATCGGGTTCGGCAGCGTGAAGTAGCCGGTCTTGTTCTGGAACTCACCGGATATCGCGTCACCGCCGAAGAAAATCCCAGAGAGGACCACGATGAAAGTCACCGACATCCCCCACCACCCAGAGTAGAACGATAGTGGGGAGCTGAGGAAACTCGCCGGCCTGTAGTACCCGACGACACCTGTCAGGATTGCGCTTATTATGAGCATGATGGCCAGAAGTATTACGAATCTTCTGGATCTAAGGTAGTCCAAGAAGGTGTACCTCATGGTGACCCCGACCTGGGCCATGCTGTTCGGAACCCTGCTCACGTGTGTCTGGGATTCTGCCATGTCCATCTATCACAGTGTGTCCTTGATCAAGTTGAGGTAGGATTCCTCGAGGGCTGAAGAGGCTGGCTTGTAGCTGACTACTCCGATGTTCAATCTTACCAGTTCTGTGAGCACCTTCTCCTGGACGTCCAGACCGCCGCTGCATTTGATTCGAAGGTTCTTGTCGTCTTTCTTCTCCGCCGAGACTATGCCCTGGATGGCCGCGACGCTCTTTTCCATTACGGAGGAGTCTATCGGGCGTAACAGTTGCACCTCGACTATGTTTGCGCCTCCTGCGAACTTTGCGGTGACGTTGGGTAGCGTGTCGTAGACCAATAACTTGCCGTGATCGATCATGGCCACCTCGTCGCAAACGTCGGCGACCTCGCTCAGGATGTGGGAGCTCATGAAAATCAACCTGTCCTTTTTCTTCAGCGCCTTTACGATGTCCCTGACTTCGCTCATCCCTCGAGGGTCGAGGCCCGTGGTGGGCTCGTCGAGCAACACGATCGTCGGGTCACTGAGGAGCGCCGACGCGATGCATATCCTCTGCTTCATCCCCTTGGAGAACTTGCCGACCCTCTTGTCGCCCCATTCTTGCATTCCGACTTCTACCATGACTTCTTCTATCTTCTTGCTTCTCTCGGATTGAGAGACGCCCCTGATCGCAGCGACCATCCCGAGGGCCTCTTTCGGAGTCAAGGACGGGTAGATCTCAGGGGTCTCGATTACGGTGCCCACTGACGCCAGTGCCGCCTTCTTGTGCGTGTGCACGTTGTTGCCGTTGATCAGTGCTTCGCCCGAAGACTGCCTTATCAGGTCGGTGAATATCTTGAGCGTGGTGGTCTTTCCGGCGCCGTTCGGGCCCAGGAACCCTACGCATTTGGAGCCCTCGATTTTCAGGTTCAGGTTGGAAAGTGCGGTGAAGCTTCCATAGACCTTGGAGAGGTTGATGGCCTCGATTGACGAGTTGGTCACGGAGCATCTTCCCTATCTGATGACCTGCCTAAAGAGGTAGAGGGTCGCTCCCATTGTCACTATGGTGATGCCAGCGATGACGGCTATAGCCTCCAGGATCGTGCCGGTAGAATACGACCCCGCCAGCGTCAGCGCCCGGATGGCATTCACGGCGATGCTGATCGGGTTTACGCTGGAGACGTCATTAATCCAGGCTGGCATGGCGGCCGCAGGGACCAGGGCTGTGCTCATGAAGAGCAACGGGAAGGTCAGGAAGCCGCCTATCCCGAAGACCGTCTCTGAACTCTTTGTCTTGAGCCCGAGCGCGAGCGAGATCCCCGACCAAGCAAGACCGAAGAACGCGATGATGAAGAGCGTGAGCAGGATTCCCAATATTCCGGTTGCCGAGCGGAAACCCAGCGCATACGCCAGCAAGAGTATGATGATCGACTGGATGATGGCCCTGGTCGCGTCGCTCAACAGCCTTCCTAAGAGGATCGCGGCTCTGCTCACGGGCGTCACCAGCATCTTCTGAAGGTATCCGGTCGTCAGGTCCTCCACCATCGAAGTCCCGGACTGAAGGGCGCTGCTGAACGCGTTCTGCAAGAGGATTCCGGCAGTCGCATATTGGAGATAGCTGACTCCTGGAGGGAAGAGGCCTGGGGCCGAAGCGAACTTGGAAAACAGCTGCGTGAAAAGGACTAGGAATATGATAGGCTGGAAGAGCGAGAAGAACAGCAAGATGGGGTTGCGGACGAGCTTCTTTAGCGCCCGTACGTAGAGATATTCGCTGTCGGAGAGGAGTCCCATCCTCTATCGTCTCCTTCTGCCGAACATCATCGGCGGGGCGTTGGACTTGCTGACCTCCTCTGTCCTTATCCTCCTCCCAGTGTGCTGCAGGAAGATGTCGTCTAGCGTCGGCGACGAGAAACTTACCGAGCCCAGATGAATCTTGTTGCTGTCGAACGCTCTTACTATGTCGGCGATGATCAAGCCGGCGTTCTTGGCGTAGATGGTCAGCCCCTCGTCGGAGATGATTACGTCCTTGACGCCCGGGATGCCGGTGAGGACGTCTTTTGCCTTCGAGTAAAGCTGCTGTTTGTCAGTCCCGTTTTCTAACGACAGCTTGATTGTATCCGCCCCGACCTGGCTCTTGAGCTCGGTCGGCGAACCCCCGGTGACGATCTTCCCTTTGTCGATGATCGAAAGCCGCTTGCAGAGCTTGTCGGCCTCGTCCATGTATTGTGTAGTAAGGAATATCGTGACGCCTTGCTCCTTGTTCAGCTTCTCAAGGTAGTCCCATATCCCGGCGCGCGACTGGGGGTCGAGCCCCGTAGTCGGCTCGTCGAGGAAAATCAACTTCGGGTTGTGGACGAGCGCCGACGCGAGGTCGAGCCTCTTCTTCATCCCTCCGGAATAATGACCCGCGCGCTTCTCTGCGACATCGGAAAGCTCTACGAGCTTTAACAGTTCTTCGACGCGTTTCTTTAGCGCGTCGCCCTGCATCTGCTGAAGATGACCTTGGAGTACGAGGTTCTCCCTTCCGGTGAGGTCGGGATCGACGACCGTCTCTTGGGCCTCCACGCCGATCAGCTTCCGGACGTCTTTCGCTTGTGCTTCCACATCAAAGCCCGCGACTGTGACGGAGCCAGAGGTCTTCCTCAGAAGCGTGGTAAGAATCTTGATCGTCGTGCTCTTGCCGGCGCCGTTTGGGCCCAGAAAACCGAAAAACTCGCCCTCTTTCACGTCGAAAGAGATCCCGTCTACTGCCTTGGTTCCATCGGCGTAGACCTCGACAAGGTCTTTGACGGATATGATTTCGGTCATGCTACAGTCAGTTCCCATGGCGGGAAAAATATGATTTATAAGTATATCGAATGCGATATGGGTATTTGACATATTACGATATAGTATTTCAATGACTTTAATACGGCGGGACTGGATGAACCGAGCGCCGTGAAAACGAGCACTGATGGGTGGATGAAGCGATGGATACGCCCGCAGGCCGTGCCTCGAGGGATTCTCCGGCTGTATGTCATCTCGATGCTGTCCAAGAAACCGGAGACTGGTTACTCGATAATGCAGACCATAGAAGACAAGACAGAAGGGGCGTGGCGGCCAGGGCCAGGGACAGTCTACCCGTTGCTGCGTGGCCTGGTCAAGGAAGGACTGCTGGAGGCTAGTGATTCAGTCCAGAAAGGAGGCGGGAGCGTCACCTATTCGGTTACCAAGAAAGGGAAGCAACAGTTCGAGGAGATGCAGCGCATGCTTACTTCCGCGGGGAAGAAAGAAAGGGTCATGATACATCTTTTTGCCGACATGCTGCCTCCCACTGTCTGGGCCTCGATGTTTGTCAACCGCCAAAGAGAGACTTTCGAAATCTTCTCGGAGAAGGTCACGCAGCTACCGGAACCCCAGAGAGACCTGATCCTCAAGGAGGCCCGGGCCTTGATGGAAAGTCATCTGTCTTGGCTGAATTCTCAGCACGTCTCCAAGAAATCCAAGTCGACGAGTTGAGCTTGACTCTAGTGAGCCTGCTGCGCGGCCGGTTGGCCTAGAATCCGCGAAAGGACGGTCTTTCCTAAATCCGTCAGCTGGTATTTCCCTGGGTCGCCGAAGAAGTGGACCTTGTATTGCACGAACCCCAAGGCGGTCAGCTCCATCATGTGCGACACCGTCCTCCATTGAGAATTGTTTCGGAGCAAGTTGTCAATCTGGGCGTTCGAGAAGCCTTCAGGGCTTCTCGCCAAGGCGGCAAGGATGGTGGCCAGCTCGTCTTCCTGTCTCATTTTTCGCAGGACTTTGTCTTGTTCCTTCGGTTCGGACGGCCAGAACCAAAACCCTTTCATCGGGCAAGGCCACCTTGGAGGGTTGATAAAAACTCCGAAACGGAACGATTGAATTGGTTTCACGATTGAATCAACTGTTTTTCGTCTGACTGGACAAAAACAATTACGGCGTCATGAGAGAGGTCATCATGGAAGTAATCACCGAATACGTGGATCATAGAGCCGAGCTAGAGGAAAGGATTCGTTCGCTTGAGTCGGAGCAGACCACTCTGACGACCGAGATAGCAAGCCTGAAGGAGAAACTTACCACATTGGAACTTGAGAGACACGCAACCTCTCTCTCCAACGAGGTAGAGGCATTGCGGACAGAGAAGGCTGTCCTCGAGGAGAAAATCTCGACGTACTCAAGCCCGATCGCCCAAATGGAAAGCTATCAAGTCTAGTCAAGTTATCAAAAAATAACTGACTAACTAACGGAACTTGGTCGCCTTCCCCTCCAGCTCTTCCTTCTCTTTTCTTAGATAGCCGACATGGGTTTCCAAGGCCTGGACCTTCGCTTCCAAGACTCTCGTTTCGGTGTCGATTTTGCTCTTGTCTAGCGCCTTCTGAAGGTCCTCGTACTCCTTGTCCATCGCCCTGACCTTCTTCTCGAGGTCTTGGTTCGTCTTCTTGAGGCTGCGGATGTCCGCCTGAATCTGGGTCAGCTGTTCCTCAGCGACCAGCAAATAGTGCTGCCTACTGACGACCGTCGGGAACCTCGTGCCGCACTTTTCGCACTGGTACATCCCGACCTTCCTCTGGGTAAGGCCCCGCTCGCCTTCCTTCGGCTCCACAATGACTGTGAAGACTTTCGAAGGGGTGGCTACCGCAGTTCCGCAGTTTGGGCAAGCAGGCAAGCGCTAGCGGCGGTATGGCGGACTTGTTATGTTAAATCTTGCTACTACTCTCTAATCGATTCCAGTTCTGAAACCGCCGACCAGAGGATGACTCTGGCGAAAGAGGACATGTTGGGATCCTGCGAGACTTCGTCGAGCATGCTTATCGCGTTAGCCGCTCTGACGGCGAGGCTCACCTTCGGATCTTGGAGCGCAATGATAGAGTCTTTGACTATCTTCCTGATGTTTCGCGGCGTGATGTTCGAGTCAGCTATCTGCTGAAGACTCGCGCTGGCTTTCGCCAGTTTGCCGTCGTTCTGTTGTTGTTTCTTTATCTTGTTACTGGTGCTCATCGTTTTACTCAACTAAGATTTAACGCGGAGTTTCTTGTGCCTTCTAGCCTTGCATATTTGGCTTTCTATGTTTGATTAAATCGTTTATAACGCTGGGTCGGAACAAAAATCGGGACCACCTTGAGCAAGACCCCTGGAAAGACGCAACTCACGGTCGAACTGATGCGGCGGGGAGCCGTGATGCTCAAGGAGCCCTGTCCTGTTTGCAACGGAGTTCAGCTTCGCTACAAGGGGAAGGTATACTGTTCGAACCATGACGACCTGAGCCTCGCCCTTCAGGCAAAGGAGATGGCGTTCCCGGACGTCGCGAACGACCTCAGGAACTTGTTGTTGACCAAGCTCAGAGAGTCGATGTCCCTCCTAGAGGGCGAGAAGGATTTGGAGAAGATGGACCGGCTCGTCTCCTTGATGACCGGATACGTCGAGCTTGTCCGAAAGCTGGAGCCTGCTCAAAGAACTTAAATCAGTTCGCGTCAGTCGGCCGTTCGTATGGTCCTACGAATAGGGCAAAGGGTGCCGGATTTTTCGCTGCCTGACACAGAAAAGAAGGAGAGGAGGTTGTCAGAGTTCACGCAGAAAGGGAAGACCGTGCTGCTCTTCTTCCCTTTCGCATTCTCCGGGCCTTGCGACAAAGAGATGTGTGTTTTCAGGGACGGCATGGTCAAAATCAATTCGATGAACGTCCAAGTGGTTGGGATAAGCGTGGACAGTCTATTCACGCTCAAGGTCTTCGCGCAGACCTACAACCTGCAGTTCCCGCTTTTGAGCGACTTCAACAAGAAGGTATCGAAGGCCTATGGCGTCCTTCATGAGACTTGGGTAGCCTTTGGGTACAAGGGCGTCTCAAAGCGAGCTGCCTTGGTGCTGGATGGTAAGGGAATCCTCAGGTACAAATGGGTTACCGACACGCCCTCGAACGAGCCTCCCTACGAGGAGATTATGGCGGCCCTGAACAAGCTGTGAGACAGGGTAACGCAGTTCGGTTTGCTTTTTATAGGAGGCCGGGACGAGTACATTGAATGTCAACTGAAGCAGTGAAGACGATAAAGCCAGCCGTGGATATCACGGAGCATGCTGCTTCCGAGTTGCAGTCGTACCTGGAGAAACAAGGGAAGCCAGGCGCGGGACTGAGAGTCTTCGTGTCGGCAGGTGGTTGTTCGGGACTTTCCTATGGTCTGGTCCCCGAGGACAAGTCGACCGACGACGACTATGTTATCACGCAATATGGTGCGAAACTCATTGTGGACAAGTCGAGTATGCCTTTCCTCGCCGGGTCTGTCATCGATTTTCAGTCCGACAAGCTGATGGGGGGAGGCTTCGTAGTGAAGAATCCCAACGCTGTCTCCACCTGCGGTTGCGGCGAGTCGTTCCGAACCGCATAGAATCACCGAGAGGCTTCAAAGCTATATTGGGTTGAAAGCCCGGTGAAGGGGCCGGGGTGGCAGAGTCTGGTTAACGCGCGGGCAATTCGATTCATTCGCTGGACAAGTGACGAATCCGCAACTCGAGATCAATCGGCTGGACAGCCCGTGACCCCTTGGGTCATGTGGGTTCAAAACCTGGTGGACGCGGTGGTCCACGGGTGAAAGTCCCACCCCCGGCGCCTACCCAATCTGTAACCGCGTCCTCGACCTGGCCAGAGACTCGGATTTTGGCTTGAGAGTCATCTCGAAACCCGTCCACAAAGGGCATCGGGAGGGTGGCCGACGACGCTCCTATTCTTTTTAGCCAGGCGGCGACTTGCTTTGGGTCTCACCTGAAATGCGAGTTGAGAGCCCCCAAAGTAACAACAACGACCATCCTAATCGGCGCGGGCGTCGGACTCACGCTAATAGTAGAACTCTTGGTGCTTCAGGCGGCGGTTCAAGGTCTCTCCGTCAGTGATTGGGTTTCGACGACGAGCACGGTCCCCACCACGAGCGCCTCTGCTGCCCTGAATTCGGGCCGCCTTTACAACGTGACGTTCGTCGAGGGTCAAGATGGCTTTGGTAACTACTAACACAGAATGGGGTGTGACGTTTGGCAACCTGACCAAGACTGAGCCGACCAACGCGATCGTTTCTGAGATTCAGGCCAATAGAGTCGAGGACGATAGCTTCAATTTGACGACAATCACCTTCTCGGTTCCAAATGGATCCCTATCCCTTCACCATCTACCCACCGAACTGCCTAGTCTTCTCGCAGTTGCCGCATGGGGTCATGGCGAGGTCGAGCGGGACAATCACCGTGGAAGATTTGGACGTAACGATACCGATTATTTCACTAGGGCCTTATTGCTGACCTCCGGCTATCAGGATACAGCTCTTCTCATTCTCAAGAAAAATCGTCGAGCGGTGCGCCATAATCCGTTCCCCGAACGGACGGACGCAGGTTCGACAGTAACAATGGTTTCAGGAACCGGCCACCACTGAATCCTCTAGGTGAGGACTGAGGAGGGATTCACTCGGAACGCTTATGCCCATCTCCAGCGGGTCATACCTTCTTGTAAATAGGGCGCCAACTTCTGGTCTTGTCTTCCAGCTCGGTGTACTCGAAGTCGTGATAGATCAATGGGAACCTCTCCTTCATCATCCTGGCCACCTTGTCGAACACATACCTGATCTCTATCTCGGCCGACTCTGCCGTCCGCATGGCTATGACGTGACGGATGGTCCGATGATTGGCGGTCCAAACTATGGAGGTCGCCAACCCGTCAGGCATGATCCTCCTCAGCGCAGACGTGATGCGTTTCTTGACGTCGAAGTTCAGCTTATCCCACTCGTAGGAGCGTTCCAGGTCGTGGTAGTCCTCTTCGATGTCCTCTAGAATCGCTTTCACTTCCTTCTTCTTGTCCTGGAACTCGGGCGGCAGCCAGAAGCGGATGTGCGTCGGTCTGACATACCGGAGAGACTCTTGGCTTATCGCGACGCCGACCCTATGGCGGACGAGCTCGTGCGTGAACACCCTGCTCACGTCGATGAATGCGAATGTGCAGCTCGCGTGCTCGAATATCGAGCCGTCCCCCTTTGAGAGGGTGTTGTCGATGTAGTCGCTCGAGTTCTGCCTTATCTTTGTGACGTTCGGATTGAGGCCTACTCCAAAGCTCTTGTAGCAGATCCTTCCTGCCACCTCGATAAGAAGCTCGCCTTCTGACTTCGAGGTCTCCTCGGTCTTGGCGAACCATCCCAGCGCGGTCTCTTCGCCGACGGATGCGAGCATCTGCTTCAGTTGGTCTTGGTCGATTTTGCTCTCCGCGATCAAGAACACTTTGGGTTCGACGAATTCCATTTTCTCTTTCTTGCTTCCTTCTATCCGTGCGTTCGGTGTCGCTATTTAATTTGTAGATGACTTCTGCGCGAAAGGAAGGCAATCATTCATTCATGATGTACGCATGTATGCGTGCAAACCATGTTTGCTTGTCATTTTCATCTACCGTGAGCATCTGAGCAGTTCCGTAGAGAATCTTCTGGGTGCTTAAATTAAATACGAGCTTGTCTATATTCGGTTTGATGCCGGTCTTTGGGACTGCTGGAGCCAGGGGCATCTTCAACTCGACCCAGACCTTGGAGCAGGTTTACCGACTTGTCGAGACCTCCACGTTTGTCTTCGGAAAAGGCAAGTACGCGGTGGGATGGGACGGACGGAAGAGTTCTGAAGTCCTCGCTAGGGTGGTCTGCTCGGCGATCGCCGCAGGCGGTAGCGACGCGGTGTCGTTCGGCTTGGTCCCCACACCCGTGGTCGCATTCGGGACAAGAGAAATTCATGGCAATCTCGGCTTTTCTGTGACGGCGTCTCACAACCCTCCGGAGTTCTCCGGAGTGAAGTTCTTCGGCGCCGATGGGATGGAGTTGTCTAGGGGAGAGGAGGCAAGAATCGAGCGGGGCATGGTCGTAGAGTCAACGAAAGCATCGGCCAAGGCAGGGTCAATCACTACACATAATGCTCTGCTTCCCTACATCAGTTCACTCCTATCGAGGTTTGTCAAGGCCGAGAACCCCCTAAGGATAGTAGTCGATTGCGCCAATGGCCCAGGGGCCTTGGTGACGCCTCGCGTTTTGACCGGGCTAGGGAACACGGTCATCCCGTTCAACGCCCAGATTTCGTGGAGATTCCCTTCCAGGCTTCCTGAACCAACCCCCGAAAACCTGCAGGAGACTGCTTCATTGGTGGGCGGTATGGGGGTCGACCTTGGGATGGCTCACGATGGCGATGGTGACAGGCTGGTCCTGATCAACTCAGCAGGTCGGGTGCTCCCTGATTACGTGACCTCGATACTTGCGCTCGAGGCCATAGGCAAGAAGTCCGGATCTGTCATCCTGTCGGAGAACAGCTCGTTCGCTGTCGAGGAGGCAGCCGAAAGGATGGGACTCCGGGTCGTCAGAGGCAAAATAGGGAAGACGTTCGCTGAAATCGAAAAGGAGGGGGCAGTGCTGGCGACCGAGCCGAGCAAAATCGTCGACCCGAGTTGGGGGATGTGGGAAGACGGGATTTATTGCGCCGCGCTCATCGCCGACGTCCTCTGTAGGAGGCCTGAGCTGAAGAGCCTCGTGGACTCGGACCTCGGATGGATTTACAAACAAATCAACCTACCAATCGCGGTCGACCTGACAAGGTTGAGCGAACGGGTGGATGAGCACTTCTCGAGGTTCAGGATTTTGGAGAGGAGATGGGTCGACGGCTTGCGCGTGGTGTTCAGAGACAAGTCGTGGGTGATGTTCAGGCCTTCAGGGACCGAGCCCAAGACCAGAATATACTGCGAAGCCAAGGACTATGTCAGGCTCTCCGAGTTGGCGGACACCGCGAAGATGCTAGTCGAGTGGTTGGCGGCCAAACCCTTGACGAACACTCGTTGATTGAAGATGCCGCCGGGAGAGCTGGCCTTCGCGGTTTCAAAGGTCCTGTCGCAAGGTTACCAGATAGAACCGGACGCGTTTTCGCTTCTTATTGAGCTGTCGTCGAGAGAAGATGTCGGCGCAATCTTGAGGACGGTAATCGAGAGGAAGGAATCTCTGAAGACTGAAAGAGTGATTCGAAGGTCCGACCTAGACGTATTTCTCCCACGAGGGGGCGAAGAAGAAAGACGGAGCTCTGTGGTCCCGGAAGATTTCCCTGCCGACGTGTCGATTGTCAGCGACCCGACGACGCAGATTTCTCCTGCGGAGGCCGAGGATGGTTTCAAGAAGCTTTTCCAGGACAGGTTCTTGCACCTGTTGGAGATAGCAAAGCGGCGGCCAGATTCGAAAAATATAGTTCCCATAGAGTCGGCGAGGGACGGAAGGGAAAAGTCGCAGAGAATCGCTGGCTTGCTGTCTTCCAGGGTGAGCAAGAAAGGCGGAGGGGTAGAGCTGGTGATAGACGACCCCACTGGGAGTGCAAAGCTGTATTGCGGGGACGATGTGTCGGACGTTGCGCTAGCGTTCCCTTTTGACGGTCTTGTGATAGCCGAGGTCGCTCCCGGAAGAGGAGGACAGCTCTATGCGAAGGAGCTTCTCTTTCCGGACCTCCCAGCGAGAAAGGCGGTGGGCTCTTCGCACAGGGTCTACGCGGTCCTTCTCTCTGATTTGCACATAGGGAGCAAGCTCTTCCTGTCAGATGATTTCAACCGGTTCCTGGCGTGGCTCAACGGGAAGCTCGGAGACCTGGACATAGTCGAGAGGATAAGGTATGTCGTGGTCGCGGGCGACGTCGTGGACGGCATCGGCGTCTACCCTGGGCAGGAGTATCAGCTGTCGGAGAGGAACCTCAAGAGGCAGTATGTCGTCGCCGCGGAGTTCCTCCAGCAGGTTCCTAAACACATGAAGCTGATCATCTCCCCAGGCAATCACGATCCCGTGAGGCAGGCATTGCCTCAACCGGCGGTCTCAATCGACGTCGCGAATCCGCTTTACGGGCTGGCCAACGCGGTCCACATCGGAAGTCCGTCTAACATCAAACTCGATGGCGTGAACTTCTTGGTCTATCATGGGAGAAGTCTCGACGACGTCATCGCGACAGTCCCCGACCTGACATATGACAGGCCGGTGGATGCGATGGAAGTCCTTCTGAAATCAAGGCACCTGGCCCCGACCTATGGTAAGCGCACAGCGCTCGCGCCGGAGATAAAGGACATGTTGGTTATTGATCCGGTGCCAGACGTGTTTCACGCTGGTCATGTGCACACGCTGGACGTGGGTAGCTACAGAGGGACGCTCATGGTCAACTCCGGGACCTTCCAGGGCCAGACGCCTTTCCAAGCCAATATGGGAATCGACCCTATAGCTTCGATAGTGCCGATCCTGGACCTCTCCACTCTTGAGGTGATAAAGCGAAACTTCACCAGGAGCAGCTTCGGCGAACTACTGAAGGCCTAAGAATTGTGTGTCTTCTCCTAACACTTTTGTCAGCGTGTCGTTTTGGATGAGCAGCCGGATCCTCTTTGTTCTGCCCCTCCTTCCTTTGCTCACGACGGCAGCCTCGAGGAGACCGAGAAGGTCGAGCTCTGCGAGTATCCCGCTTACCCGCCTCTGCGTCAGCGCCTCCACTCCCAATCGGCGCGCAAGGCCCGCGTATGTTATGTAGAGGTCTCCGGTGTTCGTCCCGTCGTTGAATCTCGACGCGGTAAGAAGGACCAGCTTGTTCTGGATGGGAAGGGAACGCAGGGCGTCTTCGACTCGGTTGCTTTCCACCCTCTCCGACGCTCTTCGGATGCAGTCCTCGGTGATTTCGTGCATGCCTTCTCTTTCTGCGATTTCTCCTGCTACCCTGAGCAAATCGACGGCCCTTCTTGCGTCGCCGTGCTCCGACCCGGCCAGGGCCGCGCACAAGCTCAAAATTTCATCAGAGGCTACTCCAGGTCTGAAAGCGATTTTTGCTCGAGCCGCTAGAATTTCGCGGAGCTCCTCGGTGGTGTAGGGCGGGAAGACTAGTTCTTCCTCTCCCATGCTGCTAAGAACCCTTGGATCGAGGTCGTCCTTGAACCTGAGGTCGTTCGATATGCCGACCATGGTGAAGAAACCTGGTTCTACGTGCTCGCCGGCGCGGGTGAATTGATAGAGCACGTCGTCCCCATACGTGTTCACCAGGTAATCTATCTCGTCGAGGACCAGGATAAAGTGGGTTTTGGTCTCGCGAATAGCGGTGAAAATCCGGTCTAGTACCGTGCCAATCGATAGGCCCGTCTGAGGTATTTTTTGGTCCTGCCGCAAAGGCAGGGTCTCTGCTATCTTGGCCAGCGTCCGGTATTCGGTGGCGGCAATCCTTGTGTTCACATAGCAAGTCGAGATTTGGCTTGCATTGTCTTCATTCCGAAGCTTTTCTACGACGAGCCTGGCTACCGCTGTTTTCCCCGTCCCAGTCTTTCCATAGAGAAGCAAGTTGGAGGGTTTTGAGCCGTGTAGCGCGGGCGCAAGAATCTGGGCGACTAGGCCGATTTGGTTTTCCCGAAAAGGAAGTTTTTCAGGGATGTATTCTGTGGAGAGTGCGGCTCTGTTCCGGAACAGAGCACGGCCCTGTTTTGCCTTTCGAAATATCTCGTCTACGGAGTCATGCAAGGAAATCAGTGGAAATAGTGGTTCATTTAAGCGCTCCTCCCCTCCATTTCCACTGGAGACTAGTAAGAATGGTGATCGTGAAGGTTATGATTATAGTAAGAAGATGCTCGCTCTTGGTTCCATTCCAGTCTTAATCTGGTCTCTCATCTAACTACGGCGACTGATGGTCAACGAACCATCAAGAACCCGTAGGATTGAACTAGGATTGATCTGGACTGGAAACAGACGGGTTCCTGGGTGATGTGAACACGCTGTGAAACACACCCCTTGACTCCCCACGTGACCCGCCATATTGGAATCCAAGGCCATCACGCCATGGTTCACAGGATTGCAGCTCTAAACTGACCCCTCTGTTTCCAGTGGAACCTATGGAATACCATTAACCATTTTCCTCTTGTGAACCCCTGTGAACACCTCTAATCGCTTCGTCAACCGGTCAACGTTTGTTTGCACTCGGTTCACAAGTTCACACCATTCTTAGTTTTAACCCGCCCATCTGTGAACCATCATCCCTTGCGGAAGAAAGTGAAGGTAGAGATCACAGACGAAGAAGGCACCACGTACTCTCTATCCCTTCAGGGAAAGTTCTCGCAGGACAAGGTCCTCATGGACGTCCTTGGCAACCAACCACACAACAAGGCCGAAACCAACGAACCAGACGAATCTACGGCATATGGCAAACTCCTGAAACTCATCCAATCTTCCTATTCTACGAAAGAATTCTCCTCAGCTGACATCGCGCGCGACTACGAAGAGTACAACAACAGCCCGATACCCCTAAGCACCGTCTCCACTTATCTCTCGCGATTGGCAGATCGTGGCGCTCTCAAACGCCAAAAATTTGGTAATTCATGGGTCTACAGGCTTTCTCATTTGGCGGTAGACCAACTGCCCAAGTAAGACCTTCCGTTGTCTGTGAGTTCGTACACATAGGGTTTGTTGCGGCTATTTCTAATCACCAAGCCTTTGTCAAAGAG
>JAPCJN010000003.1:14468-64314 GCA_027886925.1 Nitrososphaerota archaeon
CCTTCCCACACTCTCCTTGATTTGCGCGGACGTCTTAGGACCGTCCAACAGTAGTTGAAGAACCCGGGTCTCTGTCTCGGTACCTTCACTCGCAGGAACAGGCGCAGAGGTCGTGACTTGGGCCGCCTGGACTGGCTTTCTTGTCCCGTCGCGTATGCGCTCAGGAGGCGCAGAAATAACCACCTGGGATGATTCTTGGCCTTGCCCCCTCAACATCTTAGCAGACAACACTTCTGTTCTGGCCATCAAATCGATTATCCGTGTGTCGACGACGGTGAATTTGGAGTTCATCGAGTCCCAAACGTCCTTCGCTAGGCGCGTAGACTCGTTAGCCTCGGTAACCAGGTTCCTGTAGCGCGACATAAATGACCCGAGTATCACCACGGTCGCGATAATCACACCTGCAGATGTGACCAAGACATAGTCGACCATCGGAATCACACCATATGTGACGTTACATGATATAAACTTACATCATAACATCACGAGTTTCGTGACAAGTGCACGCACTAGGGACATCACTTCGGGAAGGTCGTCCGGATCTACTTCTGTAGGAACCAATGCGACCGACGTAAAGAACTTTTGGAGGTCCATCGGCTTTAGCAGACCCATCTGCACTCCCACCGCCACTGTAAACAGGGAGCGTTCGAGGTTCTTTCTTGCCTGTGACACTATCCGATAATGCGTTCCTTTACTGATACCAGAAATCTTTCGACTTTTTAGTGCACTCTCCAAACTAATTACATTTTGCGAGACTGCAAGATACAATTTCAGTGTATCTGCTTGCACTTTCGTCAAAGATGACAGTTCTGCTACTGCGTCGGTTACCGAGACCAAACCAAGCTAGGGTTAGGTAATACAATAATGTATTAAGGATTAGTCCTACTAAATTACATATTCATTAGCTTTTTCAAGAGTACTACAAGATATTTGCATTATTTAGGCCGTAAATTCCTGATACTCACGTTTGGGTGGCCACCGGGAGTTTAGAATGCATTTATGCATGCTGCGTTGAGCTCAAGGGTGAGATGGGTAGAAGGCGACGGAAAGTACTGAGGCAGACTCACAAGACCTTACCGAAGGTGTTCAGCTGCCCTCGTTGCGGTGTAGTCGCAGTCCGCATCACATCACAAGTTGATGAAGCATCACAAGATTATGTGATGGTTGTAGCGTGCGGGAACGCCAGCTGCAGGCTGCGCAGAGAATTCCGATATCCTACACAAAGACCCGAAATCGACGTCTACAACAGTTTCGTGGATGAATTTGTGAGAACTGGTGGCTGATCTGGGCTTCATCGGGCCCGTCGAAAAGCGTTTGGGCTCTCGAACGAAGAGAAGAACCGGCCTAGCCGCTTTAATCGATCCTGACAACTTCAGCGTAGACGCCGCAACATCGGTCGCCAAGATCGCCGATAGCTTAGGATTTGAAGCAATATTCGTCGGCGGATCTACAATCGGAGACCAAGGTCACCTTGATGATGTTGTGTATGATATCAAGAGTCACGTCACATGTCCCGTGATATTGTTTCCTGGTAACGTCACAGGGATATCACGACATGCAAGCGCAATCCTCTTCAGCTCGTTGCTTAACTCGACCAATATCTACTTCATAGTCGGGGCACAGGCTCTTGGCGCAATCCAAGTCGAAAGATATGGCCTGGAGGCCATACCTATGGGCTACCTCGTCTTCGGTGACACGAGCACGACCAGTTTCATCGGCCAAGTCCGCTCAATCCCTCATGGTAAATCCTCAATCGCTGTCATGTATGCGTTGGCGGCCCAATATCTGGGAATGAGGGCGCTCTATCTCGAGGCTGGAAGCGGTTCAAACCACCCGATGCCTTCAGAGGTCGTCAGAGCGGTAAGGAAGCACTTCAAGGGTCTACTCATAGTTGGGGGTGGAATCACGACCCCTGAGACTGCGGTTCAGCTGTCGAATGCAGGAGCCGACATCTTGGTAATCGGAAACCTGCTTGAGACAAAAGGTTTCAAGACACAGCTGGTCCCAATAGTCAAGGCAATCAAGGGCAACGCTTAAGCATCAATTCTGTCTCTGGCGAACTGTTTGCCATTCGAGGCCAGCTCGGCATGGGAGCACAGCAAGAAGCTGACAGTTTTCCCCTCCGACCTCGAACCCTACTATACCGATATCCTCACCCAATACGAAGACGCGTATAACATCGCGGAAGAGGCCAAGTCGAGGGGCCTTGATCCCAACGAGTATGTAGAGTCGAAGACGGTCTTCGACCTGGCAGACCGCGTGAACGAGATGTTGGGACTCACGCAGTTCGAGGGGCTCGCGGAGAGGCTGCGCCACCTCCTGCATACGACCACCAAAGAAAGGGCGACGCTGGCCATAGCAGAGGAGATAGCGCTAGGTAAGTTCGGAATGATGAACACCGACCAAGCGCTCCAATATGCGGTAAGAGCGGGTCTCGCCGTGATAACGGACGGGGTGACTGTCGCGCCTGTCCAGGGCATCTCGACGGTGACCATCAAGAAGAACGACGACAACAGCGAGTACGCATCAATCTCCTATGCCGGCCCCATGAGGTCCGCCGGAGGGACCGAAGCCGCGTTCTCCGTGCTCATCGCCGACGTGGTGGCGAAGAAACTCGGCCTGTCGCCCTACAGGGCACGCGAAGAAGAGATAGCAAGATACATCGAAGAACTGCGCGTGTATGAGCGCGAGGTAGGCAATTTCCAGTATCAGGTGTCAGACTTCGATCTGCGCACCGCCATCTCAAATCTACCAGTCGAGATTGACGGAGTCGAAACAGACCCGTTCGAGGTCGTCGTGCACAGGAACCTGAAGAGGGTTGCAACAGACAGAGTGAGAGGAGGCGCGCTTCGCGTCCTTAATGACGGCATAATCGGTCGGGCGCACAAACTAGCTAGGATGCTAAAGGATTTGCAACTGACAGGTTGGGACTGGCTGGCGGAGCTCAAGGGCGGAAAGCAGCAGTCTTCGAGCGAGACTGACAAGGCTGGAGCTCACTTCGAAGAAATCATTTCTGGCCGTCCCGTCATCTCCTCGCCTAACACGCGAGGAGGCCTTCGGATAAGGTATGGCAGGGCCATGAACACGGGGCTCTCCACAGTCGGAATCCATCCGGCAATCCCAGCTCTACTCGACAATTGCGTCGTAGTCGGCACGCAGGTGAAGGTCGACCTGCCCGGCAAGGCGGCGACGATAGCATTCGTAGACTCCATCGAGGGGCCGACAGTGCTCCTCAAGGATGGCTCGGTAAGACGTGTCAGCAGCATCTCGCAGGCTGAACAGCTTCACGACAGCCTAGAACGAATAATTGATATGGGCGACGCGCTAATCAGTTACGGCGACTTCCTAGAGAACAACAAACCAATCGGACCGTCTCCATACGTAGTCGAGTGGTGGCTCCAAGACCTGCTCAAAGTCGCAACGTTAGAGAACGATATCGCAAAGGGGAACAGGGGCATCGACGACAGCCGGCTACAAGCAATCATGTCTGGCGATTTACCGACTGGACTCGAAGCCATAGACATCTCCCGAGAATTCGCCATCCCGCTTCACCCCTCCTACACGCCTAGGTTTGACAGGCTTACGCCGGCCGAACTCATGGAACTCAGGAGCCTTTCAGCCAAGTCTGGCCGTGACGTCATAGTCCAAATCACATCACATCACGTGGAGGGGATGCTTCAACACCTGCTAATACCCTACACGCGTCACAAGGAATCGGTCTACATCTCAGATGAGTGGGCGACAATCTATCAAACCCTAATCGACCTGGAGGGGAAGGCGCAAATATCTGATGTCTCGGCATGGAACCCCGATAAAACACTTGACCTGGTCCAACACCTTTCAGGGATAAGAATCGGGAGACAGACCACAGCCACCGTCGGTATGCGTGTGGGCCGCCCCGAGAAAGCTATGCTCAGGCACATGAAACCTCCCGTGCACGTACTTTTCCCGGTAGGCATGGCAGGAGGGAACACCAGAGACTTGGTCGCGGCGGCCAAAAAAGGGACCATAAGGGTCGACATGGTAAACATAACGTGTCCTTCCTGCGGCAAACGGAAGCTCTCCAGCAGGTGCGAGGACTGCGGAGAGGCGACGATACGCTTCCTGTCTTGCCCTCGCTGTGGCCAGACCATAAACACGGAGGAGAGCCAGGAGTGTCCCCAGTGCAAAGTAGAGGGGGTGACCCACTCGAACCACAACTTCGACATGAAAACCAGCATCGAGACCGTGCTCAGGAAGGTCCCCGAAGTCGCTCATTCTCCCATCAAAGGCGTGCGCGGCTTGTCGAACGGGTCGAGATACGCGGAACCAATGGCGAAGGGAGCCCTCCGGAGCAAGCACGGCGTCTATGTCTACAAAGACGGCACCGCGCGCATAGACATCACCAACGCCCCGTTGACCCATTTCAGGCCGAGCAACATCCATGCCGACCTGCCCTCCATGCTGTCCCTGGGCTACGAACTCGACAAGGACGGCAACCCGCTGGTCGACCCGCAACAAATTGTAGCTCTCAAACCACAAGACGTGGTAATCCCGGAGAACACGGCGCGAGACCTTGTCAGGATCGCCGCGTTCGTCGACGAAGAGCTGCAGATGATTTACGGGCTGAAGCCCTTCTACAACGTGAAGACAGTCGACGACCTCAAAGGAAAAGTCGTCGTGGGCCTGGCGCCCCACACGTCGGTCGGCGTCGCCGGAAGGATAGTCGGATTCTCCAACTCGCAGGTTTGCTTCGCAAACCCTTGCTGGCAGTCCGCCAAGAGGCGCGACTGCGACGGCGACGGCGACTCTGTGCTGCTACTCCTCGACATTTTCCTCAATTTCTCCGTCGAATACATCCCCACGCAGATCGGCGGGCTGATGGACACGCCTCTACTGATCCAGCCGATCATCTTGCCGGCGGAGGTCGACGACCAGTCGCACAACTTCGACGTAGCTTGGAAATACCCCCTGTCTTTCTATGAGGCCGCCGAGTCCTCTCCGAACGCGTCGAAACTCTCAGACGTCATCGACACCATCCGAAAGAGAATCAACCTGCAGGATCAATTCTACAACTACGGTTTCACGCATGACACCAGCTCAATCTCGATTAGGGCACCGAGGAGCGCCTATTCGACCCTCTCGACCCTCAACGAGAAAATCGCCAAACAGATAGAGGTAGCAGAGAAAATCGAGGCCGTCTCTGCGAAACAAGTCGTCGAATCGATAATCAAGACGCACTTGATCAGAGACATAGCTGGGAACATGAAAAAATATGCGACTCAGTCGTTCAAGTGCAGGACTTGCAGCCGCTCCCTGCGGAGACCTACAGTCTCGGGGCGCTGCGACATTTGCGGCGGTGAGATAAGGGAGACCCTCACCAAGGGCTCCGTCCAGAAATATCTGACAATCGCCCGGAAGCTCGCTCACGAATACGACGTCGACGAATACATCAGGGAGAGGCTAGACTTGCTGGTGAGAGAGATGGATCAGCTCTTCCAATCGCGTGACAAGACGACCCAATTGGAACTCGGCGACTTTGCTGTGGAAGAAGAACCGACGACGACCTTCCTTCTGGACTAGACTAGCGACTCTGACGTTCTATCTGTCTATCTAGCGATAGAAGTACGCGCGCGAATTGTCAAACGAGTACTTCACTCTCTGTGTCGTCTTCCTCAACGCCTTGACCCGTCTCTTCACCACATCCGCCTTGTCTGTGGTGAGAGCCAGGTGCAATACCTCCGCGACCTCCTTCATCTCGCCCTTCCCCATCCCGAGCCTCGTGAGTTCCGAAACACCCAACCGTATGCCACCTGGATTCGTGTAGTGCCGGCCGGCCTGAAGGTCGCCCGGCAAGAGTTGACGGTTCACTATCACGTTCATCGCTTCCAGCTTCTTCTCCACGGTCCCTCCGTCTCCGTATTTCGTGACGTCGACCGCGACCTGGTGGGACCTTGTGTATCCGTGCTTCTCTCCAAGGACGAACTCGCCTTGCTCGGCGAGCGCTTCGGCCAACACGCGGGCGTTCCTGGTGACCGCCCTGGCATAACTCGGCCCGAACTTCAGAAACTCGGCGAAGGTGAGCGCCTTCGCCGCCACGTTGTGAAGGTGGTGGTTGCTAGACGTCCCCGGGAACACAGACTTTTTCATGCCCTCGCCATATTGGGCCTTTGACACTATCGTCCCTCCCTGGGGCCCGAACAAGGTCTTATGGGTGCTGAAGCTCATCACGTGCGCGCCCTCGCCGAGCGGGTCCTGAAACTCTCCACCCGCGATCAGACCAGCCACATGAGCCGCGTCATAGCATGGCGTCACTCCTGCTTCTATGGCGATGGCGCTCACTTCTTTGACCGGGTGTGGGAAGAGGAAAAGGCTGGCACCGAGCATCAGAATCTTCACCCTCTTCCCTCCTGCTTGGATGTCCCTGAGCTTCTTCTTCGTCTGGTCCACGTCCACATTCATGTTCTCCTTGTCGAACGCGAAATACTCGATGTCCAGGCCGTGGACGAGCCCAGCGGTCCCTGAGAATTCCTTCTTCCCCGTCGATATGTGCCCGCCGTTCGGGATGGAGAGGGCCATCATCGTGTCCCCAGGGTCGGAGAGCGTGGAATAGACGGCGAGGTTAGCGCAAGCGCCAGAGACAGGACGGACGTCGGCGAACTCGGCGTTGAACAGCTTTTTCGCCAGGTCCACGGCCTCGAGCTCGATTTGATCTATGAATTTGCAACCCGCATACACCCTCTCCCCCGGCCAGCCTTCCGCATATCTATGGCCAAGGTCCGACGAAAGAACTTCCCTGACCCCACGAGAAGCCACGTTCTCGCTGGCAATCAACGGAAGACTCTCAGAGAACCACTTCTCGTGCTGTTTTACCAGCGAGACCACTTTGTCGTATCGCTTCTTCAAGGTGTCTTTACGGGGCCGAGCTCAGTAATTATGCATTTGTGCAATTATTGCGGACGTCCTCTGACCAGGCAGTATTTTTAAAAGGGCGTAACTTGGGAAGAGGAGAAGCACGATGAGCGGCAAGAAGAAGGGAAACCCACTACCAGCGTCGAGCGCTGGACTCCTGAGGTTCTTCGAGGACGAAACCGAGGGCGTGAAGATCAAACCTGAAATCGTCTTGATAGGCTCGATGGGCCTCATCGTCTCGTCGATCGTCCTGAACCTGGTGTTCAAAGCCCCTGCAACCACGAGTGCCACAGTCTTCCTCGCTCTTTTGTTTGGGTAGATTCATCTGTATGGTTCTGCGACCGAACAACTAGCTCGCCGCTACAGGCACCTGTTCGTCCTACCCTCTTCCTCTGTCCTCTTCATCTTCCTGACGATTTCCGAGGCCGTACTGCTGGGCCCTTTGGTGGCGCTCGACAGGTTGCCCCTTCTGGTCGCCCTCGCGGACTTTGTCATCGTGATTGCGACATCGGCGCTCCTCACCTACGTGCTCAAGGCCTTCGATTCGGATTCGATAATCTCGCTGAGACGGACCTTTGGGCTGTTGCTCGTCCCGAACTCCGTCTGGGCGTTGCTGGGTGTCGTCGGGTCGCTCGTCTCTACTGCGACGGGAAACCTCCGGCCGAGCCTCAACGAATTCATCCTCGGCGCCTTCTTCGCCTGGAGCTTCGAACTGATAATAATCAACGGCGCCTTCATGTCAAACACGCTGCAAAGCCTCTGCATCGCGGCGCTACAGCCCATGGCGGTGCTGCTACTGACCTCGGCCTTCATAATACACGCCAACTCGAACGCCCTTTATGCCGTCGCGTCGGGCTTCCTGACCCTGGCGATTGCGACGATTTTCTTGTTGAAGTTCAAGACCTTCAAGACCGAAGGCGTCGGGATCAACTCCCTGCAGACGTTTCAATCGTTCCTAAAGTCATGGGTCTCGCAGAAGCCTGCCAGCCTCGAGGGCTACTTCACGCTCTACTCGCACGACGAGCTCGTCACGACAAAAATCGTCCTGGCCGGCGCGACCGACAAAGCCGCCTTGGTGCTGCCAGGGGTCCATCCTGGCCCGTTCTTTCCCGTGGGCAGCTACAACCTGTCTGAGCTAATCTACCAAGAGCTTCGAAAGAAGAACATCGTCCCCATGGTGCTCCACGGGACTGGAGGCCACGAGAGGAACCTCCCCACGAACGACGCCACGAAGAGATACGCTTCCGCGATTGCCGACGTGGTAGTCTCAAAAGGCGCCGGGCAAGAGGTCCACAACATGCGGGGGCCTGTTCGCTCCACACTGGGGGTTACGAGCATAACCATGCTCGGGTTTGGAAACCAAATCGTCGCATTCCTCTCCAACGCGCCCTACAACACCGACGACCTGGAACCCACCATCATCGACGAAGCCTTGTCGGCCGCGAAGGAGCTCGGTATGGATCTTATGCTCGTCGACGCACACAACTCCATCGGCGGAGAGAACACCGAACAGCCGCACATGACAAAGGACGATTGGAGACGCGCAATGTCGACGCTAAAGGGGAGCGCCGAACACGAGTTCGAGACCGGGGTGGCGCATTCGTCGGAAATACAGTTCGAGCATGGCACCGACATCAGTGACGGTGGAATATGCGTGCTCGTCTTCCGCAATCAGGCATCGTCATCGGCATATGCGCTGGTAACCTCAGATTCTAACAACGCGGCCCTGGGCTTGCGCCAGGCCGTAATGGACGGGCTCAAGAATGAGAACGTGGAACTGATCGAGCTGTGCACGTCAGACACCCACAACTCCGCCGCAAGGCATCTCACAGACCGCGGCTACCGTGCCCTGGGAGAGGACACCAGCCGCGACGCGATCGTGGCGGCTATCAAAAAACTTGAGAAGATAGCAGATGATAGGTCGTCAGGAGGGACAGCGACGCCAATCACATCAGAATTGACGCTGCCGCTCATAGGCGAGAAATCCCTCCATGATTTCGCTGTCCTTACCAAGGAGACTCTGGACTTTACAAAAGTCTACGCACAAGCCGCCCTGGTCTCCGCGTTGATTCTTTGCGCGTTGGCGCTGCTCTATTGATTAGAGCGTCCGAATCAGGCAGGCGCATAGCGATGGCCGACAGCTCAAAGGGATACATCATCGGGATCGAAGGCATCGACGCAGTCGGCAAGCATACCCAAAGCAGCCTGCTCTCCTCCTGGCTAAGCGGTAACGGCTTCAAGACGGCCAGCATGTCCTTCCCAGACTACGTGACCGTGATCGGCAAGGAGATCAGGGCGTTCCTCTCAAGAGAGAGAAACTACCCGATCGAGTTGCAGCACATGCTCTTTGCCGCGAACAGGTGGGAAAAATCGGAGGAAATCGAATCGCACCTTCGATCAGGCAAGACGTTGATTGTCAACAGGTACACCGAGTCCAATCTAGCGTATGGATCGGCGAAAGGCCTCGACATAAGGTGGCTGAAGAACCTGGAGGAAGGCCTGCCAAAGACGAACCTGGTGATAGTGCTGGACGCGGCGCCGCAGTCTCTGAAGGCCAGGCGGGCCAGCAACAGCAAGGACGCCTACGAAAAGGACTCTGCCCTGCAGAACAAAGCCCAAAAGGTATACAGGGAGCTCGCTCGCGAGAACGGCTGGAGGGTGGTCGACGCAGACAGACCCGTCGAAGTCGTCCAAGACTCGCTGGTCAAAATCGTCAAGGGCGCCCTGGCAAACGAGGGGAAGATGAAACCCGGATGACCCTCAAGTACGTCGCGGAGATAAGAGACCCTGTCCACGGCTACATCAAAATCACCAAAGAAGAGCACGAACTAGTAGATTCGGCATTCGTCCAACGTCTCCGCAGAATCCACCAGCTCGCCGGGGCGTATCTTGTCTATCCAGGCGGCGTCCACACGCGCTTCGAACACGTCCTCGGGACGATGCACGTGGCAGGCCTGATCGGCGAGTCGATCGCAAGCAAGGCCGGGCTTCGTGACGAAGACATCCAGGAGATGAGGATGGCCGCGTTGCTCCACGACCTTGGGCACGGGCCCTTCTCGCACCTTTTCGAGGAGGTCCTCGCAGAGAAGACCGAGATGACCCACGAGGACCTGTCCCAGAGGATCGTCCTGGAATCGAGCGTAGGAGAGGTCCTAGCGAAGAACGGATACTCGCCTTCCAAGATGTCGAAACTCTGCGTCGGCAAATCGAGAGGCCCGCCGTTCATGAACGAAGTAATCGCGGGGGGGTTAAGCGCCGACATGATGGACTATCTGCTGAGGGACACGTACTTCACCGGCGTAGAATATGGAAAGGTAGACATACAGAGAGTCATCGATTCTCTCGACGTCAGCAGCGACGGCCACCTGGTGCTCGACAGGGCCGCGCTCTACGCGTTCGAAGCCCTGCTCATAGCGAGATATGAGATGTTCAAGGCGGTCTACTTCCACAGGACTGTGAGGGCGGCTGAACTCATGCTCGCCCATTCGATGACCCTAGCAGACGACGAGCTACAGCTGACCAACGTTTCAAAATTGGAAAGACTGCTGAAACTCACCGACGAGGTAGTGCTCCAAAGACTGGTGGACATCGACTCGAGCAAGCCCGAGCTGAAGATGGCGCAGAGACTTGCCCAGGGATACGTGGAGCGCAGGCTCGTGAAATGCGTGTTTGAAAAGGTCGTGCAAAGAAAGGACAGGACGATCCAACGCATATTCAGCCAGAAGCGCTTCAGGGACGAGATGGGCTTGAGCATAGCACAAAAGGCCGGCGTGAAGCCCGTCGACATCTACATCGACGTGCCGAACACGCCATCGGTGCCGTACACCTATGAGAGGCAGGCGTTCAACTCGATCATCCTGTCGTCGGACAGCAAATATGGCGGCAAGAGGAAGACCGAAACAGTCCCCATAAGCGAACTTCCGTTGGCAGGCTCGATTACGGGTTTCATGGACATACTGCGGATCTACACTTTCGCTGAACACAGGAACAAGGTGGCCGCCGCCGCCCAGTCCGTCTTGGGCAAGGACGACTTCATATCTAGAATATCCATCTAGCTGGGCGGACCGGACCGGCATCTACCCTGAAATAGAATCCCGACTTTAGGATTAGTGCTTCTAGAGGACATCCTCCCGTATCCGTCGTTCCGACAGGGGCAGAAAGAGCTCGCCCAATCAGTCTACCTAGCTTGCAAGAACGGAGACAAACTGGTCGCGGAAGCGATGAGCGGCTTCGGGAAGACGGCCGCCGTCCTGGCCGGCAGCCTTTTGGCCGCGGCAGAGGAGGACGACCTCAGAATCGTCTATGTGTGCAGGACGAAAAGACAGGTATTCCGGGTCATGGAAGAGCTGGAGAGCTTCTCCAAGCGGCTCCCGGTGCGGGCCGCCAGCCTCTTCTCAAAGTACGACTATTGCCTCCAGAGGGAGAGGAGCTTTGGGGTGTCGCCTGAGACGTTCAAATGGTATTGCAGCTTCCAAACGTCAAACAACCTGTGCAGCTACTTCCTGAACGTCCCATTCAACAGCGGGGCGATCCAAAGACTGGTGGACGACCAGGTCAGCGGCCTAAAGTCGATCTCGAGCCTCCTGAGGAGCGGCAACGCGCTCCACGTCTGTCCATACGAGGTCGAGCGGATCTTGTTGGCTCGCGCCAGAATAATCGTGACCACATATCATTACCTGCTCGACGAGGCCTCTCGGTCAGTCCTCTTGACGGGCGGCTTCCAGTCACCGAGCAAGGTCATCGCCGTGGTCGACGAGGCCCACAACATCAGGGACTTTATCTCCAGCAACTCGACGATAGCGCTGGCCCTCTCTGACATCGAGAAATGCGCGATCGACTCGCGCAACCTCTACCTCGAGAGAATCGCCTCAGCAATCTCCGAGATCAACGAGAGCATAAAGCGCCTCTGCGCCAACGACGGGCGCTGGTTCGTCGACAAGGGAGCGTTCGTCAAAAGGCTGAGCGAGCATCATCCCAGAGAATGGCTGGCTGACCTCGCGTTCGAGCTGGCGACCAACTCAGGCGTGGCTTGGTACTCTGTCGCCACCGGCAGGAACATGCCGCCTTCGATCATCAGGTTCGGCTCCTTTCTAAGCAGCCTCCTCTCCTCCCTCGATTCCGACGAGGTCTCCCTGGTGAAGAGCGACCGAGCGTTGTTCCTAACCGACACGAACCCATCGAAGAGCTTCTTGGGAGCCACCGCAGGCTTGAGGAGCCTAATCCTGCTCTCGGCCACGATAAACCCATCGAACCTCTTCCTCCGCTCAATCGGACTAGACGACAACTCGACCCTCGTGCACAGCGCGGTGACAAATTACAAGTTCCGAATCAAGACCGTCATCGACATGGACGTGAGCACGAGGTTCAAATTGCGGACTACTGAGATGTACTCGAAAATCGCAAAAAAAATCATCGCAGTCTGCGAGTCGACCTCTGGAGGGATCGGTATCTTCGCCCCGTCATATGCGGTGTTGGAATCGATAAGAGACCTGTTGCTCGCCCAGATGGAAACTCACGCTGGAACTACGAAGAAGAGGAACATCGTGGTCGAGAAATCTGGGCTGACCAACGAAGACTCGGAGGAGATGATGAACACCTTCAAATCCAACCGTGGCAGCTTGCTCCTCGCAGTCCAGGGGGGAAGATTTTCAGAAGGCGAAGACTTCCCCGGCGATAACATGGACGTCTCGGTGGTTGTGGGCCTGTCCCTCCCTCCCCCGTCACCTACGATGTACGCGGGATACCGACAGCTGGAAACGAGCCATATCGACAGGCACGAGGCGTACCTCGTCCTCTCGCTGCTGCCGGCGTTGAGGAAGGCGTTTCAATGCGCCGGAAGGCACATACGAAACCCCGGAAAAGTCGGGATGGTCTTCTTTTTGGACTCTCGCTTCGCGGAGCAGAAGGTGACCACCCTCATGCCGTCGTGGTTGAAAGAAGACCTCGTGAAAGGGAGCTACCTGCCCGAAGAAATCGGCGCAATCACACACGATTTCTTTTCGAGCTCTCGGAGCCAGTGAATTGGACTCCCTTACGGAAAGCTATCCTGACCGCCGCCTTTTGGTCTCTGGTGGCACCGATAGTCCCACGCCTCCTCGCGGACGTCCCGGATTCGTCGACGATCTCGATGGACGCCGACGATGGCAACGCTTCACGCAACGAGCTCGCCAACATCGTAGACGACTTGGGCTCGCCACCTCCTATCTTCACGGAGAGCGACGAATGAGGCACGTGGCTTGCGATCACGAACAGCAGTCCTACTACGCGCTCGACAGAGTTCTCGGTGAGGGTGCCGAGCTCTCTTCCGCCGTAGAACACGACGACGCCAATCCTCGAGCCTGGGTCTATCCCGACCAGAAGGTTCCTTCTCTCTTCATCAAAAAGATGCGACAACACCTGGCCCTCCATCACCAAGGGATTCTGGTCGAGGTCCTCGATCGCGAGCGCCGTCCCCGGGAAGCCGCCCATCTCCTTCCTGGTGGTGACGATCAGGTCTTGGGCGGAAGATGAAAGCGCCTCCGAGGGCGAGACGCTGGAGAATCGAAGATGGGTCCTCTTGAGCCGTGACACGATGCTGTAGTATGCGTTACTGTCGTCGGTAGCGACCTTAATAATCCTCACGAACCGCTCATGATTTCAACAGGCACGCCGAGTTTATGAGCGTTCCCACGATGGAGAAGGCGGATAGTTTCTTCGCCCCGCTGAAGGGGAAGGTCGCCGTCCTGCTCCTCCACGACAAGGCGACGAAGATGGCGTTGAGCCGCTTTCTTATGAGATGCGCCTATCTCCAGGCAGCAAGCACAACAACGAGCATCCTGGATGCAGACGCGTTCTACTGCACAAACATCGACGAGCTCACCGGGGAGATTAAAGACGACTACAACAACGATGCCGACCGTTTCTTCGCCGAGACCAAGATAATGCTGCTTCCAGAGAAGCCGTTCAAGGTAAGCCATCTCATTCCCCTGATCTCCTCGAAGACCCAAGTCCTGATCCTTGACGACTTGAACTCCCTGTACTCCTTGGCTTCCAACAGCCGCAAGTCGCACGAGCTGTCTATCTTCATGAAGCTCCTCTCCCACAACGCCAAGATGAACAAGTCTTGGGTCATCGCGACAGCTTACAGGACGGAGAGAGGCGAAAAGGCCGCGACTAACGGGCATTCGCTTGCCGGACTCGGGGACACACTGGTCGACACTGAACTTCGTGGAGGCTCGCTGCTGCTCAAGGCCAGCCTCGAAGGCCACTGGCCGAACAACGAGCTTAGCCTGTGAAAAGCAATTGCTCTCCCCCTCACTCAGGAGGGCCTTTTACTTGGCGAAGTACACGTACGCCTCGACGTAGATCGCGCCGGCGATGAGCAACAACCCGAGGGTCAAGAAGAATCCGACCAATCTAGGCTTGACCGTCTGCCTCCCGCTGAGATACGAAAGGTAGAGCCCGCCAAAACCCATCAACAGGGCCATGGAATTGATCACCGTCTCAGGAATCGATTGCGCGTTTCTCCCGGGGTAGATGATGTATGTCGAGGGCACAGGGCTGGCCAACGCGCTCACGACGCCACCCGACATCACCACTATGCCGGCGATGTACAAGAATTCTATCCAGCGGTTCTTGATGAGGGTCGAAATGCCGCTCCGCTCGGCGCCCTTCCCGAGCCTCTCCCTCGCCCCGGACACCCGGGACTCAAACCACTGCCGAATCAAACCGAAACATCCCCCTCGCGCTCCTCCATCTCTATTACCTCTATTACCCACTGGCCCGTATTTTCAATAGCCTTAACTCTTTGCAAATACTCGCCCCACGACATCCCCGAATACGCTTCATTCCACGCGCCATACCCCTTCTTCAATGCATCCCTCGCGGTCTCGTGATAGCCACAAAGCCCGCTATTTCTTGCTATCCTTTTGCAAATTTTGCATTGCATAGATGTTCACCTTGCGCGGGCATCGCAGATTGATGCAAAGTTTCCAGGGGCGCCTGCCCGCCCTCACATACGCGACGGGCCAGCCGCAGTAGGCGCAAGGCTTCGAGGTCGGCTTCAGGGATCCCCGCTGGGGAAGCGGGGCGGAGGCCGTGCATCCCTTCGAGTAGTTGGTGCAACCCACGAACCGCTTTCCTGTCTTGTAAGAGCGGATCACCCTCAGCTTCCCTTCCTTGCACATCGGACATCTTCCCAAAATCGTCTGAGCTATGGCGCTCTCAACGATCGAACCTCGCAATTTTCCAGCGATCTCCGGCTCGTTGGACTTCAATTCCTCGACCTGCTCCAGAAGCGTAGACAAGACCTCCTCAAAGAAGTCCGAGCCGTCGCCGCCCGAACTCTCGATCAGCTCCAGCTGCCTTTCTATCTCGCGGGTCATCCCGGTGGAGATTATCTGAGGGCAATGCCCGCGCATCGTTTCGACGAGGGAGAACCCCAGCTCCGTCGGAGCCAGGCTCTCTCCGGCCACGTAGCCCCGGTGCAGGAGTGTGGAGATCGTCTCTCCTCGCGTGGCCTTCGTCCCGATACCTTCCCTCTCCATCTTCTCTAGGAGGGAGCCCTGATTGAAGCGCGGAGGGCGCAACCTGAACTTCTCCTCGATCCCCACAGCCTCTGTCTTCAGGGAGTCGCCCTTCTTAATGGGCGGGAACGGCTTCTCTCCGTACTTTGGTTGCCCACCTGCCACTTGGAACTCCAACCAGCCGGGAGACACGACCCTCGTTCCTGTCACCGTGAATTCCTCCTCCTCTTCCCCCACCAGGATTGTCGCGGAGACCGCTTCGCGGGTCGAATCCTCACCGA
The DNA here is from genome assembly GCA_027886925.1 of Nitrososphaerota archaeon. The sequence goes on from JAPCJN010000003.1 coordinate 30,145, forward strand.
AACAAGAGAGGAAGCGTCGAACCACCAGGTCGAATACCCGCCTCTCGTCGGCCCCGAGGTGGCGCCTCGCCGATTGCCCCGTCGGATAGATCGCTGGATGGGCGGAGTCCGTCTTGTCTCCTTCGCTAGGTCGAAGGGCGTCCCCGGAGAGAAGCCGCATGGCCAGGACGCCGTACCCGGGAATCCTGGATATCTTCGACAGGAGCGACCGGTAGTCGACCCTTGGCAGCTTTTGGCTTCCGGTCCTGGGGTATGAAATCAGGGCGTCGAGGTAAAGCCTCTCTGCCAGCCGAAGGGTCTGGCTTGGCGTGTAGCCAAAACGCCCATAGGCCTCCTTTTGAAGGTCCGCCAGATTGAAGGGAGGCGGAGGCCGTTGCTTGAAGACGCTCCTCGTGACCTTTGAGACGACACCGTCGCGTCCTTCGGAGGAGGCCTTTACCTTCTCCGCCGCGCGCTTCGTCGCCACGACGGCGGCGGAAGAGTGATCGGCCTCAAACGTGACGTCTCCTTTTCTGAACGTCCCTATCAGGTTCCAATATGGCGTCGGGACAAACGTCCTGATGTCGATCTCCCTCTCGACGACGAAGTTCAGCGTCGGCCCCTGGACACGTCCGATGCTGACTGTCCTGTAGTAGCTTTGGCTCCTGAGGGATTCAGAGAGCGCTCGGGACACGTTGATGCCCCAGACAAAGTCGATCGCATGTCTCAACCTTCCGGCCATCGCCAGGTTATTCCCCGAAACCAGGTTGCTCTCGCGAAACGCCTCCAGGATTTCTTCCCGCGTCAACGTGGAAAACTTGGCCCGCAAAGCTGAACCCTGCTTCCCATCGCACGCGTATCTGAGGATGTTGTAGCCAATCGTCTCTCCCTCTATGTCCAGGTCGCACGCGTTCACAAAGCCTGCCGCATCCTTCGAGAGCCTCTCGATGGCCCGGATTCGGCTGGCCGCCTGCCTGGGGGCCTTTTCGTCTATGTCCCCGATAGGAAACCACTCCAGGTCGAACACCGGATAGACCTCCCTCTCCTTGACGGTATCCGACACCCCGTACAGGTGGCCGAGAGCCGCGCAGACGACATACTTTTTCCCGGCGGCGTCCATTAGCCGATACGCAACGACGCCTCCCACGCTGAACGACGCAGGGGTGGTGCCCGAAAGGGCATCGGCGACCCTCATCGCGGCGTCAGGCTTCTCGCAGATCACAAGCGTGTAGCCGCTTGACTCCATACGCTCGACATCCAGCCAGACAAAGCACGAATTTCTTGCAACCCTTTTAAGAGTAATCTACAAACCTCCCATAGTTGACCTATGAACTCGTCTGCTCCAAATGCGGCTATGCGATTTATTCTGGGTTCGATCTCAGGTCTCCCAATGACATCTTGAAGCCCTCCGGCTACAAGTGCAAAAAATGCGGCGCGAAGCTGACCCCCGAAAACTTCAAAGTCGAAGTCTTGAAGCTTGAAGGAAGATTCACCTAGCACGATAACCTAGGCTGCGCATATAGACGCACTGCTCGGGGTCCACAGCGAAACTGGACATCGCGTAGTTCCTATTCCCGTTGCTGCCCCTCCTCGTCTTCCCTCCCCCTCCCAAACCCCGCACCAAGACTATCGGCGTCGCCTCGTTGGCCTCGCCCATCACGACCTGGGCGCCCGAGCACAGGTCGTCGGCTATCGCCTGGCTCGTGACCCTCAGGATGTTCCCATACAGGTCAGGCTTCCCCCGCAGGTCCACTATGGCCTCCATCCCGGCCGCCGCGAGCGCGACTCCGACCGTCCCCTTCCGCGTAGGCATCAACCTGCTGTCTGAAACGACAACCCCGATGCCGACTCCGCGCCGAAACCTCACCGCGTCGACGAGTCCTATGGCAGACTCCAGGGGGTTTCGGGGGTACAGCACCACCTTCCCATGCTCGATGTTGGACTTGTCTATCCCTGCGTTCGGAGTCAGGAGCCCCTCTTTGAGCGTTAGCATGAACCCTGCCACCCCGCCGATCACTTCGTCAGATTCCCTGACCGCAAGTTCGCAAAGCTCAGGCGAGATGTTCAGCCTCTTCGCCATCGAGACGGAACGGGCGCTGGGGACGACCGAAGCCAGGTCCACCACGCGCCCTTCCGACACGGCGATGAACTTGCTTGAGACGACGAGGACGTCTCCGTCTTGAAGCTCGGAGCCGACCGCCCTGTCGACCAGCTCGCCAAGATTGAAGGCGGTTTTCTTCCTCGCCGTCCTGACCGGCGAGAACGTGACCGCTGACCTTGTCAAATTATTAAGCAAGCACGAAGGGGCCTCCTATTATACGAATCCCGCATGACGACAATGAAAGCTAGGAAACAGACCTCGCTCTACGAGTTCCATCGGACTCACGGCAAGATGGTGGAGTTCGCGGGCTACGACATGCCCATCTGGTACACCAGCACGCTCGAGGAGCACATGGCGGTGAGGGACCAGGCGGGAATATTCGACGTCTCTCACATGGCCAGGGTGAACGCGACCGGGCCAGGCGCCGGACGTTACATAGAGCGTCTCTTCCCGACCAACATCGCAAAGCAACCCAACGGGAAATCCGTCTACACGTTGATGCTGAACCAGGACGCGGGAATCATCGACGACCTGATTGTGCTGAAAATGAGCGAGGACCGATACCTCCTGGTCGTGAACGCGGCGAGCAAGGCGAAAGACCTGAAGCACATGGAGGAGAACCGGGCCGGCTTCGACGTCGAGCTAGAAGACATCACAGATGCGACCACGATGATCGCCGTCCAGGGGCCGTCTGCCATCCAAGCGCTCCAGCCGCTCACTCCGCTCCCGCTCGCCGTTATGAAGAGGTTCAACCACACCCTCTCGACGGTAAAAGGGATCCAAACGGTGATAACGCGGACGGGGTACACCGGCGAAGACGGGTTCGAGATAATACTCTATGACGCCGGGCCAGAAAACCAAGGCCTGAGGTCGATGCCCGTGTGGGAGGCCCTGATGAAGAACGCGACGCCGTGCGCCCTCGGCGCCAGAGACTCGCTGAGGCTCGAAGCAGGCCTACCCTTGTACGGCTCCGACATGGACGAGGACACAAACCCCCTCGAGGCAGACCTGGGCTGGGTGATCTCGAAAGACAAGCAATCCTACGTCGGGTGGCCTAAGCTAGCCTCCCTCATGAAGGAGGCCCCGGCGAGGGTAAGGCGAGGGATCCTCCTGGACGACAAGATCCCGCGCCACGGGTTCAAGATCACAGACGACGCGGGGGCAGAAATCGGAAGCGTGACCAGCGGGACATTCTCCCCGCTGCTGAAGAAAGGAATCGCCATGGGCTACGTCAAGACGCCCTCGCCCCAGCTAGGCGAGAAGGTCAACATCGTCGTAAGGGAAGCGCCCGGCAGCGGGAGGGTCGTCAAGTTCCCCTTCTACGACGACTCGAAATACGGATGGAAGAGGGGCAAGCAGCAACAAGCAAGCCCCACCAATAATGGTATCTCCGTCTGAATGAAGTCCAGAAGGAGCATCCAGGTCTGCATCAAGCACCACGCCAAAGTGCTGGAATGCGAAAGCAAGTCCTTTGGCCAATTGCGAAAGAGATATCTCGACCATATCCCGATCAAGAACTCGTTCAAGCAGGTTGGTCGACGCTACCGAACTCTCCTTGGCAGCTACTCTGGCCCAAACGATCGTGATTACCATCACTCTGCTAGTCTTCATATTTCAGTTCCGGAGCCAAGAAAAAGCAATCAAGGAATCCTCGTACCAGAATCTGATGGGTCGCTATAATGACCTCGTCATGATGCAAGCGACCAAGGACAAACCTTCGAGGCTCTTGATGAATCGCATGTCCAGACTTAGCGGGAGTGCAGATGTCTCACCCGAGGAGACAGAGATCTACGCTCACCTGCTGGTCGTGTATGGGATACTTGAGGAAGCCTACATACTTTACTAGAAGAAATGGATCGACGAGGAGACTTGGGGGCAGTGGGCTGAATGGCTCAGGGTCATGTCGGAAGATCCCCAGTTCATGATGATCCACAAATCATCCCAAGGGATGTTCGACAAAGGCTTTGAAGATCTTGTCGCGAAACTGGCGAAGGAACGGACATGGACGTAGAGGAATGCGATTGGGATGCTCACGACCAACTTGGACAGGAAGTGTAGGCTTGGCGAGCACGCATGAGTTTCAACGTCGTAAGGGATAATAGTAAATAGATTGTCTCCGAGGCCTTTGAGTGCTTGAGCAATACTTCGTCATACAAGGTCCCAGACGGCCTCTTCTACACCAAAGAGCACGAATGGACCAACGTGACAGGCGGCACCGCGAGGGTCGGCATTACCGACTACGCCGCGAAGACGTTGAACGACGTGGTGTATCTGACGCTGCCATCGGCAGGCCAGCAGATCAAGCAGCTCGGCTCGTTCGGGACCGTCGAGTCTATCAAGGCCGTCTCTGAGCTCTACTCGCCTCTATCAGGCACGGTGATAGCCACGAACCCTGAACTCGCGAACCATCCCGAGCTGGTGAACCAGTCGCCATATGAGTCGGGGTGGATCATCGAGGTGAAGCACACCAACTTCGAAGAAGAGAAAAAGACGCTCCTATCGCCGAAGCAATACGAGGAACTCCTAAGTTCCATCGCCGCGGAACACCAAGACTAACTAACTAACCGACCGAATATCCAACTAGGGACCCACTCGCATTGCGCCCATTCCGAGTGCTACCCGCCTGACTTTCCAGAAACGGATTCGAAAGACTCTTAAATCCATCGGGGAGGCTACCTCGAATACTTGAGCGGCATTTTCAGTAATCTGCTACGGAGCGTCGCGCACAGGCCGACCGTGACCCGCCGGAGCATGATTACCGCGCTTGTCCTGATCAGCGTCTTCGTGATCGCCATCCTGATCAGGATCTTCCCCGCAAAGTACGGGTTCTACTTGAACGAGTTCGACCCCTATTACGACTACAAAGCAGCGAACTTCATAGTTACCTCCTTCGACCACAGCTGGAACGCAGGTCACGGCGGCTTCCCAGGACTGCTACAGTACTTCCATTGGACCGACTACACCACCTGGTTCCCAGAGGGCAGGTCGGTCGCCGCCACATCGCAGGACGGCCTTCAGTTCGCCGGCGCCCTCTCCTACATCTTCCTAAGAAACGTGTTCGGGATGCAGCTGAGCCTCTACAATTATCTGGTGCTCTTCCCGGTCTTCGTCGGCGCGCTCACGGCCCTCGTGTTTTACCTCCTCGTGAAGCGGATAGCAGGAGAGGCAGGAGGCCTTTTCGCAGCCCTAATGATCGCTGTCTCTCCTCCTCTTATCGAGAGGGGTAACCTCGGCTGGTTCAAGTCCGAGCCTCTGGCGATATTCCTCTTCGCCGTCGCCGGTTACATCTTCCTGACCCTCTTGGACAGCCAGATGAGCACGAGACAGAGGGTCTTCCGCGCCGTCTTCGCAGGGCTGCTGGCCGGCTACGCGAACACCGCCTGGGGAGGCGGACTTTACTTCAGCGTCGCGTTCGGCTTCTTCTTCGTAATAATACCGTTCCTCAACTACGAGGTCACGAGCGTGAGCATCGTTGCCCTGCTCTTCACCGCCGGTGACATCTTCGCCAGCGCGATATTCCCGAGGCCCGGGACTGGAATCGTGACCAACCCGGCTGGTTTCGCTTTGATCGGCGGGACACTGTTCCTTGTGGTAGGCCAGTGGATGCGCACTTGGGTGAGGCCCGCCGAATACAGGTGGACGATGGTGAAGGTTATGCTGGGCTTCGGACTCGTCGGGCTGGCGGTGCTGAGCTTCGGCCTGCTCTCCCCCGTGAGCCGCCGATACCTCTCCGCTATCCTGCCGTGGACGAGGAGCGGCGACCCGTTGGTCCAGTCCGTCGCAGAGCATTTCATCCCCACGGGCGGAGACTACTTCTCCTCCTACCTGGTCCTCCTCTTCCTAGGAATCTTTGGAGCCTACATCGCCTTCAAGCGCAAGAGCCCTGCGATAGGGTTCGCTTTGGTGATAGGCCTCTCCAGCCTTTACATCTCGGCCGCCTTCTCCCGTCTCTTGGTCTACTCGTCCATCGCCCTCGCGATCCTCGGGGGGATTGGTTTCGCCGAGCTTGTGTTCGCGCTCCTGAAACCGAGCTCGCCGACCCTTGTCAAGAGAAAGCCGACCTACTCGACGCAAAGCGAAATGCGTGCCGTCTACTCGATCACGCTCATCGCCCTGCTCGCCTTCCCAGCGGCCATCTTCTGGATACCGAACCCGGTCCCCTGCACCGGAGCGAGCATTCTGTGCGACCAGAGCCCTGCAGACTATGGAGTCACCATCGCCAACGGTGGGACGGTGTTCTCGCACTCCCAGATCACCGACTGGTTCCAAGCGCTCAACTGGATACACGATAACACGCCGACCAACGCGGTCGTCATAGCCTGGTGGGACTATGGATACTGGCTGAACGTCATGGGGAACAGGACCACCGTCGCCGACAACGCCACCCTCAACGAGACCCGGATAGCCGAAATCGGGCAGATGTTCATGTCAAACGTGACGGCCGGAGCCGCGGCCGCCAGGAGCATGGCCCACGGGCGTCCCGCATACGTCTTGCTCTTCCTGACTGGAAGCGAAATAAGCATCGGCGGCACCAGCTACTACCTGCTACAGCTGCCCGCGGGAGGGTCAGGCTTCACTCCGGGAGGAGGAGACGAGAGCAAGAAGCAATGGTTCATACGGATAGCGGGACTGAACGAGAGCCAGTACCTCTGGCCTAGCCCAGACGACTTCAACCTCACCCCGAACGGTCTTAACACTGTCTTCGGGCAGATGCTGCCCTTCAATTTCGCAGGTTACCTGGACCTTGGTAACTCGACTTCCGGCGTCAATCCGAACTGGTCGCTAGACCCGAACACGGGCGCCCCTCCAGTCCAACTATTCGCTTCGCCCTACTCGTTCCAATTGACCGGCGGGACCAGTCCGTTCCAGATAGTGTTCCATTCTTCCAGTCTTGACAGCCCGATAGGCTGCGCTTCGGGCATAAGTTGTTTCTCCACAGTGCTAATCTACAAGGTCCATCCATAGCGCCGCCCGCCTGTCACCGCCACGATTTCGTGGAAACGCTGACGGGGGATTGCAATTGTTTCCTTCTTTTCTCTTCTACTTTCTACTGCTTCTGCTCGGTAACAGCAGCAGCAGCAACAACAACAGTCTGCGTCTGATACGCCAGAGGGCTCCTGTACCTGGCATACTTGTCGTCCGGAGAATATCTCGCGGGCGCGGCCATGACCGTCGTCCCTCCGCACTTCGGGCATTTCTCCTCCATCGTGTACTTGGAGCAGTCGCGGCACTTGAAGAGCAGGTTCCTCATCCTTAGGTGGCCCCGCCATACTTGCGTGACATCTCCTTCTTGCTCGTGAAGCTTCCGTGTTTCCCTATGACCTCTTCCATCTTGAGAAGGACGGCGCCCATCACCTTGTCAGCCTGCTTGTAGTCGTCGGCCGTCACGCGGACACGATACCTCGGCGCCCCGACGTAGGTCATCTCTATCTCCGCCACCGAAGACGCGTTCAACCCGGCAGCCAACGCCTTCTTAATCTGGAGGATGCCGTCGGCGGCGTTCGAACTCATCTCCACTATGCTGCCCACCTCGTACTTTGGAGGGGCGATCTTCTCTCTGGCCGCCATGACCATCTCGTTGACGATGTCCGTGGGAAGGCTCATCGCGGCGAACGTCTTCTCGCCCTTCTTCACGGCATCCGCGAGCGCCTCGTAGAGCGTCCCGTACGCATCCTGCATCTTAGTAACTATCTCTGAGAACTGCCTGTCGTCCATGTTGAACTTCTTCTTGACCATGGCCATTATGGTCATCGCCTTTTCCTTCTGCTTCCACTCGATTAGCTTGTTGCGCCTCTCCTCGTTCGTGACCTGCCTGAGCGAAAGGTCGACCTCTCTCCTCGACTTCTCCGCCCTCACCACCTTGAGGACGAGCTTCTGTGCCACCTTCGCGACCTTGTCTATGTTCCTGACCCAGCCCGTGGATATCTCCGAGATGTGGAGGAACCCGTTCATCCCGTTATACTCGTCGAGGTCGACGTAGATCCCATGGGGGGTAATCTCCCTGACCGTGCAAAGCACGATGTCTCCGCGTTCGGGCAGCTCGTTGTTTTCCAACTAATATGGCCTCTGAGAACCTTCCTATGGATTCGGTCGGCTATTAATTAACCTAGTCCAGCCGCTTGACGACCGGAGCGTCCAGCGCCACCTTGCCGCCCGTCTTGCTGGCGAGCTTCCTCCCACACCCTCTGCAGGTCACGTCCCTCGTGGACGTGGAGAACATCGGCCTCTCCTCGCCGCAATCTGGGCACTTGACCAGGACGAAGTTGCTCCTAGGCTTTGGTATGAACTCGCGCTCTCTCTTCATGTCACTGCACTATCTCCGCCTTCCGCAGGCGTATCCCCTTTCGCATGACCTCCTTGTTACATTCCTTGCACTTTAGCTTCAGCGTCGCCTTTTTCGTGGTCTTGGCGGTCCTGATGAGCTCGGGGAACTTTTGGCCTCCATAGCCGCGCTTCCTGGACGCCTGACGCCTTGCGCCCCATGAAGACGCCCTCTCTTTTCCCTTCTTGTAGAGCGATATCGAATGGACCGTGTGTTTCTTGCAATGCGGGCAGTTCGTGTTTATCTCCTTGGGGATCTTCATGGGTTTTCAGTCGAGCCGACCTGCCTTGTCATTTATGCCTTGTGGTGCGACGGCGAGGCCTGCAGGGTGATTGGCGGCGTCGCCGCCGACCGATGCCACGCAGCCTCACGCCGGAGACCTCTAACCAAAACGACTGCGGGACAAACTCGGCTAGAGTTGCAGAGAACCAGGTTAGAGCGACGTCCGACTATAGCTATTGAGTCGAATCGAAGTTCATTGCTCGCTAATTCTCGGAGCGAGGAAGTAATCTATCCGGCACCCTTGCTCGTTGAGCTTGAGCTGGATTTTCGTCGGTTTTTTCGAGGCGTACTCCATGACGACGACGTCCGCGGCACTCCCCACGGCCTTACAGATTCCCAAAATATAGTCGATGTTGTAGGATGCCTTCGCCTCCTGCTTTACGTCGAGCTCCAACAGCTCCGCCCCTCCCTTGTCTAGCTGTATGTTCGCTGCGCCGATGTCAGACTTGCCCGAGAACGACACGCCCTCCTTCAGCGAGGATATCATTACCTGATCTGCGACGACCGAGATGTCCCCCAGAATCTTCTCAAACACGCTCTTGCCCATCGACAGCTTCACGTCCAAATCCAGCTTCGGGAGCGGGGCCGTCCCCGGGGTGGTCTCGATGAGGTGTACCTTGAACTCGCGCTTGTACCCGTTCATCAGGCGAAGCGTCAGGGAATCCTCCTCGTCCGAGGCGATCTCTATGCTGTCCTTGGCGTCGCTCCTCGCTATCAGCTTCACGAAATCCTCTACCCGTATCGTGAACTTGGTCGTCTTATCGACGCTGAACTTTTCCCACGCCGAATTCGGCCAGCTCAAGTCGACAAGGGCGATGTGCGACGGGTCCATCGCCCTGAAAATCAACCCCTCCGAGCTCACTTCGAAAGTAGCCTCTTCCACAAGCGTCTTGATGGCGGACGAGACAGCCTTCCACTCGGTGCTGCCCGCAGACTTTGCAAAAAACATGCTTTGGGATGCTCGCCTTTCCTCAGCTTCCACGAGGATAGATAAAGATTGGTCGCTGTGATTCTGAACGATTTAGGGAAATCGGGAGAACACGACTCCTGCTGGGCCATGCCGAAAGCGGGTTTATCGAGTCGACAGGCGAGCTCGAGGTTCAAATCGTCTAAGAGCCAAGAAGAAATCTATGCAACCGGGCGATGGTTGGGAAGGAATTCTAATCCACCTACTTTACAACCAATATTGAACGAGACACATCGACCTAAGACTTGACATGACCGTCCCTCACTAATCTTATAATGAGCGCCGAATCTCACGATCATCTTGTCCGTGAGCGCGTCAAAGCCTGACAGCAGCTATTCGCAAATGGACGAGAAGACGCTCACGTTCCTAAGGAGGACTTTCCGTGAGCACTACTTCAAGCATCACGACGCCGTCGAGATACCGACCATGATGCCGAACAGGGAGTTCGGGTACATCCCGTTCGGAAAGGGGATGGTCAGGCACCTGTCCTACAAGTCTCCGGGGGAGCTGGCCGCCGACCTCGTGAAACAAGCCCCTTCGTCCGTCTATTGCTCGAACGGGGTGTACTCCAACCCGACGCTGCCCATGGACGAGAAGGGATGGAAAGGAGCGGAGCTAATCTTCGACATAGACGCAGGCTCGATCCCTACCGCATGCCGGACCAGGCACAGCTTCTGGATATGCAAGACCTGCGGCAACGTCCGCCGCCAAATCGAAAGGCCAGCTCGCTGCACAAAGTGCGAGGGGACGAACTCGGCTCAGTTGCACTGGAGCTGCGGAGAATGCCTCGCCGCCACGAAGGAGCAGGCCTTCCGCCTCATCGACTTTCTCACGAAGGACTTTGGGGTTTCGCACGCCAAGATCGGCATGTATTTCTCCGGCAACAGGGGCTATCACGTGCACGTCCAGGACGAAAGGTTCGAGGCAATGGAGCCTTCCGCCCGCGCGGAGATAGCGAACTACATCAAGGGCACCAATCTTTTCGTCCGTCCACAGTCTCCAGGGAGAGGGCAGACGGGAAGGAGAGGGGGAGGCGCCGACCGCGGCGGCATCAGCGGCGGAGGGGGAGGAAAAGGAGGGTGGCCTGAAAGAGTCGCCATGTCTGCGGACAAAGACCAGCCGCAAAAACCTGAACAGATAGCGGGCGCCTTCGGCTCGATGATAGACGAGGCCGTCACGACCGACATACACAGGATTTTCCGCATGCCCGGGACGTTGCACGGGAACTCCGGGCTGCTGAAGGTGAGGGTCAACGACCTGGCCAGCTTCATGCCCGACAACGACCCTGTGGTACTGAGCGAGGAGGAGACGAAGGTCTTCGTCGCTAGCTCGCCAGATTTCACCTTGAAAGGCAGGAAGTTCGGCCCCTACGCGTCCGAGGCGCTCGAGCTGCCCACCTATGCCGCGGTGTATCTATTGATTAAAGGGCTCGGCAGGGCCGTCGACTAGACCAGGAAATGGAAGGCTCACCGACCGTCGAAAGTCTAAGGCAACTGCTCGAATCCGAACAGGCATCCGAGGCTGTCATCGTTCTCCCCGCGGACACCTACGTCAAGCTCGCCAACTATGCGCAAAAGCTGCGCGCCACCACCGGTTCGAACGACGACGACGCTCCTGGGAGGCTCGCAAGGAAGCAGATCTGGCTGATGGAGGTGATGACAAGGAGGCTGCTTCAGCTGCGCCTGGACAAGGCGAGGAGGGATGAGGAAGAGAAAGAGGGGAAGGCGCGGCGCCCCTCACAGTCATCGAAGAACCTCCTTCCCGAAGAGCGGTACATCAGCGACGCGCTGCGAGAGCTTGAGAAGAAGGAAGAGAGGTTCGTGAGAGCCGTCGTGGACGGACAGTCCTCCTTTTTCACGCTCGTGCAGAGAAGGGAGACGCAACGGATGATTACTGTGAGGATATCGAAACGCATGGGAGAGATAATAGGAGCCGACCTAAAGAGGTACGGGCCCTTCGAGGTCAACGACGTGACGAGGCTGCCCCTCGGAAACGCCCAGGCGATGGTCGAGAACGATCAAGCAGTGCCCCTCTCGAGCAACGACTACTAGGAGTAGCTTCTCCAGGTGTGGTTGCACTTTAGGCACCTGTAGAACTGCGTCGGGGGCTCGTCCCCGCTCCTCGTCTGCAGGAACCACCAGTTCGCCTCGTCGTGGTGGCACTTCGGGCACTCTATCTTCGTGATGGGGAGCGTCGAGAGCTTGGCCTCCTTCTCTCCGATGACCTTTATCGACGGGACGCCCGCCAGCTCCTCCTCCGTCACCTGCATGACGGTCTTCGCCGCCTTGTCCGAATAGCCGCAGTTGTCGCACAGGTTGGCGATGGTGACGGCGCCTTTGTCTGATTTTATTTGCTTTAGCTTCAGTCGGGTCCCACACTTGGGGCAGAACTTCACTCTGACCCACCACTGTTGGCTACGGCCTTTGTGACCGCCTCGAGGAGCTCGTGCGAGTTCGCCTGGGCCTTTTCCAGGCTCGCGAGGAAAGCCTTCTCCGGCTTGATCCTCTGGGCGCGCACCTTCACGACAAGCTTCTTGATCAGCGGGTGGGGAGGCAGGACTCCCGCAAACGTGACGTTCTTCTCGTCCAGAAGCTCGTGGTGCACTATCTCGGCGAGCGAGTAGTCCTCTCCCGTCACTTCAACGGTGAACTCTCTGTCTTCCTTGCGAGAAACTTGGACCTGCATCTGTTTTCAGAACCCGACCCGCTCCGGGTTGTTAATAAGAGTTCTAATTCGTGGTCGAATAGTCCGTCAGACAGAGCTCATGGTTGGATGGTTCCCCTGCCAAAATCGTCGGCGAACTTCCTCTCCTCGACGTTGCCGCAGTTCTCGCACTTCGCCCGCGTGTCGCCCCGGAGCAGAGGCGTGCCACAGACGCTGCACGCGGAAAAGAGGACTCCGAGGTGGGGCTCGTCGATGGACAGCTGGATCATGCCGTTCAGCGTGCTCCCGACCTTCGCCCTCACGATGTCGCCCAGCTTGACGTAGGTCCTCCTCATCCCCCTTCCTCCGCGCTCCGGACGCATGAATATGGTCCCCGAGAAGCCGGCCAACCTCGGGACGCCGTTAAGGTATGTTATCCTCATGCCCGCAGTGCTCGTCATCGCGGCCTCTATCCGGCCTAGCACCACGTCCCCCACGGAGGGCATCATCGCTACGACCACCGGCTTGACGCCCACCTCTCGCTTCGACAGGTCTTTTTGGACGTGACCCTGGATCGAGGCTCTCACGGAGTCGCCCTGCTCGTACGCGTTGCTCCCGGGAAGGAACTCCTCTGGGGTCGCAAGGAAGTCTCCTGGGAGGACGACCGCCGCCGGCGCCGCGTCTTTCTTGCTGCTGCCGATGTTGCTTTCGTTCGCTTTGCTCATCGCCACTACCTGCCTACTACTATCTTTCTGGGAATCTGGCCCACCGTCAGCTCAATCCACTTGGGCCTGTGCAAAAAGTCCTTCATCTCTCTCCCCTCGAGCAGCCCTACCAGCGCATCCGCCTGGGGTATCGAGAGCACTGGCTTCTTGAAAGTGTAACCGTCGATGGATATCCGGGGGCACGCCGTCTGGACGAAAGCCTCGATGTGCATGTACTGGGCGAGCCTGTCCTGGGTGATATCGCGCATCGCGAGCTGGATTACCTTCTTGCCGTGCGCCTGAAGCCGGTTTGTTATCCACTTTGAGCGTCCGACCATCGCCTGGCCCTCCTTCAGTCCGGTTATCACGCCGAACACCCTGGCGTCCATCGCCTGGTACACGGCGAGGATGGCCCTCTTCTGCCTTTCTTCCGCCTCCTCCTTCATGTCGCGGATTTCCTCGAGGTGCGGGTCCAGGAGATAGGTGGGCTTGTCCGTCGCCAGCGCCAGGCCGACGGCGTGGAACTCGCTCTGGCCGAGGTAGCAGAAGGCGTCGACGATGTCCGCGTTCGAGAAGACCGTCGAAAAGTCGCACCCGAACGTCTGGCTCTCCAGGAGCAGGTTGTTCTTCCTGCCCAGGTAGACCTCGAAGCCTGCCGCCTCGAGCTGCCTCTTGACCGGCTTGAGCTCGTCCAGGTGCTGGCTGAACGTCGCCAGCCCGAGCTTCTTGTATTTTGAGAGCAGAGGGATTGCCTTTTTGACGACAGCATCGAACTTGACGTCGTCCTTCGCGTCCACCAGGTAAGTGTAGTCGCCCACGGTTTGGACCGTCGCGTTGTGGCCGATGTGGAGGGCAAGGCTCGCCCCTAGCTTCTCGACCTCGTTGTCGACGGTGTCGCAGATGCCGAAGCACGAGTCGCCCACTAGGACGCACTGGACGCCGTACTTCAGCTCGACGACGCGCATCAGCTCCATCGTCTGCCTGAGCAGGCCGCCCGGAGCGTTGAGGACTATCCGGGTCGGGTGCTTTTCCTCGATAAGGTCGAAGACCCTATCGACGTCGATGGTTACCGTCAAACCGCTTCGATCTTCTTCTCGAGGGGGATGATCGCGATTTTACATCTCATCGGCAGCTTCGTGGTCGCCGCCTTCATCGCTACTTTCGCCTTATCAAGATTCTCTGCCTTGACCATTATGTCTAGGACGACGCTACCAATCCCAACCCGTGACGCTACCCCTATGGGCTTTCCGAATGCCTTCCTCATCCCTTCCTGGAGCCTGTCTGCGCCCGCGGTGGCAATCATCTTGTTCTCGCGCATCACGACGAAAGGATACGTGACCACTCGAAGGTAAAACGCCTCCTCGCCGATTGCAGCTAGTTTCTTGCTTGCTGCCACTCTAGCTGACTCGAGCGCGTTACTTCTTATCTGCACTCTACCTAGCGAGATAAGCTGAAGCTTGTAGTCATAACTGCCACTGAACTTGCCTGTTGTGAACCTCGCAACCTTTGGGTTGGGAGTGCCAGGCGCGAACTTCTTGTTGTAAAACATCCCTTTCCATTCCCGGTAGTTCGATCCGTGCGTCTTTCTCTTACCTCGAATTTACGCGGCCCGGAACACTCCTAATTAAGCTTCGTCCACGCGGGCTCTGGTGCGTCTTCGGGAGATTGATCAATCAGGACTTTGGCGAGTCGGGAATGCATGGACTATTCGCTGACAAAGAAAGTAGACTCGCTAACCGAAAGTGCCTAGCCTGTGGGTTCGTGTGTTTAACAAAATCAGATTAGCGTATTTTTACAAGGGAATGCACCTTGAGTAAGTAACATCTGCTCAAGTTCAGTCCCGGCTGGACACATTAATTGAGTATGTGTTGATGACCGTCTTTGCATTTCCAAAGTAAGCGTTCAGCGTCAGATTCGAGCGGCGAATCTAGTTCCATCCTTAAGTAAAGGGCTGGCGATAACAAGATCAAGCAAGGAGGGAGGAAACATGACCCCGGACAGTAATCGGGGCAAGCGGCTTGTCCTCTTGTATGCATCGCTAATGATTGCCTGACTGGTAATCGTATCGGCAATAGCGATTTCTTCGCCACCCCGTCTCGGGTCGAAATCGCCATCGTCAGCTTCGGGAGCTTCGACGACGCCAACAGTCGGCAATACGTCCACGACGACGGCACTGTCGTCAGCGCCTTTGCCAGCCACATGTCTGAAACGATAGTCGCTCAGGATTCGTATGTCCGGACTGGCAATGCATGGTTGATAACGGGGGACATCTGGAACGTTCTCAAAATCACGGGGCAATATTCCCATTTCAACCATGAATAGCCATGTCGGGTATAGGCCACTAATGATTCGTTGTTTACCACCCTTCGGTGTGACCATCAAGTTACCTGAACCTCTCTGAGAGCGAGGAATGGTTAAATAATAACGATTTCAACATTCGTCGAAAATATGACGAAGAAATCTACAAAAACATCGATCAAAGCTATATCTTTCAGCCTTCTTTTCTTCTTTTCATCGATAGGCGCTTCCTTGCTAATAAGCCCGGTGAGTGCCTCACCCAACGCATCGTCAGCTGCCCCTGCAGCGACGCCGCTCACATCCCTCGAAGCCAACTGGGCAGCGCCAAACGGCAACTCCTTCGGCCAGGACTACAACCCGCAGAACCAGATCAACGCCTCGAACGCCCAATTTCTGGGCCTGAACTGGCTGTTCCCTCTGCCCACCCACCCGACCGCATTGCTGTCGGTGGCGGGAGGCCTGGGAGTTGACACGGCGATCCTCATAGTCAACGGCACCGTGTACGCGACCACCCAATACGGCCAGGTGTTCGCGCTGAACGCGGCCAACGGCAACGTTCTCTGGACTGACGTGTTGCCGCTCTTGCCGAACAGCACCCTAGGAGAGGGCGCCGGAAACCTTTCGCTCCACCTCCACGACGGAGAGGAGCAGTTCACGACGGCGCTGTTCAACCACACCCCGACGTACTGGATTTCGGCTCCCGACCACAAGGTCTACGCAATCAATGCGCTAACCGGTGCGTACGAGCTGAACTTCTCGTACTACGGGAAAGGCGGAGTCACAGAAATCTCAGGGACCAATCCGGTCGAGGTCTACGCCACGCTTGCTAGCAACATCCTCATCGACCAGAACAAAGGCATCATGGTCACGTCTATGCTCAGCTCATCGAGCGCCAATGGGGGGCGGTGCTTCTACAGGGGATGGAACATCCTCGTGAACCCGCCGCAGCTGATGTGGACCGCGTACTGCACTCCTCCCCAACCAGGGAGTAACATCCCGGTCGATCCTAACTGGGATCTGAAGCAGGTCAATAACATGACCGGCGCCGAGATATTCTATCCAGGACCGTCCGCCACCGCCGGCGGCTACATACCCGGCACCGGGGTGGTCAACCTGAAGACGCTCTCAGCGGCGCAGCTCAACTCCACGCTCTACAACGACTGGGGTTATGTCCAGAGCGCAGCCTGCGCAGCGACTGACGGCGGCGCGTCCACAGGAGCGACGGGAGCTGGCTGGGGTGGGGCATGGATCCTCGGCACGGGTCCCACCGCTGGCATCGCATACGTCAACACCGGAAACAGAGGTCCATACAACGGCGCATGCAACCCAGGTCCAGACCTGTGGTCGTCCGCCATAATGGCGCTCAACGACCAGACAGGTCAGTGGGTCTGGGGCTTCTCGACGTCCGCTCACGACGAGTGGGACTGGGACTGCTCTTGGTGGCAGGCTATGGGAAACGAGACCATCAACGGTGTGAACACGCAGGTCGTGTGGAAGTCGTGCAAGAACGGCTACCTCTACGAGCTGAACGCGGCCAACGGCAACATGATTTGGGCTTGGACTCCGCCGCAGAACGTACTGGCAAGGTGCCAGTACTGCTTCGTGCACGACCCTCTCAATTCCTCTCAGATGACCGAGGCCTTCTTCAACCCGACACTGGCAGACACGCTCATGTTCCCATCGGAGGCAGCGGGATTCGAAAATGAGCCGTCGGTCAACCCGGCGTTGAACTACATCTTCACCGCGAGCCAGAACTACCCGCTGCTGTTCCACTACGTCGCGCAGAACACGACCAACTATGGCCGCAACAGCGGCCAATCGGCGATTGCCATCGCCGCCACGGCAGCTGCCAACGACAACACCACCATCGAAGCCATCAACGCGGCGACCGGACAGATGGTCTGGACCCACTTCATCGCGCACGAGGGGTATCGCGGCGGCATCACGAATAGCGGCGGCGTAGTCTACCTGACGTTGTCATCAGGAGACATCCTGATGCTCAACGCGCAGACAGGCGCGGTAATCAAGGACTACTACATCGGCGGTCCGTTGAACGTCATCGCATCCGTAGGAGCGACTTCAAGCGGGCAGATGGAGATCATCTTCCCGATCACCGCTGGCCTTGTCACTTGGGGCACGGCTGTTCCAGGGGACATCGTGGCCTTGAACCTGCAGAACGCTCCGACGAGCGCTCAAGCCACCACCATAACTACCACATCCACAGCATCAGGTCCAACAGTAACCAGCACCAGCAGTGTAGTAGGAGGAACCGTCACGCGCACTGCCACGACGACAGCCGTAACGACCGTCGGCTCAGGCGCATCGACCGTGACCGTCTCAGGCGCATCGACGACATCCACGGCGACAGTCACATCCACAGCTCCAGGAACAACAGGCGTCAGCTCGACCACGGTATACGGGGTCGGTGCTATCGCCGCGATCTTCATAATAGCGACGGGCTATCTTGCCATGAGAGGCAGGAAGCCCTCGTCCTAATTTTTTCTAGACGCCTCCTTCAAGCACATCACCCCAAGGCTTAGCCTTACGCAAGTCGCGCAGGCACGTAGCCCGCATGTCGCCACCATATACGGGGGTCACCTATCGAATCGTCATATTCGGCAAGGTCCAAGGAGTGTCGTTCCGCGTCACGCTGAGAGAGAGGGCTATCCGCCATCAGGTGAGGGGGTGGGTCAAGAACAGGGAGGACGGGGCGGTGGAAGCGATGCTGCACGGTCGAGAAGACAAAATCCGCGAGGTCCTCCGGTGGGCCGAATCAGGACCACCTGGTGCGATCGTGACGCGCATCCTTTCTGAAAGGGTGAACGACTATCATTCGCCGCAGGTTGGTTTCATGATAATCTATTGAGCTAGTAGAAGCCTTTTTTGCATAACCCGGGGGTGGAGGAACGCCCTTTGCCGTTTCAGAGGGACGCGGCGCCGGGATACGTTGTGGCTGCCAAACGCCCGACAGGCTGCAGCCTTTACACGAAAAATTGCGTCAACCTACACGATACTTGCTAATGACTGCATTGTTACTCTAGATGCAGAATTAGCAGCGGCGCGAAATACCTAAATAATGTACTGTTGTCGAAGTTTCGAAAATACATGACGAAGATATTCAACAAAACATCATTCACTGCAATTTCAATAAGCTTACTCTTCATCTTATCATCGATAGCCGCACCGACCGCAATCGCTGCGACGAACTCGCAGCGCGCGGCTCCGGCAGCGACGCCTCTCACGGCCTTACAGGCCAACTGGGCATCGCCAAACGGCAACGCGTTCAACCAGAACTACAACCCACAGACTCAGATCAACAGCTCCAACGCCCAGTACCTTGGCCTCAGCTGGCTCTTCCCTCTGCCCACCCACCCGACGGCACTGCTGTCGGTCTCTGGTGGCCTGGGAGTTGACTCGGCTCCGATCACGGTAAACGGCACGATCTATGCGATCACCCAGTACGGCCAGGTGTTCGCCCTGAACGCTGCCAATGGGAACGTGCTGTGGACTGACGTGTTACCAATCCTGCCAAACGCAACATTGGGCAAGAACATCGCCTCAATCTCGCTCCACCTCCACGATGGGTCCGAACAATACACGACGAAGCTGTTCGGGAATACTCCAACGCTGTGGTATGCTGCTCCTGACCTCAAGGTCTATGCCATCAACGCATTGAACGGTAAGTACGAGCTCAACTTCTCGTACTGGACCGGAATCAGCATGGTGCAAGGAAACGCTCCTACTGCTATAGAAGCCCCTATCGCACCCAACGTCCTCGTTGACCAGGCGAGAGGAATCGCCATCACATCTATCGGGAGTACCTCTTCCGCAGCTACGGGAAGATGTTTCTACCGCGGATGGAACATACTAGCCAACCCAGTCACGCCTTTGTGGACCGCTTACTGCTCTCCACCACAGGTATCGTCCAACGTACCCGTTGATCCCAACTGGGACATCAAGTTGGTCAACAACATGACGGGCGCCCAAATCTTCAATCCAGGACCTACCTACAACGGCGGCGGGACTATACCCGGCACTGCTGTAACGGACCTGAAGAAGATGTCGGCAACACAGCTCAACGCGACCCTCTACAACGACTGGGGTTACGTCCAGAGCGCGGCATGCAGCGCAGCCGACGGGGGAGCGTCTCCCGGCTCGACAGCAGCTGGATGGGGCGCATCGTGGTTGCTCGATCCCAAGCTATCAATAGCATACATCAACACCAACAACAAGGACCCATACACAAGCAACTGCACTCCAGGACCTGACCTTTGGTCAGCCGCAGTCTTGGCACTCAACGACACCAACGGCAAGTGGATCTGGGGATTCCAGACTGCTGCGCACGAACTCTGGGACTACGACTGCTCATGGCAGCAGGTCCTAGGGAACGAGACAGTCAACGGTGCGAACACAGAGGTTCTATGGAAGACGTGCAAGAACGGCTACCTCTATGAGCTGAACGCATCCAACGGCAACCTCATCTGGGCTTGGACTCCAACCCAGAACCTACTCGCGAGGTGCCAGTTCTGCTTCATGTTCGACCCGACCAACAAGACCCAGATGTCCTATCAGTTCTTCAACCCATCCTTGGCAGATACTCTGATGTATCCGCAGGCCTTCGGAGGGTTCGAGAACGAGTTCTCCTACAACCCAGCGCTGAACATGATATTCACCGCCAGCCAGAACGTCCCCTCATTCGCACACTACATCCCGATGAACCTGACGAACTACGGCAAGACGTCAGGGTGGTCGGGCATCCCAATCGCGGCCACGGCGGCGAACCTTGACAACGCCACCATCGAAGGAGTCAATGCGGCGACCGGACAGATGGTCTGGTCCCACTTCATCCCGACACAAGGCTACCGCGGCGGTCTCGTTACCAGCGGCAACCTGGTCTTCGTGACGCTGTCATCTGGAGACATCCAGATGCTCAACGCACAGACCGGCGTGTTGGTCAAAGACTTCTACGTCGGCGGTCCAATCAACGAACTCGCAACCATAGCGGCCACGAGCGCCGGACAGGAGGAGGTCATCTTCCCAGTCACCGCAGGCCTCGTAACCTGGGGCACAGGAGTCCCAGGCGACCTCGTAGCCCTTACCCTCCAGAACATTCCAGCTGGAACCACAGCCACGACCACCACAACAGCCACGACTACAGCCACCACAACAGCCACGACCACAGTCGGAGGATCGACGGTCACGACCACAGTCGGAGGATCGACGGTCACGACCACAGTCGGGGCAGGACAAACAGCAACAGTCACGTCAACAGCCAGCGGAAAGACAGTCACCACTACTGTTGGCGGAGGATCGACCGTGACAGTCTCAGGTGGGGCAACTACAGTAACAGCCACAGGAACATCAACAGGCGTCAGCACAACCACACTCTACGGGGTCGGGGCCATCGCCGCGATCTTCATAATAGCGACGGGCTATCTTGCCATGAGAGGCAGGAAGCCCGCGTCCTAATTTTTTCTTCGCGCTATTTTCAAGCATAAAACGCCAAGGCCAGATAGCTTACGCAAACCGAGCAGGCAATGTTAGCGCAGTTGCGCCGACCTTCGTTCGTTGGAACAGTCGAAAACCGCCAACCCTTAATTAATTAGCGTCGGGTCTCCGAAACTTCTCTTGCCGTTTCTCGTCCCGCCCAACAGCATCGACACCGACGAACTCATCCTCGTGCTAGCCTTCGGGGCGCCCTCCCTTTTGGAGGCGCAGTGCGTCCTAGGTGACGACGCCAAGCTGTCCATGCTGTGCGACGACGTCGCGACAGCCAAGTTCCAAGGCAAGACGTTCAAGAGATACGAAGACCTTTCGGGGGTCCACAAGGTGGCTCTCCCGCTCCCTCCGATAGATTCCCCCGACTTTGTTGACTCGATCACCTTCCCTGACCGGAACTTCAATTTTGCGTTGAGCCTCTACTGCTCGCGCGGCGACCCCGAGGCGGAGTATGACTCGTTATCGGAGGAGCTGCTCTCGACCATACGCGGCGCGGGCCACAAAAAGGCGAACCTCCTCCGCTCGCGCTCCGGCCCAGAGCTTTACTCCCAGAGGGTGGTCTCGCGCTCGGCGATGGACTTCGTCGCCTTCCCCCTGGGTGCCCTGTTCCAGTGGGGGGTCACGGTCTACGTGCCGGAGGCCGAGGAGTTCCGTGCCAGGTCGACCGAGAGGCCGTTCGTGAGTCCCGGAATCTCGCTCTCTTCCCGGCTGGCGCGCCTGCTCGTCAACGTCGCGGGGGTATCCAGGGGGCAAGTCCTCCTCGACCCTTTCTGCGGCTCTGGGACGATATTGGGCGAGGCGCTCCTCCGCGGGGTGAACTGCATCGGCATCGACAGGAACCACGGGAGCGTCGAGCGGACGAAGAAGAACCTGGCTTGGTTCTTGTCGCAGGACCGCAACGAAAGCAGCCGGGCTCCGTCGTTCTCGGTCAGAACTGGCGACGCGACCAACCTTAGGAGGACGCTCGGCGATGATATGCTGGTGGATGCGATAGTCTCAGAGCCGATCCTCATGCCGCGGCTCTCGTCCGCCCCGGCCCTCGAAAGGGCACGGAAGCTCGTGAAGCACGCCAGTTTCACCTACTCGGAGGCGCTGTATGAGATGAGCGGGGTGCTGCGCCGGGGCGGCAGGATAGTCCTCGTGACCCCATCGCTGAGGACTGTCGAGGGGAAGGAGGTCTCGGTCACTTTCGACGAGCTGGGCGAAGCGGGCTTGAGGTTCTTCCAACCGCCGGGCGGGCTTTTTTTCGAGTATCCGTTGAGGGTCCTGCACCAGAGCACGCGGTGGATCAAGAGGCTGGTCTACGTGCTGGAAAAGACCTAATGGCTAACCGACTAACTAAACTGGCTGGCTAGGCCTCTCCTCCTCCTCGTCGTCATCCTTCCTCCGAATCGCCAGGTCGGCCTTGCGCATCAGGGAGACAAGGAGGCCCAGCTCTTTGGCGTTGAGGTTCGACCTCAAGGCGATC
This sequence comes from Nitrososphaerota archaeon, assembly GCA_027886925.1. Next base: position 52,408 of record JAPCJN010000003.1, read on the forward strand.
CTGCGTGCGACCTGCGTCACCCTCTCGGCTCGATGGCCCTGCAGTCCTGACGACACGGCGAGCTGGTGCGCGTATTCTGCGAAAACGTCCCGCTTTTCCTTTGACGACCGCGAGGCTTCGGCGCTCGCCTGTGGACCGTTGCCCCCCCTTGTCGCCAGAAACAAGAGGACCGCGACGGCGTGGCTGACGTTGAGCGTTTTGTAGTCCGTCCGCGTGTCTATCATCGTCACCAGGTCGCACAGCGCCAGCTCTTCATTCCTGAGGCCCGTGGTGTCCCTCCCAAACACCAGGGACGCAGATTTCGCGCCCTGCATGCGTTGGACGGCCTCCTCTGGCCTCACGGCCGTCCTGTTGACGTTCGAACCCTTTTTCGCCCTGATCGCCGTCGTGGCCACGAGGACGTCATGGAGCTCTCTCACTTCCCTCAGCGAGACCATCTGGGCGCCCTTCAGGACGTCGGCGCCGTGCGACGCGTAGACCGACGCCACCCTCATGTCGCACCTCGGCTCCACCAGGTACATCTTCTGGACCCCGAAGTTTTTCAAGAGCCGGGCGGTGTATCCTAGGTTGACGGGATACTCGGCCCCTACGACGGTGACACTAAGATTGCCCAGCCGTCTCAATCGGGAATCCCCCTCCTAGGCTCCGAGCCCGCGGACCAGGGCCATCACAGACTCGGGCTCGAGCTTGTTGACCCTGGAGCTGGCGGAGAGGCGCGACGTCGGCGGCAAGACCATGTCCAGGCGCTTCAGAGCCGCTCCCAGCGTCCGCCTCTTTTGGGAGAAGACCCGCTTTATCAAAGCGGTCTGCTCCACCGTGAGAGACCTCTTCCATCTCATCGCGACGAGGGAGGAGTTGACGCGAGGCGGCGGGTCGAACGACTGCCTGCCGATCCCCGAGACTATCTCGACGCGAGCCGAGGCTTGGGAGATGACGGAGACGGCCCTATAGGCCCCGTCACCGGGCGGCGCGGTTATCTTCCGGGCGAAGTCCTGCTGAAGCACCACGACGGCCCTCTCGTATCTCTGGTGGGAGAGCCACTCTATGAAGACGCTGGACTCCGAATACGGGAGGCTAGAGAGTAGGACGTCGAACGACGGGCTCGATTCGAAGGCGTCCTCGTTGTGGAGCGTCAGCGAAGGGGCGCCGCCGAGTTCCTTCTCGAGTTCTGCGTAGGTCTCCCCGTCCACCTCGTAGCCCTCGAGCCTGTCGGTCAGGCCCACGAGCTCCCGGGTCAAGGCGCCCCTCCCGGTCCCGATTTCGAGCACCCTGTCGCCCCGCCTGATGGAGGCGAGCCCGATGATGCGGGCTACGACTGAGCTGTCGACGAGGTAGTGTTGTCCTAGCGACCGTCGCCGTCGCCGCCGGACGCGGCCTGCGGTCATTTCTTGATGAAGATGTTGATCCTGGAGGCGCCCGACAACTCTTCTGCGATGCGTTTGGCGACGAGCTTCGCGGGTTCGCGCAGTCCCACGCGGCTCTGGATGTCGTCGAAGGAGGTGAAAGGGGTCTTTTCCCTCATCTGGACTATCGTCATCATGAACGTCTTCCCTATCCCCGGGATCAACTCCAGCCCGTGCAGACGCGGCGTCAGAGGCTGTAGCTCGTTGAAGTACGCGACGTACCGGGCTTCGTTGTTCTTCACGATGACCTCGCACACGCCGAGGAGCTGAGACTTCGCTTCGGTCGTCAAGTCCTCGAAGGGAAGTTTTCCGAACACGCTGACGATCTTCGCGCGCCCTTCCCTGCCTATCCGGAGCTTCTCGCCCGTCTCAAAGTTCTGGTCCTCCACGGCGAGCAGCTCGAGGAGGGTGAGCCTCTCCTCCCCTAGCGCCTGGACGATAGGACCTTCCCTTCCCTTGATTATCGCCGACTTGCCCCTGGGGAGAAAGTCGAGCACGTACGCGAATTCCTCATACCTCTTCTCAACGGGAAGCATTTTCCGCTATGACATCTCCTTGGACTCATTTTTCGAGTCTGACGGCAAAAAACACGGAACAAGAATCAGAGCGGAGCGACAAATGCTCTTCGAATCTCGAAGGACAAGAAGCTCTCCTTGCTTTTTAATCTTTGGACTTTAGTGTCCGGAGTATCTTTTCGAGGGTTTCGGTGGGCAGCAGCTTCCGCCATCCGGCTGTGAACGTCCTGAGCTCCTCGATCGACTTGGGCATGATGTTGACCACCTCGGTCGCCTCCCCCTCGCTAAGCCCGCAGTCGGTCTCGAGCTGCTTCTTCAGCTTCTTCGCGGCCTCGGGGGTGTTCTTCTCGAACTTCGACGTGTAGTCCAGGGTCCTCTTTTGAATCTGGTCTGCCTTCTCCACGTCGAGCTTCTCCAATATTTGGTGGGCCTCGCTCAAGGTGAGCATCTTCTTCTCTGTCGAGAGCGCAGTGGGGTCTGCCGACAACTATTGCCCGGCCCCCAGCAGAGGAGCGATGTGCTCCTTCCTCGCGACTACCGTCTTGACCTTGTCCCCGACCATCACGTCGATTATCAGCGCCCTTCGACCGGTCTCCTTGACGGTTCCCACGAGGCCGTTGAATCTCCTGTGGGGCATGCCTTTGACTTGCGTCGAGTCGATCTTGATGACGACCTTCTGTTCGGGGCTGTACTCCCGAAGTATCCGGCTCAGTCCGTGCGAGCCGCTCTTTTTGAGGAGGGACCTGGTCCTTCTCCGGTACCCGTGAGACCTCGCCATGACAGAATCGATGCCGCTCCTCCATACCTCATTTAAAAGGTAATCCATGCGCAGCCAGGGTTTCCAGCGGTTTTCACCTGGGTTTCAAGCCCCTCGGCCTCGGGAGTTCAGGGGCCATACCCCCATTATGTCGAACCTCTCGCAACGAAGCGGCATGTCGATCGACTCCGAGAACGACGGCGAGACGGCCTCGCCGGAGACGAGCCTTTTGACCGGCAGCCCCCCGTCGAGCTTGATGTCCGCGGTTATCTTTCTTCCCCGTGCCCTCGCGCGCACGAAGTAGACCCTCTTGTACACCAGCCTTCCCTTGTTGTTCCTGTACTCGACCAGGGCGTTCTTCATCTCCTTCTGGAGTCTGCCGACGTCTTCGCTGGCGACGGAGCGTCCGGCGCGTATCACGGCCCGAGTCTTGAAAGTGAAGGCCGGACGGTCGAACTTCTTAGTGACGACGCTGACCTTCGATACGGACATGTTTCCTTTGCCCGTCCTGAACCTGAGCTCGCGAGGGGCGCGGCGCCGCCTCGGGTTCTTCGACTCGATAACCAGAGGGCGGCCAGGCGGGAAGACCATGCTGTCGGGGTCCTCGCTGCCGAACCATGTGAACTTGAACTTCTTCGACCCCAGGAGGGCGCCAAGTTTCTTGGAGACGAGACCCTCGACGCTCGGAAGGCTCGAGTAGCCGGTGCCTTTGCAGCTGTCGCAGCCCCTGCCGTTGCATTCTTCGCAAAACAGCCTGCGCTGCGAGACGCCGCGAGGCTTCGTGTATCTCCCATAGAGAAAGAGCGGCTTCGAGGTGACGGCGACCGAGCCGTTTGAGATGTCGACCAAGACCGTCGCGTCGGGATGAAGCCTGTCCACCTTCCTTCTATTCCTCTTTCCGCCCAGACTTTGCGCGACATCATGCGCCATGCGGTTCGCGAGCTCAGACTTTATCGTCTCGCCGCCCCGGATCTTAAGCTCCGACCTGAGGCTGTCCTCCCTCTCCTGCACTCCCTGCGGGAGTATCAGGCCTACAGAGAAGGTGCGGAACTCGAATCTGGCAAGGCTCGACAAAGTCTTCTTTGTAATCCCTCCGAGGTCGCCAGAGATCCCCTCGCAGATGAAACAGTCGTCTTCCCTCGGAGCCAGGGGCAGCTTGGCTCCCTGCCTATCGGCGCAGAATCGACAGAGCTGAAACTTGGGAGGTCTCTCCTCATCCACGCAGACCTTGACCTCCCCCCGACCTTCTGAGCAGCTGCCTGATCTCCCGGCCCTTGCCCGTCTTCATCATGCTCTTCGTCTGCCTGTATCTCGCTATCAGCTCCCTCACGTCCTTCTCGCTCCTGCCTGAGCCCTCGGCTATCCGTTTCACCCTCGGGGCGTTCAGCTTCTCAGGGGTGACCCTCTCCTCGGCCGTCATCGCCTGGATTATGCTCTTCCACGTCTTCATGTTCTTCTCAGCCTTCTCCAGGTCTTCGCTCTTCATGTTCCCGCTCGCGCCCGGTATCAGGTCGAGGATCTTCTTCAAGGAACCCATCTTGTTCACCTGCTCGAACTGGAAGAGGAAGTCGTCCATGGTGAGTTTTCCGGAGACCATCCGCTGGACCCTCTTCGCGTCCACCTCTCCTTCGGCCTGCTTCGCGATATCGAGGAGCGCCTTGAGGTCGCCCATCCCGAGGAGGCGCCCTACGAAGCGTGTGGCCGAGAACTCCTCGAGGTCGTCGACCCTCTCCCCCGTTCCGATGAAGAGCACCTTGGCGCCCGTAGCGCTGACGGCCGCCAGCGCTCCGCCGCCCTTCGCGGCCCCGTCGAGCTTCGTGACGACGATCCCGCCGACTGGCGAGGCCTTGTGGAAGGCCGCCGACTGGTTGAAGGCCTGCTGGCCGATGGTCCCGTCGACCACGAGCAGGTTGAGGTCGGGCTTCACCTTCTCGAATATCCTGCTCATCTCGTCGAGCAGGCTCTGCTCTTCCTTGTGCCTGCCCGCGGTGTCTATTATGATGAGGTTCTTCCCGGCGCCTTCGAAGAAGCGCCTGCCTGCCTCGGCGACCTTGACAGAGTCTTTCTCCTTCTCGTCCGCATACACGTCGACGCCGACATGCTGGGAGATCGTCTTCAGCTGTGTTATCGCGCCTGGCCTGAAGGTGTCCGCCGCCACCACCCCCACCTTGTAGCCTTTTTTCGCATAGAACCTCGAGAGCTTGCCTACCGTCGTCGTCTTCCCCGACCCCTGGATGCCGAGCATCACCAGCACGTTCGTCTTGTTCCTCTCGAGCTTCAGCTCCTGGGCGCCGCCGAGAAGCTTGTCGAGCTCTTCGTAGAGTATCTTCACTATCTGGTTCTTTCTCTCCAGGCCAGGCGGCGGCTTCTCCTCGAGCGCCCTTCGCTGGACGCTCTCCGTCACGCTCAGGACGAGCTTGACGTTGACGTCGGCCTGGATCAGGGCTCGTTGGAGGTCTCGGACGAACTCCTTGATGGCCGCCTCGTCGACTATGTCGTTGCCCAGCAGTTTCTTTATGGCATTCTGCAGGCCGCTTCTGAGGGAGTCAAGCAACGAGGTTCACCGTCATTTTTCCGCGGGGATGCCGAGAAGAAATAAGTGTTTGCTAGGACGTCTGCCCGCCCGCCCGAGGAGGCTTTGCTATAATTAACATGCGGGCGACGAGAAGGCCTGCGGCTCATTGAAAGTCGGAGTACTGTTCTCTGGCGGGAAGGACAGCGCATACGCGGCGTACCTCGCTCACAACGATGGCGACGAGCTGAGGTGCCTCATAACGCTCTCTCCCTCGAGGGCCGACTCCTACATGTTCCACTACCCTGACATCAGGTGGACGAAGCTCCAAGCGGAAGCCATGCATCTCCCGCAAGTAGCACTCGCGACGGAAGGGGTGAAGGAAGAGGAGCTCGCCGACCTCAAGACGGCGATCGAGATCGCGAAGCGGGACCATGCGATAGAGGGAGTCCTCACAGGCGCGCTCGCGAGCGTCTACCAGAAATCCCGGGTCGAGCGGATCTGCGACGAACTAGGCGTGAAGGCGAAATCGCCCCTGTGGCACATCGACCCGGTCACCCATCTATCCAACATCGTCGCAGGTCGCTTCGAGGTGATAGTCACGGGGGTCGCGGCGCTAGGCTTGGACGAGAGCTGGCTGGGAAGGCGCCTGGACAGGGACATGATCGGCGAACTCGCGCGGCTCCACGAAAAGTATGGGGTGCACCCAGGACTGGAAGGGGGAGAGGGCGAGACGTTCGTCCTCGACTGCCCTCTTTTCGACCGGAAGATCGAGGTCGTCTCGTCGACGAGACACTGGAAAGGCGATTCCGGTTACCTCGAGATTCTGGACGCGCGTCTCGTGCCGAAGACGTAGGGGCCGTAAGGCGGCACGGCCCTGATCCTGGAGATAACACTAGCCCTATCGGTATTGGATTTCGTCATGCGGCTCAGACGGCTCTTCCGTTGACCTCATCTAGAGCTAGCCGTCAATCGGCGACATTGCTTCCTAATAACGATGTGACCAGACTGACCCGGCTAGACCGCGGCTTGGGACGGACGATTCTGCTATTGGCCGGTGCCTTTGATGCGCATTATCTTGCTTCTCCCCAAGACGACCCACACCTCGACCTCTACTCCGGGTTGAAGCCTCCCTTGAAGCTCTGGCTCTGTGGGCGTCGGGCTCTCCGTGACCTGGAAAGACTGCAAGTCCATCAGCTGGACGCTGGTCGGTGTGACAGAGATGATCTGCGCGGCCCTCTTGTCTATCATCGGCACCTCGATGTGCGTGTCGACGGTCCCGATGACGGTCTTCTTCGAACCCGTGAAAACCGAGATCCCTGTGAGCCTGACCTTAGCACTTCCGTGCTTCCCTGGCTTGCTCTTCTCGACCTCCACCGTTTTGCACGGCTCTCCGTCTATTATGATGTAACTGCCTTCCTTCAGACTACCAAGGTCAGCTGGTCTGCTCAATCGGTCTATTCGTCCACGACTTTTCGTGTATCGGTAATTAAGCCTTGGTTCCTTGCAAAGCGAACCTGCCTATGGACAGAGCTCCAGCTTCAAGCGACGAGGCAATAGCATATTATTTATCCCAGAAGCCAGGAGGGTAGGGAACCGGATTGCAAAGAAACGCAAGAACCCAATTGGAACGACGATCGCACCGACAGGGATTGATCGATCGAAACGGCGAGGTGCGCCGTAGCCTGCTGTGACTAATGACAGTGAAAGCCAGCTTTTGAACGAAAAGATCCACGTCCTCGACTCCACCGCGTTTTTCGCCGGCATCCCCTTCCAGGGTGAAGGCAAGTATTACACCACCTACCAGGTCCTTGACGAGGTAAGGGGAAGGGGCATCGGCGCCCAGCTGATCCATTCGAGGGTGCAGGTGACGGAGCCGTCGAAGGAGTCTGTGCTGAAGGTCAAGGAGGCCTCGAACAAGACAGGAGACTCAAAGTCCCTGTCTGAGGCTGACACTTCGATTTTGGCTGTTTCGCTCGACCTGATAAAGTCCAGGCGCGACCAGGACGTGGTGCTGGTCACCGATGATTTCGCTGTCCGAAACGTCGCCGAAGTTATGGGGGTCAACCTATCAGAGACGTCGATACGCGGCGAATGGAAGAAAATCACGTGGGTGACATATTGTAAAGGCTGCGGAAAGGAGTATCTCGAACCGAGGGGGTCTGTGTGCGAGGTCTGCGGGACGAAGCTCTCAAGGAAACCCCGGGCTAACAATTAACTGGCTGACTACCTTACTTGCTGACCGTCGAGGTATCTTCAGCCGCCGTCGAACGACTTTCTATTTTAATAAAGGGCAGATTTTCTGGTCACAACCGGTAGGGCTGGTAGTTCAGTGGTAGAATGTCTGCCTCGCACGCAGGAGAGAACGCTGGCAATGTCGCTCCCTGAGGCCGGGGGTTCAAGTCCCCCCCAGTCCACCAAAAACATCTAATTTCTTGTCAGCGTAGCTTGCAGATTTCTGGCGTCTGCCTCTTGTGTTCAGAGAGCTGATATTTCGTGAGGATGGTGTCCAACTCGGCTTGGCTCACCTTCACCCTCGCGGCTATGGCCGACGGCTCCAGGCCCTCCTCGAACCTGAGTTTGAATATCTGGTCGATTGTCTCGTAGCTCATCCCTATCTCGGCCTCGGCGATGTGGCCAGGCCATAGCCTCGGACTGCTGCGCTTCGCCACGATCCGCCTGTTGATTCCGAGTACCTCTCCTAGCATCCTCACCTCGGTCTTGTAGAGGTCGGCGATAGGGAGGATGTCGACGCCCCCGTCGCCGTACTTCGTAAAATAGCCGAGCAACAGCTCCGAACGGTCCCCCGTGCCGGCGACTAGCCTGTTCGTCAGGTTGGCCTGATAATAGAGCAGGGACATCCTTATCCTAGCGCGGAGGTTGCCCTCTGCGAGTCGGTTCGCTTCAACCGACTCCACGAACTTTTTGTGGATGGGCGCGATGTCGATCTCCCTGGTTTCGACGCACAGCTCGCTCGCGACCAGCTTCGCATCGTCCACGTCGTCCACTGGGGTGGCTCTGAGATCGGGCATTATCAGTCCCGTCACCCGGCGGCTTCCGAGCGCCTCCACGCAGAGGTAGGCCGTGACGGCAGAGTCGATGCCTCCGCTTATGCCGAGGACGACGCCGTCCGTTTGGCTCTCCTCGACTTTCCGCTTGATGAATGAGATGATGCTGCGCTTCGCCGAGGCAAGGTCGAGGTCTGCCGCTAGCAATAGCTTCGACCCGTTCTTGGCTCGATGACGTTGAAATAGTTTGTTGTAGGGTCACAGCCTTGACAAGAACTCTCGTAGAGCGCCTGCTTGAATCTCAGCCTGAGGCAGCTTGAATCACGGAGAGAGCGTTCGAAGGGGCGTCGAGGCGCACCTTTCGCCGGCGAATCCCGAACATGAGGGCGAGGATAAGGGCCGTGAACAGCAAGACCCCAATATCTCCACGGAACTCCAAGCTGATGTCGATGGGTACGAAGACGAGCGTCACGCCCAGCAGGAAGTCTATCTTCACGAGGTCGTTGCCAGATCGGCCTGCGTGCTTTGTCAGGTAGTAAGCCGTCAAGCCAGCCAGCGGGATGAAGAGTGCCGCCGTAACCGGCCACGGGAGAAGATGCGCTCCAATGGTGAAGATTAGGAAGAAGCCACCCATGAACCCGATTCCTAGGAGGAGGAAGCGGAGCTCGCGCCTATCGGGCGCTTCAGTTTTCGCCCGCAGGAACGACCGTGGAATGAGGTAAGCGGCGGTGATAAACATAGACGCGTACGCCGCTAGGAAGGCGGTCACGGCGAGTGGTGGCTTGAAGGGGTCGCCAAACGAGACGAGGTAAACAGCGAGCCCATACACCAGGATTGTGACGACCACCCACCGGTTTCTAAGAAGACGCTTTCCCCTTGTCTCAGGGAAGAGCGATTCTACAAGGAGGAGCGGAACAGCGATGCTGAAAGCCGCGTGGAACAGCGTGAGTTCCGCCAGCGGGACCCAGTTTACCCCCGCCCAGTGGCTGTAGAGTTGATTCCCGATGTTGGAGCCCGTCGGGTCGACCATCGTCTTGGCGCCGAATCCCTCTTCTCCCACCGCGTAGGCGCCTCCGAGGAGGAGCACCGTCCCCCAACGCTTCCCCCATCTGATGGTCGTCTCCCTGATTAGGAGCGCCCCGCCGCCGTAGAGCCCCACGAGTACGGCGAAGCCTGCAGGGTGGGTGAAGGCCACGAGTATCGGAGTCGAACCTGTCAGGAACTCCGCGAGACACGCTGCCAAGAGAAGGAGAGTGACCAGCGCAAACCACCTGACCCTCCCGGTCAGAACGGGTGCTGTATCTTTGAAGCGACCCACATCATCGGTCGGCTGGGCGTCGCCGCTAGCCCTGCTCACCGATAAAATCACCAGCGGCGCGGGACGGGCAATCCTGGTGCTTGACACCTGTGACCAAGCGGCTGACGTGTTCAAGGCTCAATCCCAGGTTACACCATCTTTTGGACCGCTTTGCGACGGAAGCAGTCTGCCGCGTGGTCGTTGACTATGCCTGTCGCCTGCATCCACGCATAGACGATGACGGGGCCTACGAATTTGAATCCCCGCTTCTTCAGCATTTTGGAGAGTTCCTCAGAGAGGGGAGTCTTAGCAGGCACTTGGCCGGTGTTCTGAATCGGCCTCCCTCCGGCGATGCCCCAGACGAAGGTCGAGAAATCGTCACCTGCAGCTTGCATCGCGAGATAGACGCGGGCGCCAGCGATGGTTGCCTCGATCTTGGCCTTGGATCGCACGATACTGGGATCTTCAACGAGTCGCGCCACATCTGTCTTGCTAAAACGCGCGACCAGTTCTGGATCGAAGTTCTGGAATGCCTTGCGGAACGCTTCGCGCTTGCGAAGGATGATGGTCCAGGAAAGGCCCGCTTGGAAGCCTTCGAGCATCAACGTCTCCCAGAGCTTGCGGCTGTCGTGCTCGGGCACGCCCCATTCCTGGTCGTGGTAGGCCCCGAGGAGCGGGTCGCCCTCCGCCCAGGAACACCGGGGTACTGTGCGTGGGTATCGGATGTTCAAACACTCCCCGAGGGGACGTGCACCAGTCCGCCAAATATGTCCTCGGTGACGGTCACGTTCCTTGTCATCTTCTTCGAGTCGGCTGTGGCTAATGGATTAGGAACTTCTCGACAGACTTGCAAGGGCTAATCCTCCTTAGTTCCTTCCACCTCCTTCTTTGACTTTGCCTCTGCTGGCGAGGTTGGCATCCTGGACTGGAAATAAGATTATTGGGCGGGTCATTTCTCGCGGCAATTAGTTTTTCTATGGGACGGTCTCGTGCAGCGCATGGCAAGGCGCGACCTCTCGGACCGGATCTTCTGGTTGGCGAACGAGAAGGAGATAAAGAGCGCCAAGACGACCGACATCTACTTCCTTAACACGAAAGACGTGCTCACAAAGAACCACATCGACTCGGAGGTCGTGATGGAGGTGTTCGTGCGTGCGATGCCATACGACGGGATATGGGGGGTCTTGAGCGGCGTCTACGAGGTCGCTAAGCTCCTCGAGGGGCTGCCTTTGGATGTGTGGGCGTTTGACGAGGGTTCCCTCTTCCTCGCGGACGGACGAGGAGCCCTCTACGAGCCGGTCATGACGATAACGGGGCGATACAGAGACTTTGTCGAGTACGAGAACCCCGTCCTGGGCCTTCTTTCGTCTTTCACAAGCGTCTCTACAAAGGCGGCGAGGTTCAGGGTTGCCGCAGGAGACAGGTCGCTCATCAGCTTCGGGACCAGGAGGGTCCATCCTGCGTTGGCGCCGCTCATCGAGAGGGGGTGCTACTTGGCAGGGTTCGACGGCGTCTCCAACGTGCTGGGCGGGAAGCTGCTGGGGGTGGAACCCTCCGGCACCATGCCGCACGCCTTGGTGCAGGTGATAGGGGAACAGGAGAAGGCGTGGAGGCTCTACGACGAGACGATGCCGAAGAGCGTCAAGCGGACCGCCCTGGTGGACACATTTTGGGACGAGAAGACGGAGGCGATCAAGGCCTACGAGACGCTCGGCGACCGCCTCTGGGGTGTCAGGCTGGACACGCCCGCCTCCAGGAGGGGGAACTTCCGCGAGATCATCGAGGAGGTGAAGTGGGAGCTGAAAATAAGGGGAGGGGGGAAGGTCAAGATATTCGTCTCAGGCAGGCTTTCCGAAGAAGACATCACCCAGCTGAAGGACATAGTGGACGGGTTCGGGGTCGGCACCGCTGTGGCCTATCCCCCGGTGATGGACTTCGCCGCGAAGATAGTCGAAGTGATCGAAGACGGAAAGACGCACCTGAGAGCAAAGAGGGGAGGGCTCGGAGGGAGGAAGGACGTGCACAGGTCGAAGGGATTCAAGGACACCATCGCGCTGCATGGGTCGGTTCCGCCGAAGGGGTCGGTGCCGTTGCTCAAGCAAATAATCAAGGGAGGGCGTTTGGTCTTGGATTTCGAGGAGGTCGGTTCAATCCGGGAGAGAGTCGTCAAAGAGCTTCGTGAAGTGTCCCGGGCAGAGCCGAGCATCGGCACGGCCTAGCTAGCGCGGTCGAGAGGAGAAAAAGGGTTCGACGCGTGGCATTGCGTCTTCATCCTGACTTGCGTCAGTCAAGCTTGCCCGTCGAAGCACGCCACGCGCCTACCTTTGGAGACTTGCGAATCCGTCCATATTATGCATTCTGCCGCATCACATCTCTAGGATGAACTACGCCTAGATTTCGTAGAGCATCACCCAG
>JAPCJN010000038.1:0-1130 GCA_027886925.1 Nitrososphaerota archaeon
TGAAATGCGGAGTTTGGGACTATACCATCGGTGACAGTGACGGGACTCCCCACCTGGACTCCCCCTGTCTTGCAGCTGCTATCCGTTGTGTAGTAATAAGTGACAGTGCCGCCCGCGGTGCTCGTTGGGAGCAGCAGCTTCGCGCTATCGTGAACCGAGCCGCCTGGCGAGATAGCGCTGTTCGAGAGCTGGGTCTCCATCTCTGGAGTCTCTAGCGTTATCGCTGAAAGAGCGTTGGTAATTGTGGCGTCGTAGCGGACTGATTCTTGTGGAGCGAGAGTGGTCCCATTCGGACCTCCGAAGTAGTACAGGCTGGACGAGTCTTGGCAGGAATCAACGTTAGTCACGAAAGAGCCGATCTGGTTGGGGCTAACCGTTGGGTCGCAAAGGGCCGAGTTAGGCGTGTAGAAGAACGCTGTGCCGGCCTGTGCACCCCTGTAGCCGTAGAAATATTGGCTTGGAGCAGCAATACCGTCTATAGAGTTCAATGAGCTGATGGAGGCATATGCAGTCAGGCTGGTATTTCCTCCGCTTTGTCCAAAGTTCGATGAGTTGCAGGTTGGAGGAGTCGCCGTGCTAGAGCACGGGCCCAACGCGTAGGCGGTCATCGTCGAGCCAGGATTGTCGAAGCCGGTCTCGACGCCTAGGATGGCCCCTGGAGTGACGGCTCCTGGAGTGACTCCGTTGTATTCTCGTATCCACGTGCCATCATAGGAATTCACAAAATAGTCCCATAGAAACCTGACGCCAACAGTGTGAGGAGTCGTGGAGTTATTGTAAACCCACATTTGCTGATCGATGAACGAAGTGGGTGCCGTAGTGCCTGATATCCAAATCGTCTGTCCTATGACGAGGCCTTCGGTTGTTTTCCAATATATTTCATCGCACGGGTTGCAATGAACCTCGTGATATGATGTTGGCGAGAAACCGTCGAGGTTGTGGACTGTTTCACCGTTCTCTGTGGTGCCTGGGCTGGTCCCAGTGACGTAGATGTTCTTGGTGTCAAAGACGTTCACGCTCGCGAAGCTGTCAGTGGGGAATGTGATTGGTAGGTCCGGCGAGGAAGGGGACCCGCTGGTGCAGGACCCCTGAAGGTACTGAAGCATCCCGATTCCCGCGCTTGCGTTTGG
>JAPCJN010000038.1:1140-8607 GCA_027886925.1 Nitrososphaerota archaeon
ACCCTCGCCGCCAGAAGACCGTTCGATATGCAGGTCGAGTTTGCCGCTGAAAAGGGCTTGACGCTGGCGCTGCTGGCTGTGTTCGCGCGAGCACTCTGGACTCCAAATGTTAGTGCTCCCGTGAAGATCGCACCACCTAGGAGCGCGGCTAGAAGCCCGCACTGGAGTAATGGGGCATGCCTGTGCAGGGCTAACAAGCCCTCTTGATGCGACGCGCTTCTATTAAGGCTTGAGAAAGATATGCTGTCTGCATATCCCGATGGGCCGGACGACTGACCGCGATATAGCATCCATTACACCACTTTTGTGTAGAGAAATGTCCGGACGACCACGCCGGAGGCAGGCGACCTGAAACGCTCCATCCAGAACGAGCTACCGCCACCCTTATACTGAGAGACCCCTTTGGTCAAATGGCTTGCCAACAGGTGGGAAGGTCACTCGACCGAAGGACGACGCAGGGTACTTTGAAAGGATGAGCAAGACCCTCTTCACAGCCGGTCTCAGCTGGACGATGGTGGAAAAGAAGTGGCCCAACTTCCAAAAGGCATTCGCGGGGTTCTCTCCGGAGAAGGTGGCGAAGATGACCCAAAAGGACGTCAAATCGTTGATGAGCAACGACGGGATAGTCAAGAACGAGAGGAAGATCAAGGCCACCATCCAAAACGCGAACGAGTTCTTGAAGCTGAAGAAGGACTTCGGCTCGTTTCGTGAATACCTCGACTCCCTCGGAAAGGACGAGACCGCACTCCAATCAGACCTTCAGAAGAGGTTCCAACACGTAGGGCCGTCGACGGCGAGGATGTTTCTCTGGTCGGTCGGGCACAAGCTTACTCCGACGGCCGAAGAGAAAAAGTGGATGGCCAAAGAGGCCTAGCCTGAAGCAGGCGCTGCTATTTTTTCTTCTCGCCGGCGGCCTTCGTCATCGACTTTAGGAGCCTCATTATCTCCCTCTCGTCTGCGATGTTCTCCTCGAACTCCTTGTTCGACATCTTCGCATATTTTGCGAAAAAGTAGAGGTGCTGTTTTCCCAGAAAGTCGACGTCCTCGAGGCTCATTATCTTCTCCTCAAGCTCCGCGTCGACCTCCCGGTCGGATATCCTCGCCTTGAGCATGTTGATTTGCTCGACGGCGTCCTTGTCGAGGTTGACGGGGATCCCTATCTTCGGGAGGGCCTGCAACCCGGACGTGACGTGGTACTTGCCGCCGCCGCGCCCCGCGCCGGGCTCTCCGTGCCTGAACTCGAACACCTCCGCGGTCGCCCGGTAGTAGGTCTCGATGAAGTGCCCGACGCGCTCCTCTCGAGCGACCTCGACCAGCTCGGCCTCCGTGAGCTTTCGGATCTGGTGATAGATGGCCTGGGGAGTCTTCCCCAGCGCCTCCGCGAGCTGGCTCACGGTCTGCTCTTTCGCCCTGAGAAGGTAGATTATCTTCCGGCGCGTCTCGTCGGCGACTGCGTCGATAGCTTTCGGGTTGGTCACAAACTTGAAGCTTCGGATAGCCACAGAGAAAACGCTGTTTTCAGGATGAATATATGCATTTGGTTAGTCAAAGATAGATTTTAATAGTCGTTGAAATATACGTTTGGGTGAGCCAAAATGACATTGACACCGGAAAAATACGCGTTTCGCACTGGCTACTACTTGGTCGGCACCGGGATGATCAGGATGCCCGCGCACGGGATAACCTCATGCCAGGTTACCAACTGGAGGACGCAGGCGTGCGCCTTGCCCTCGGAAAGGGCTGGAGACGCGGAGACCAGGTTACGCTTTTCTCACGGGCTCCCGAAGCTGATGGGGAACCTGAGGCAATTGGTTCTCCTGCACCACAACGCCTCGAAGTAACACGGCTACCCCCGGTTTCGCAAACGGGAACCATGCAACACTACGAGACATATCTGGAAAGATGTCGACACTAAAGCTCTAATAGGCACCGCGCCGACGATTGGCTCGCGGAGAAAAAAGTACCCGGGTGGTCTTGATCCAAAAGAGAGCGTTCGTTCTAGTCACGGTCTACAGCGATGCAGACCGGAAAGGACTTTACGAGATTCGGGCCATACCTGCGGTGAAGGTCGTGGACTTGGTGCTGGGAGCTTTCGACGCAGTGGTGACTGTGGAAGGCGACGACGAAAAGGAGATACAGGCGGCCGTCACGCTGATCTCAAGGACTAGGGGCGTAAAGGAGGCAAAGCCCCTCATTGAGGTGGCAGCCAGCATGCACGGAAACCTGAAACAGGTAATAAGCAGAAGCTCATAGAGGGAGCTTCAGTTCCTCCCAGACGCACGAAGGCCTGTTCTGACAGCTAGAACGTTTCGTATGCGGTGTTCTCAGAGTTAGGATTATGGCACTGGCCCCCTTACCATGCCGCGTGATGATCGATGGAGAACGCAAAACACGCGTCTAACTGGAAGACCTACGGCCTGCTTGCCCTGACTGTGGGCGTCGTCGCGGCTGTCACGGGAGTCTTTGTCCTTGGCGGAACATCTACGGGCAGCGCGAGCACCACCACCAGTTCGATGACTTCCACGGTCTCTTCGGCGTCTTCGAGCTCGTCAACTTTGTCGACCTCGACTGTGTCGGGATCTACGGCGGTCACTACCGTCACCAGCCAGACTCTCGGGATCGCGCTCGTCCTTTCGGTGACTCCAAGCCAAGGCCCGCTATCGACGGCGTTCGTCGTGAACGCGACCGTCACGAACGACCTCTCTCGTGCGAATAACGTCACGGGCGTCGACGACTACCATGGGGTCCAGTTCAACCCGCTTTGCAACAACGGGCCTGTCACCTTCGAGGTCCTCCAAGGATACTACACTGATGCGAACTTCACATCGGGGACGGTCCTCAGCATCCACGGGGTACAGAACATGATGTGCATCGTCCCCACTTCGGCTTTGAGCTACTACGTCTTCCAGCCCAACAGCGACGTGTTCACCGGGCCACTTCCGCAGCAGGGAGGACAGAGCGCCGCCGTGACGACGAGGGCGGCAGCGACGAGCGCTTCGCTGGAATACGTGTACTCGAGCAGCTTTGCCAATCCGCAGCCGTTCGCGCAAGGGGTGTACACGGTGGTAGGCGCTGACAACTGGGGACAGCTTGCGGTCGTCCACTTCACGGTCGGGGCATAGGCTATCTCTAAGCGGGCTCTAGTTAGTCCCCACCCCCCTGTGGGGCCGGACGGAGAGCCCCTTCTTCCCTTGATCCTGCGATGTAGCGCTTATTAATCGAAGAGGACTGGTCACAACCGTTGACGGTGGGCTTCTCGGTGCTCCTCTGGCTGCACGTCTTCGGCGCCGTCGGGTGGCTAGGAGCCGCCATGGTCTTTGCGATGCTGATCGGCCCGACGCTCCCCTCTCTCACTCCGGCGTCGAGGGGCGAGCTCATGGTCAAGCTCTTTCCCAAGTACATCAGGTACTCGGAGGTTTTCACGCTCGTCACGCCCATATTCGGGATCGGGCTCGCCGTCGAGATGGGTAACGGCGACTTCAGCGTCTTCAGGCCGGACACGAACCTCGGGATCTTCCTTTCCATCGGGGTGTTGCTGACGCTGGTGTCATGGGCGCTCGTCTTCGGCGTCATCGCCCCGACGGGCCACAAGATTGTCCGGCTCACGCAGGAGATGATGAGGACCCCTGGGCCGCCACCACAACAACTCGTGGGAGCATCGAAGAGGCTCAGGGTGGCCTCCGTCACCGGGTTGGTGTTGCTGATCCTGATCTTCACGTGCATGGTCGCCGCGGCGACGCTATGACGCCGTTGTAATGGGCGAGTAAGATGACGCTCAGCGAGAAGGCGGCCTCCGCCATCGAAGGCCTGGGGTTGACGAAGACAGAGATCCGGACCTATGTCGCGCTTCTAGAGGCTGGGACGATGACCGCGAGCGAGGTGAGCCGCGCCGCGAGGGTCCCCTACTCGAAGGTCTACGAGGCGCTCGAGTCGCTCCATCGGAAGGGGTGGGTCGACAGGCAGCGGAGCAGGCCGATCCTCTACACCGCGAAGCCTCCGGCGAGCGCCATCGAGGAGCTCAGGGCGCAGCACGAGTCCGACATCAGGGAAAAGGAGAAGGTCGCGCTGACGGAACTCGTGAGCATCTATGAGAAGAAGGGTGAGCAGGAGAGGCCCGAGATCTGGATTGTCAGGGGGACGTCGGAGATACTCTCGCGGGTGAAGAACACGGTCTTGAACTCGAGGGACGAGCTCCTCATCGCCCTCCCCGTAGGGATAGCCCCTTATGCGGACGAGGTCGCCGCTCTTCTCAGCGCCCTCAAGGAGAGAGGGGTGAAGATATCTGTCCTGACGTCGTTGGAACTGGCCGACGAGACGCTCTCGGCCCTGTCGCCGGGAGCCGAGGTGCGGTCAAGGAGCATGATGTTCGGGGGAGGAGTCATCGCTGACTCGAAGGAGGTCGTCCTCCTGCTCGGAGGAGGCGGGAGGGAGGAGAGCGCAAACTCGGCCCTCGCGATCTGGGCTGACCATCCCGGGCTCGCGAGCTTCGCGCGGGACTACTTCCAGTTCCTATGGAACTCCCGCGAGACCGTGAAGAAGAAGCGGTAGCCAACTACATCAGGCGTCCGCCCTGCAGGAAGATTATGAGCATCGTCGCATACAGGACGACCAAGCTCACGACGAGTGTCTTCTCGACCCTGAGGCCGGATGCGACGCTCATCCCCGCCCCGACGACCCCGGCTCCCCAGGCCTGGAAGAAGGCGAAAGTTACAGTGACGACGGCACCGTTCGCGAAGAT
The DNA here is from genome assembly GCA_027886925.1 of Nitrososphaerota archaeon. Next base: position 5,879 of record JAPCJN010000038.1, read on the forward strand.
GGAGGCGGGGAACGACGCGGAGCTCGGCGAGGCTCCGGCGAAGAGTAAGCGCAGCGAAGCGCCGAAGAAGCAGATGGGGATGAATGAGAGGGCGGAGGAAGTCAGAAGCGTGACGGGGTCACCCCGCTCCTTGAACGCCGTCGAGATGGCGACGGAGGCGATGGCCGCAAGGGCGACGAGGCTACCCAAATAAGTCGCGACCGAGAAGAGGAGGCCTGTCGAGGGCGAGAAGGAGAAGAGTATCAGCTCGTCGCCGGAGGCCGCCAGCAGGACTATCGACAGCGCCGAGATACCAGCGAGGCTTGCGAGGGCCCGTCGCCGGGTCGAGGTGAGCGGCACTATCAGGCCGCGGGGGACAAGGACGTCCCTCGCGATGCCCGCGATGGTCCTCCTCTTCATCGCCTTCTCGATCCCCTGCATCGATTGCGCGGGGCTGTTCCTCTCGTCGCTCAGCTCGGAATTGATCTCCTGGCCCAGTTTGGTGAGCGTGTATCTGCGCTGGGAGTCCCTGGTGACGATCCTTTCGAGCATGTCCAGGTGGTGGTAGAGCGAGCCCGTCTTGACGCCGAGCTCGGTCGAAAGCTCCTTCCAGGACATGGGCTTCACGGCGAGGAGCTCGATGATCCTCTTGCGGATGGGGTGGTTGATGATTCGCATGACCTTGGCCGAATCGAGCCCCCCCTCTTCGCCCATTTGGAGCAACTTCGAATCACCATTCTAAAAGAATGACGGAGTTGTAATCTGCGTCAGGCGCCGCTAGAGCCGCAGACCGTAGGACTCGGCGAAGGTCTCGAACTGTCGGAAGTGTGCCAGATACTCGCACCCCTTTGCGCTGACCACGTACCTCACGCCGTTGTCCGCTTTGCGCTCCGTCATCAGCCCCGCGGCGAGGAGCTGCGAGAGGAGTTGCTCGACCCCTCGGTAGGAGAGGTTGGACCGTCGCATAAGGGCCGAGAGGCTCACCCCTCCCTCCTCCCCGCTGGACGTGAGGGCGGCTGAGAGGACGTCCGAGATTATCCTCAACCTGTTTCTATATTGTTGCATTTTTTTCGCCCCTATGAGATGGGGATTTTTTGCAACTCCCTCACAAGAGGACGGTGGAGACCCTCTTCCTCGCCGCGTAAGCGACGGCGAAGGCCAGGGTGATCACTAGGACTGAGCCTGCGAGGAGAGGTGCGTCAAGCACGAGGGACGTCTGGATGGCCTGGACGATGACGCCGGCGACTTGGATGAGGTGGAGGGAGAAGTGGGGGATCGACACCAGGAGTTGGACGGAAGTGGAGGTCGCGACGAGGACGTACCTGGCCGGATCGCCGGCGACGGGATTCAGCACCTGAAGCGAGGAGGAAGCCTCGACGACTGGTATCCCGTCAAGGGTGACGTTGAGGGCCGGATAGAGAGCCAGGGGGGAGGTCCTGCTCATGTTGATGAGCAGCACTCTCGGTCCCGTCACGTTCGTGCCGGATATGGCCACAATCAGGCCGTTCCCGACCTGCTGGCCCACCGAAATCGAGAAGCGTGAATCGAGCACCGTGGTGCTGCTCGAGAGCGGCGTCACCTCGATCGTCGCGGGGATGGTCAAGTTGTTGACAGCGTGCTCGATCTCATTCTCGACGTCGGTCCCTGCGTCTATCGTCTTCGCGGTCGTGGTGAGGGTGGTGGTCGCCTGAGTCGATCCCTGAGACGTGGATGAGGAGGAGGAAGAGGAGGAGGAAGTTCCCAGTGTGGACGAAGCAATCGATGCGAGCTGCGTGTTCGGGTCGCTTACCATCACAAGTACCGGGCCGCTGTTCTTGAACGTCGAGATGTCGTAGACCAAAACACCCAGCATGTACCTCCCTGGGTTGACCTGGATCTCGGCCTGGAGGACTGCACCTCCATCCTTGTTGGTGGTCATGGCGCCGACATCGACGATGGTCCCGTTGAGCGAGAGAGCGACTTTGTAGGCCGTCGAGGGGTTTCCGTCCTGGAACCCTAGCTCGACTTCGAGCAAGGAGTATCTTGCGGCGAGGGAGACTACCGCGGTGCCGGATGTGGCGAAGCGATATCCTGCGGTGGCGTTGGTAACGGGGACCGAGACGAGCTTGAACTCCCAAGACGGCCCCTCCCCTCTCGGAGTGCTCTCGGAGGTTGCGGTGGTCGAAGTGGTCGAAGCGGTCGTCGACGTCGTGGTCGACGTCGCGTGGATGTTGACGATGAAGCTAGACGGGACGCTTGCGAGCACTAGCGTTGGAGTGGAGAAGCTCGACGAATCGACTACGGTCAGACCAAGGACGAAAGTCCCGGCACCGAGAGTGGTGCTCGCCCCGAGTTTCCCTACGCCCTCGCCGTTCGTGGTGTAGTTCCCTATCGTGCGTGCGGTCCCGTTGACAGATAGGACGATCAGATAGTGCGTGTTGGGATTCTGTCCTGAAAAGTCGAGGCTGAAGTAGGCGCTGCCGCCCGTGATCGCGTATTCGCCACCTCCCACACCATATCCGTACCCTTTGGGGGCCGTGGAGGTTTTGACTGGGGTGAACTCAATTTCGTTCGAGCGAGACGACTGGGAAGGCTCGGTGGTGGTGGTGGTGGCCGGGCTCGTAGTAGACGTCCTCGTCTCCTCGTGACTGGTGGAGGCGCTCGACGTCGCGCTGCTTCTGGTTGACGTTGCGCTGCTAGTTGTCGACGTCGTCGAGGTAGAGGTGGCCGTACCCAGGGAGATCGAGTAGGCCCTGGGATCGCTGACCGCC
>JAPCJN010000038.1:8617-14254 GCA_027886925.1 Nitrososphaerota archaeon
TGATCATCGCCAGGTGCGCGCCAATAAGTGCTGCGAGCAGTGCCGGGATGACGAGCCCGCTCGTCTTGCCCGAGATGAATATCAGCAGCCCGACATGGTAAGTGCCAGAGGCCAGGGTCGTATTTCCTTTGAAGAGCCCGCTGCCTGACGAGGTCGACTTGACCGAGCCAAGTGTAAGGTTACGGTCCCCGGTCTGGAGCACGACGGAGAACGCGGTATTCGCGGACCCTATGAAGCTGGTCGTCACTCTGAGCACGTCGCCAGAGATGACGATCAATGCTCCGCCTTCCTTGAAGGAGTAATTGGAGCGGGGCGTCTGGTGCAGGTAGACCGGGAGGGGGACCAAAGAGTAGCTCAGGGAGTTCCCTATCGCAGCCGCAGTCTCCCCGGTCGGAGAGCCGTTGCTCTCCAGGGACGCACGGTCCAAGGCAGGTGAGAAGGCATAGGCCACAAAACCGAAGCCCAGTAAGAACAGGATTGCAAGAATTGCAAACGTCTCGAACACGGCGTTCCTTAGTGTCATCTGATGCTCCTAGTGTGTGTTCAAGGAGCCTATAATGGGTGGCTTCCTGGAAGTAGAATATTGAAAGAATCACATTTTCTAACTATAGGGGCGGAGAAAAACGCATGACTCCGCACGATTATTAATCGCAATGGTCGAGCGTTTTGGCATGCCCAGAGAGAGGAGTGCCCTCGTCGAGGACTTGCATTCGCAGCTCGAAATCTCCTTCGAAGAGGCCGAACTCTACGTCATTGCCCTTACGGAGGGTCGATGGAGGCCTTCTGGAGCCGACCAAAAGAAGGCCGCCCAGTCCCTCTCTGCCAGAGGGATGCTCATAATGGACGGGAAAGGCGAGTCATATCTGGCCGTCCATCCGCGACTGGCGCTCTCGAACCTTTTCAGGACATACGAGGAGAAGCTCATAAGGCAGAGGAAGGAGAAGCGCCTTTTCGTGGACAGGCTGACACTAGAACTCCTGCCGCTGCTTCCGGGCGAATCGAAGGGCACAAATGGTAGTGGTTCAAGGGGAGGAAGAAGAGCTACGCCATGAGCAGCGACGGGAAAACAGTCGGAGGCCAGCACAGCCACGAGATCGTCCTCGCGGGGATGGTCAACGTGAACAGGGACAACTACCTTCAGGGGGTCGTCGACGTCTGGACCTGCAGGTCTTGCAAGAAGCTCTTCTGCGACGATAAGCGCTACGGAGAACCGCTAAAGCCCAGCGTGGGCTTCGAAGAGCTGCCAGACGACGAGCAGTGGGGGATTTTGACATGCACGGACATCAAGGGTGTCTACATGATGAGCCTCGGGGTCAAGCCTGGGAAAACGATCAGTCACACCTGCACCAGGAACGGCACCCAGCACGAGTTCGCTGTCGGGCCTGATTGGACTATCGGGACAGACGACGGCGAGACAGTCCACAGGCTCTTCCTCGTAAAGGACCACGTGAACAAGGTAATAGAAGCGGGCTTCTACAAGCTTCGGATGCTGAAGTAGCGCTTGTCGCCTATCAGGATTTTGGGCTCCGTGCTGACCCTGCTCAACGGTGCATGGGCGGTTTTCGTCGCGTACTACGCAGGCAACGCTGCGCTCCCGTGCTCCAACTGCATCGAGATGCCCCTCCTTCCTGGGACCGTCGTCTTCTCTGAACTTCAGGGAGCGCTTTTCTTTGTCGGAGCGGTTCTGGCCCTCGACTCGGTCATCTCCTTTGCAGGCCTTAGAGTCGCTTTCTTGTTCGGTGCCGTCCTGTCTGTCGTCGTCTTCGCGCTTGTCGCCCTTCAATGGGGCGCGCTCGTCAGCGCAGATTCGGTTGCCGCGCTAGTCCTGTCGGTCGGCACTTTGCTCGTCGATGCCGTGGCCTCGAGGCCGGCCAAGGCGCTTTCGGAACGAGACAGCCCGCTGAACCTTCCGGTCTTCGGTTAGCGCGTCCTCCCCCTACTAGATCCGGACTGGGGAGACGGCGCCCTTCTCTATGGCGTCTTCGACCTTCTTCCGCAAACGCGGGATGTCTATCCCGTAATACGATTTCTCCTCCCAAGAGATCTGGGGCAAGGCCCGCCTGTAGATGCTGAGCGCGACGTCGGTTTCTCCTCTTTGCTCGTGCACCTGAGCCGCGCAGATGAGGATTATCGCTTGCACCAGCGGCTTCTCCTTTCCCTTTGCGGGGCGCCAGACGCCTTCTAGGACCTCGTGGCATTCCCAATACCTCTCCGAGTTGAAGTAGCCCACGGCCTCTTCGATGATCTTCTCCTTCGTCTGGAAGCGAGGAGGCTCGTCAAGGTTCCGGGTGAACTCTACCTCAGCGAGAGGCTCCACGACAGAGGTGAAGAGCTCGAAGTCTTGCACTGAGGGAGTAAAGACGTCGATCTCTAGGGCGCCGTAGGACGTCCATCTCGGGTGTGTCACCCTCGCGCCCAAGTTCTTCGCGAGCGCCTTCGAGGAGGCAAAGAAAGCTTGCTTGTCGTGCTCTTTGGGTATCACGCGGAGGAGAAAACGCAATTCGATCGGCCCGGAAGGAGGCTTGCGGCGATGGAAGATAGGCCGCGCTCGGATACCGTCGGATTGCGTGGGTGATGACCGCATTAGCCCGTATGACTTGGTGATTACGATCTTGAGTTGGAGAACCCTCGCAATGATTTCCGAACGGAAGCCCCGAAACGAGACCTATATGTTGCGACTTTCGCGCCTCGAAAGCACGTTCACGGCTACGATGTTGTCGTCTCATTCAGCTGACTTCGCAGTGCCTTATCGAATCAGTCTATTAGTGTGGCTTCATGCTTATCGCCACAACAGCAAAAGACACAGCAAAGTCATAAGACCTTAGATTCAAATATGAGCGATTACGGGTCGTCAGCATCTCGGCAGGAGAGATGTTATGGTGGAAATAGACGTAACTTGTCATCTTGAAGCTTTCAGAAGGTTCCTTGTCAACAGCACCTGCAGGAGCTTCATCCCCGAATCCTACCTGAGGGACCCGGAGGTCTTCCCAGAGAAGGAGATGGACCCCGGCTCTATCTACATCGAGGCTGCAGACAAGGTCACGCTCAAGAAGATTAGAGACATCACCTTCGTGAACGCAAACGAGGTCCTCGGGATAATCTACACATCGAAGAGCGGCCACAGCAAGCTGAAGTGGCGGCAGCAGAGTGGTCCGATGGGACGCGTGACGGGAGACGCGTCGCAGAACAGCCTGGTGAACCTCTCGATGGCCAGGGTCCTCAGTCCGGAATACATCGAGGAGCTCATGAGCAGGCAAGCGCAAATCGAGGACGCGGCCCGAGCACCCCCGCAAATGGAGCAGGCGGTTCAGGCACCAGAGAGCGCCGCAACGGCAGACGTCATCGTCAAAGTGAAACAGGAGGAGGCGGCGGAACAACTGCCACCCAGCGCTGGTGCTCTTCAGATCCCGCCTGACGAGGAAGAAGACGATTTCGACGCAGCCGATGCCGACGAAGGCGAGCAAGAAGACCTAGACGAGCAAGAAAGGGAAGAGACGGTCTAGGAGATTTCCAGCCGCCGAATTAGATACGGATATAACTCTCTAACAGAGTGGTTTTTTCATGGTGCAAGTCAAGGTCCATCGGATAAGCAGCGTCATGGACCCTTTTACAGGCTCGGCCGCGAAGCAGATCGAACTCGTAGAGGTCAAGCAAAGGACATCGGGGCAGATGTATGGGATGGGAGGTGAGGAGAACAGGATGGTCCAGAACATGGTCTCGCAGTTGCAAGGGATGGGCCTCATGCCGCAAGGGAGAGAGCTAGCTTATCCAAAGATAACGATGGTCTTGACGGAGAGCGAATATGACATGTTCGGGATAAGGCTCGACGTGAACGAGGTTTATGAGCTAGAGATCAAGGGCGGTGCCTTAGCTCTAAAGCCGTCTACCGGCGTCTAGCGTGATGAGAGTCAGGGAAAAGAAGGAGCGAGCGATTTTGGGTGCAGGAATGAGTCGGCGACCGCGCCCCTGACCTTTCTCTGGTCTCGCAACAAGGCGACACCGTGACCCTTGGCGCCCCCCTAGCCGTGGGAACGTCGTCCCCTATTTTCATCCGAAAGACAACACCGCGTGGTGCACTGCCGGGCAGGTGCCTTCCGTGACTGGTATTCCGATTTCAGGGAACCTAGGGTCGGGGGTGATCGGGATAAGCTCTGAATCGGTCGACTCCCACAAGACACTCGCGGCCGACTGCGAGCACGCTCTTGTCTGCCAAGGGCAGGCAACCCAAACAATTCGTTGTTGGGGGCCCCATATTTCAAATTCACAAAGGATTAACAATCGCCGATCGCCAAATTGTATGTGGCTGGTCAGAGAGGATTTCTCGCTGTTCTCGTTATGCTGCTCCTGCTGGTAAGCCCTTTCCCTCTTCTCTTCGCCGCTATCGAGCCGGGGACTCAAGGTCCCGCGTCCAACCAAGTGTTGGCAGCAGCAGTCCCAGCCACCCCTTACACAGCGACGAGCGGGACGATTACTCTAACGGTCAACGGCGCCACCTTCGCCGCCAAGAATCTTACCGCGGACAGCAACAGGAACGCCAATTTCGTCTTCCTGAAGGACGCTGGCGCGAAAGTCTCGATTAGCGTGACCTCCGCCGCCAACCCCTACAAGAGCGCTGTTACATCCTCGAGGCTGGAGATTGACCAAGTTACTGGGAGCAAGTCGGCGACGGGGAGTAGCGGCCAGCTCACGGCCTCTGGCACCTTCGACGACTCTCTTGACTACTACGGCCTCGGCGACATCACGATCAATGTTCGCTTCGACTGCTTCGTGAACTGCCCGTCGCCAAACGCGTTCGCCCAGCAAATCCTGCTCGACTTTGTCATCGCGCCTTCTGTGACTGTGCAGAGCAACGCCAGTTCAGTCTCCATCCCCGGCTCGATAGAGCTGCAGGGCGATGTTGTCCCGAAGCAGCAGTACGTGAACCTCTACACGATCAAGGATGGAGCTTTGCAAAAGTGGCAGGGCTACAACTACGAGCCTTTGCAGCCCGACTCGAGCGGGCACTTCGATACTACGGTGAGTTTCACGCAGCAGTCCCAGAGGGGGAACTACGTGTTCATCGTTAACGCCACGTCAGACCATCCATCGCTGATAACAATGTCCTCAGTAACTGCCAAATCTTCGGTCGCTGTATCCGTCGGAGGCGCTACGGTTAGCAGCACGACCGAGCACAGAGCTCTCCCAGTCATTATTATCCCGGGGATAGGCGGGTCCGAGCTTCAGTCGAGCACCAGTGGGGGAGGTTGCGGCCTCATCGGATGTCACGAAGTGTGGCCTATTCCCTTTTCCCTTGGCTACCACTTCAGCGACCTCTCGCTCAACTCCGACGGCACTCAGCCGTCGGGGATATCCATCTACGCCACCGACATTCTCCAAAGCGGCTCATCGCAGGTCAACTTCTACGGCCCCCTGGTGACCTCTCTTGTCAATCACGGATATGTATTGGGCAAGAGCCTCTTCGTCTTCCCATACGACTGGAGATTAGACAACTCCCCTCACCTCGGTGAGCTTGATGCCCTCGTCAATCAGGCAAGGACCGCCAACGACTCTCAGCAAGTCATCCTGGTAGCACACAGCATGGGCGGCCTCATAGCAACGGCCTACGTCAATTCGAGCCCGTCAAGGGCAGCGAGGGTT
>JAPCJN010000038.1:14264-15206 GCA_027886925.1 Nitrososphaerota archaeon
AGCATAATCACGATGGGGACCCCGTTCTTCGGCTCGCCAAAGGTCTACTACGGACTCACTGAAGGATACGCTCTGGATAACGGACTCGCGAACGTCAAAGAGTTCAAGCTCATGATGCAAAACTGGCCCGGAGTGTATCAGCTCCTTCCGAAGGTCCCTTTCATCCAGACAGGCAACGGATACCTCTCGCTCGACACTACGTTCGGAATCGCGTACAACAGCGCATACGGTTACAATACGTTGACCTTCAATCCCGACGCGCTCGCGGCCGCCCAGACATTCAACTCCATGATAGGTACGCCGACTAGTCCAGTCTTCCCAAGTAGCGTCAAGCTTTACACGATTATCGGATACGAATCGGAAACCCTTGCGGGATACAGTATGGGCACCCCCACACAGTCGGAGCTGGCGGCGAACGAGTATGTAACACTGAATGGTGCGAAGACAATCCTTACCCCTATTTTTGGCGATGGAGATGGGACCGTCCCGCTCTGGGGAGCGGAAAACAACGACGCGACGGCAAAATACTTCATTTCTCCAAGCGATGGAGGAGGAGCTGCGTCCCACGGGGCGCTGCCCAAGAATTCGCTCGTGCAGGACATCGTCTGGAGCATTGTTAGTGGATCGCCCGACGACCCCGCCAATTACCGGTACCCCTACTCGACGACGACGAAAGCCGGTGAAGACTCCACAGACTTCACGATACACTCAAACGCAAACCTGCAGATAGTTGACCAGAACGGGAATGTCTTGGGGTGGAATGGGGGCAATGGCACCATCTCAGAGGACATCGGCGGCGGGACATTCATCGACCAAGACGGAGTTCAGTACGCCGCGATTGCCGGATCGCCGGCGCAATATGAGGTGAAGATAAACGGGACTGGCACCGGAACGTTCCGGCTCACAATCAACGAAACGAGCGGCGGTCATACAACCAATATC
>JAPCJN010000039.1 GCA_027886925.1 Nitrososphaerota archaeon
AATACGACCATCGAAAGCGAGCGTCTTGCGAGGCAACGCAAGGAGCCAGGCCGCGGCACCGTCGGCGGCCATCAAGAACATCGTCGTCATCTTTCAGGAGAACCACACGTTCGACAATTATTTCGGGACATTCCCTGGCGCTGACGGGACTCTAGGGAAGAACTACTGCTTGCCCAAGGCTCCGGGGTCGAAGAACTGCTATCCACCGTTTCATGACTCGAACCTCACCCCTGTGGACATGAACCACAATTGGAGCGTCGCCCACAAAGACTATGATGGCGGCAAGATGGATGGCTTCGTCTATTCCGAGGGGAACCAGGAGACCATGGGCTACTACGATTCGGCGGACATCCCCCGGTACTGGAAGGCGGCTCAGCAGTATGTGCTTTGCGACCGGTACTTCACTTCGGTGATGAGCGAGAGCCTGCCCAACCACCTCTCACTCGTCGCTGGCACCTGTGGAGGGATTATGGACGACAACGCTCCCGCCACGATCAAGTTTCCGCCGATATTCCAGCAGCTCGACAACGCCGGCGTCTCCTGGAGGGTCTACAGCTCATCGACATGGCTCAAAAACTTCGAGTACGTGCAGAACACTCCTGGCGCCGATGCCAAGTTCGTCCCGCCGGCGCGGATTGTGACGGATGTGCAGAACGGTGACCTGGCCCAAGTTTCTTGGATAATCGGGGCTGCGGGGGGAGACGAGCATCCCTCCCAAAACATCCAGCTCGGTCAGAACTATGTGGCCGACGAGATCGTGAACAGGCTGGGTAGCGGAAAAGATTGGGGTTCGATCGCGATGTTCCTGACATATGACGACTTTGGAGGCTTCTTCGACCACGTCCCTCCGCCGCAGGTCGACAAGTATGGCTACGGCTTCAGGGTCCCGTGCACCGTGGTCTCGCCCTTTGCGAAGAGGGGTTTCGTCGACAGCACCGTAAACGACCACACCTCAATCTTGAAGTTCATCGAAACCCGTTACGGATTGGCCGCCCTCAGCACGAGGGACGCCGCTGCAAACGACATGTCGGAAGCGTTTGACTTTACCCAGGCGGCCAGGGCTTTTCAGCCGATATGAGCTCGGGCGCTCGCGCCGTCCTTGGCCTGCGCATGACGAGTTTGGCAGGTCCGGCGGCCTTTAGCAGGCTAAGGCGAGCGGAAGCTCGAGAGGCTCATCAACCGACCGATGGCCGTCGAAGCGCTTCCCATGACTTAACGCGACAACCTGGCTGGGATATGAGGGCCAGAAGGTGCATCTCCGACCCGCTCGAATCCTCAGAGTTCTTGCCGCGATTGGCAATCGCCGAGAGGGTGCTGACCTGGAAGATCTAGCGTCGTCTCGGCGTTCGGTTGAAGACGACAACCTCGTTGTTAATGACATTGCGAGCAGTCAAAAAAAGAGTTCCAGAGAGGTGTGCTCTCTGGTCTGACGAGTTTCGACTGTTTCTAGGCTAGATGCTCACATCTGGCCCGTAGACTGCCAAAGGCCCACGACATTCCCTTCGCTGTCCTTGAAGTAGGCCGTGAAACCCATGTCGCCGACGGCCTGCTTACCTTGGACGGTCTTCCCTCCCTTCGCCTCGATCGTCTTCAGGGCCTTGTCGATGTCAGTGACGTTTACGGTGACTACGATCGATTTTAGAGGGCCCTCCCTCTTCCCCATCCCTCCGTTGATTGCGCCGGGGGTTTTGGGCATGCGGTTGCTGTCGAGCTCGGTCGTTATGAGCATCCAGTATGGCATACCCTCCATTGGCGAGACCTGCCAGCCGAATACGTCGCTGTAGAACTTGGAAGCGCGCGTCGGATCGTCCGCGGGAATTTCAAAGTGAACAATTGAGTCCATGCCATTATGTTGCTCGGCCAGCTATTTAACAGGATATGGGACGGAAAGTATAGTGCCATAACGCAATTTGAGCATAGAATGGTCACGGAATGCTAAATTAATGCGCCTTCCGGCGTTACTTTCCTATATTCTGGAAGACGCTCTCGGAACCGAGCAAGAACCTACCGTTATGACAGCGAAAGCGATCCTAGGTCCCGTGCCGTGGGAGAGGGTGAGAAATCCATCAGCGCGGAAGACATTACCAATATGGTCTGTTATTCTCTCTTGAAATGTTTCACTTTCTCGAACTCTTTGACGTCAACTCCGAATTTCTTCGCTGCCGCTACTATCCTCCGCTTGGCTTCCTCAGGGTGGCATTTTTCTGACATCACTTGGTCAAAGCGGGCCATCGCGTTCCTCACATGCGCAGCATCGTTGATGGGGAGCTTTCTATCAATAGGGCAGGCAAATGCGGAATCGGGCATCTCCTCTCTCTTCTCGGTCGTGAGTCTTGACATGGGAGCTGACCCTCTTCCTCTTGGGCCGTTATATTTCGGGACGAATAATGTTCCTGATCCGGATTCAACCGATGATTACTTAAAATCCCTGAGAAAGTCGAGACACGAGCCATCCAAACATCTGCAAACGGAAAAAGTGGTATTGGCGAAATCTGAACAACCTTATCGGATTTCTCCTATCTGGCTATTCTTTTCCGCCAATATCCGATGTCGGTTTGGCGCAAAGTTTTTCCAAACTATAGCTACTTTCTTCTTGAACATCTCACTGTAGTCCTTTTCCTATCGCACAATGTGGCGTCACCAGCGTCCCTAGTCGGTCGTCAAACGCTTCCGACCTCGATCCGGGAAATGTTGCATCCCTAGTCAGTTGGTCAATCAGTCAGACATTCAGTCAGCCCTTCCGCCGGTCGACCGAAAAAAGCGTATCCTGTTCACCATCTTGCCTCCCAGGACTTTCTTAAAGAAATATGCCGCGGCGAGATTACCCAGGAACATTATCAAAATCGCGATTGACTGAGTGAAAGGCAATATGCCGTTAGGAAGAATGAGACGGAGAATGTTTTGGATGCCAGCGAAGATAGGAATGGAATCTAGTCTAAAGGTCCCCAAGATTGTGAAGACGACCGCATATTGAATCCCCGAGAAGATCCACACCGCGGCCGTCAATACCGATGTGAACTGTACGGGCATGAATGGAAGCAACAAGAATCCGAGCATCGCACAGAAGAAAGTCCAATGCCTCGATACGACGTAGGCCGATGCACGGGCCATTTCTGGATGCGCGCGTTTCAAAAGAATCTTCTAGAAGAACGCTACAGATTGGAAATATAAGGACTGTGAAGGAGAACTTCGTGAAGCTGAAGATCGGCCATTTGGCGCCATGCAACCCTGAAATCTTTCGAAAGAATCTTATGGAAAGATAGCAGCCTAGGCTTATAATCGAACTCGAACGAAAATAATCATGACTTCTGGTAAGCGGCACGTCGGGGTGTCGACGACGGCTGGGGCTGCGATAATCATCGCCATTCTTGTGATAGTGGGCGCAGGTGTCTACTTTGGGATGCAGCCGCCGACTCCACGTAGCACTACAGCATGTCTTAGCGAGGCACCAGAATCCACATGCTCGAGCTCGACAATGCCGCCGATCAAGACGACGAGCACTTCTACAAGTTGTGTCAACGAGGCGCCTGGAGGGGGATCCGGGGCACTTGGTTGCACGAGCACTAGTACCGTAACCAGGACGCCGACGTTGTCCTCTAGCGCCAGCAGCGCCAGCACTCGCGGAGCATCTGCATCAGTGACAATCCCTAGCGGAGCAGGTGTAGGCGCCAGCGCGGCACCCGGATACACACCAGACACAATCACTGTGGTCATCGGCGTAAACAACACTGTGACATGGACCAACAGTGACACCGTGAACCACACGGTTTATTCGACGAGTGTGCCGACGGGCGCGAGCGCGTTCAACTCACCTATGATTACTCCTGGCGGCACGTACACGCAGACCTTCACCGTCCCCGGGACGTACTCATATCATTGCAACATCCACAGCTGGATGACGGGAACGGTCATCGTCAAGTCCGGTTAGGCCCCAAGACCCCAAGAAATCGCACGACGTCTGCTTGACGTAGTAGCAGGAAGCCTGCGAGACTGCAAGAGTTCGATGACGACCGATGCTACCATGACTCAATGGGAAAATCGGACGGAGGGGAACTGAGCGCCGCAACTGCTCCTCATACGACCCTAGTTCCTAGATGCACACCTACCGTTGCATGGATTGCGGGTGCCCGAACTCGGCTTGCCTACCTTTCGTAGGTGCCTCTAGCCTCGCTTCTTCCAGAATGTGGTCATTGATCGCGTCGAGAAGCTGGATCCGGTTCATGCCCGGTTCCATCCTGGATTTGGTGTCGAGCGCGTAGAGCCAGTAGTAGCGGTGGGGCCGTACCCGGTGGGCGCGGTCACGGCGATAGCGGCCGCAGCGACGTCTGTCTATCTCATTCGCCGTGGCGCTAACTACACTGTGTAACCCTTGCTTCGGAAGAAACTCTTGGCCGCGGCTTCTTCTTCCTTTTGGAAACGCTCCAGATCGCTCCTCATCATCGCGTCCATATGAGCGGTCGTTAGCCCGGTTGCGACGGACCGATAGAACTCTCTGCAGGTGGAAATTCCCTTCGTCACCTCCTCATCGCTCGGGAATATCCCTCTCTCCTCGACCGTGTATCCGGCCGCCTTCAACTTCTCGATAAAGGACGAGAAGCGGCTCTTCTTGTCTCGGATTGCCGAGACTTTGGCCTCCGATATCGTGATGATCTTGGGCTTGGACTTTTCGATGAAGTCGACGACCTTGTTCATTGTCTGCAACACCCCTGGGGCCGGGTTGTAGATCCTCGTGTAGCATTCGCCCTGCATCTCGTGCATGTAGTCGACGTCGACGTCGAGCAGCCAGGACCCCGCCGATTTTGTTCGACGAACCAGGCCCAGCAAGCTCGTGGGCGGGCTTTGGAACACCTCGATGCCCATGTCAGACTCCAAGAACTCGAGCGAGGAGCGGATTGACTCGTCCTGGTCGTGCACCCTGAGCGACTTTGGGAGCCTCGATTCGACGTCCATAGCATGCCTCGCGACCATCGCCTTTGGGATGACGACCACCACCCTTGGTTGGGCCTCGCTAGGGGCCGTGGTGCCTGTGAACTTGGGAGAGCCCCCCGTCATGTGACGGAACGCCGCGTGAGTGCCCGTCCTCGCCACGATGATTCGAAGTTTTTCTGGGTAGACGGCCTCGTCTCTACCCAGCCAGACGTCCAAGTGCGAGTCCATGCTGATTATGGTGCCGAATCGAAGCCCTTCCTCGGCGATGGTCAGGGGGACCTGAGAGTGGATGCTGTGGATAATCGCTCGCATGTTGGTCGCAGGGCGGGTGAGCGCGACTGAAACTTTGATTAAAGACTTTGTCGAACTGGGAGAATCTCTTCGGTAGATTCAACAAGGGTTCGCGACAGTTGGTCCACGTTTTCGATTACTGCGTTGACAGGCCGGCACAGTCAAAGTGAGCCTGGAGCACGGTCGGCCGCCCGCTCGCCCGATACCAGAGACAGGTTACCTAAATCTGATGAAGTCGTTCTTGTGACCGGGGCTCAGATGACGAGCAACTCTTTCGTGCTGGTTGTCAGCTGCCTGCACGAGTCCTTTGTGACCACCACGTCGTCTTCGATCCTGACTCCCCCTTTCCCCAGTTGATATATGCCAGGCTCGACCGTCAAGACCATGTTCTCCTCGAGCCTGTCTCGATTCCTAGGGCTCAGGGCGGGTCCATCGTGGACCTCGAGGCCGATGGAATGGCCCAAGCCGTGGGTGAACTTCCCTCTGAACTTGCTCTCGTCTATCACTCTGGCGGCTATGCCGTGGATGGCGCTCCCCCTGACGCCCGCGCGGATGGCGTCCAATCCACTCGCTTGTGCCTCGAGGACCTTCGCATAGACCTCGTTCTGGGCTCTTTCAGCGTGGCCGAAGAAGAAGGTCCGAGTGATGTCCGAGCAGTAGAGGTTGTATCTGGCCCCCGCGTCGATGAGGACGTTGTCGCCTCTGCGCAGCCTCCTCTCGCCCGCCGCGTGATGGGGGATCGCAGAGTTCTCGCCGAAAGCGACTATGCTGTCGAACGAGGGAGAATCGGCGCCCTCCTTGACGATGACGTAGTCTACCTCGCCCTTGAGCTCCTTCTCCGTCATCCCTTCCTTCGCCATCTCAGGCACTCGGTCGACTACCGACGAGATGATCTTAGACGCCTTGGATATGGCGTCCAGCTCGTCAGGATCCTTGACCATCCTCGATTTCCTCAGCGCGTCCGACACGTCGACCAGTTCCTTCGTGCGCAGCGTCTTTTCGAGCTCCTCGTAGTCGCGATGAGAGACCCCCTGGAAGTTTATCCCGACCCGCGCGCAGCCTTTCAGAATCGAGGACATCGTCTTTCGACGCTCAGCAGGGTCGGAGCTCCTCTCGACATGGACCTCGAACTCCTTCTTCTCTCTGGCGGCTCCCTCTTCGAGGCGATTGGTCAGCACCTCGACGTGCCCGTCGGAGAACAGAAAGAGCAGGTTCCCCTCGAAGAGGCCGCTCTTGTAGCCTGACACGTAGAAGAAGTTCGGGTCCACGTGGCTTCCGTTGAGGATCGCGACGACGTCGATGTCATCACCTGCGTTCTCGAATATCCTTCTCGACCTGGTGATCGGGGGCGATGACGCGCTCAATTTTGGACGGAACAAGTCGGTATGAGGCGTCAGGTCACCGCAGGTCTTCCATCTGCTCTTTTTCTCTGAGTAGGTCGACGAGCAGGTCGAGGTAGCTGACAAGCTTGTTGTGGAACGTCTCCTCGTCCCATCCCGCGTCCGCCTTGATAAGAAACGCCTCGATGGAGTCGTATTTCTCTTGGGCGTTCTTCCCGAGGGCTTTCGCGACCACCCTGCTTCTCGTCATCAGCTCTTTGTCGCCGGTGTCATTCTCATCGAATAGTTTGTGCCTCTTCAGCGAAGCGGTCGCGAAGGAGTTTCGAGTAAGGGCCGCCGCGTCGACGAGCGCGTAGCCCGAAGGCTGGTCGGCGAGCCATCCCGCGAAGAACCTCCTCGCCTGTGACTTCTCCGCATCGTCCATCACGGCGAAGACGATGTCGTCCACTATTATGTTCTGGAGGTTGTTGAATCCCTCGACCAGGTATCCTATCTCGCGCTCGTTCAGGCCTTCTCTCTGGCTGAACTCGGTGATTATCGCGTTGGTGACCTTGAACTTGTGCGAAGGCGAGTGCCGTTCTGTGTGATAGATGTGAGCCAGCTCATGGAAGAGGAGGCCGCCGAGCATCTCCGACTGGAGAGCCCATTCCGCGATGACGATGTGTTGGATGCCGTCCATCTCGTCTGCATACCCCATGAATTCGAGCTTGGGGTCGACGAGCAAGCGGACCTTCGATCGGACGGGGTAGCCTGACTTTGCGAGCCTGCCCATGGCCCAGTCGAGCGCCTCCTGCAGCGAGCGATCGCCTTTTGCCAGCGACAATGTGGTTATTTTCCTGGTCGTCTTTTGGGATTTGGTCGCTCGACCGCTACTTCAGCGGGACGTAGAGGCTCGAGCGGCTAGCGCCGATTCCAGGAGTCCCGTGAACAACTTTCTTGTTGGTGATAGCGTACTCTCCGAGGTAGTGTCCTATCATCTCGGGCTTGACCTCGACGGAGAGGAACTCCTTGCCTGTGTAGACCCCTATCGTGGCCCCGACCATCACGGGGAGGACGATCATGTCTCTCGCGTGGGTCTTGATCTGGCCTTCGAGGCTGCCATCCTTCTGGGACCTCACGTCTTCGAGGAGTTTTCTCTTGTCGTCCGAGATCCCCCGGTTGAGGGAGCGCCTCGCCCTCGAGGGAAGGAGCTGGAGGATCGCCTCGGTGCTCATCGAGTTGAGCTGGTCGACGGTATAACCTCTATAGCGGAATTCTTTCGGCATGTCCTTACTTCTCCTTGACCTCTACCGTTGTCCGGGCCAGTCTCTTCCTTCCCGTCTTCCGGGGAGCTATGAGTCCGACCTTCCTTCCGGGAGGCGCGTTCCTCGAAGTGCTGGTCGACTTGCCTGGGTGCTGGTGCCTGCCGCCTCCGAACGGGTGGTAGACCACGGCCATGGCGATTCCTCTCATCCTGGGATATGGGATGCCCTTCGCTCTCATCGCGTGGTGTCTCGGCCCGGCCCTCAGGAACGGCTTCTCGAGCCGCCCTCCTCCCGCGATCTCTCCTATCGTCGCCCTGCAGTCCTCGCCGACCAGGATGCTCTTCCCGCTCGGCATTCGCAGTATCGCCCTGCCTTCACCCTTGGAGAACAGTATGGCGGAGCCCCCTGCCGCGCGGACGAGCTTTCCTCCGTCGCCCGTTCGCAGCTCGATGTTCGAGATCCTCGTGCCCTCAGGGATGCTCTTCAGAGGGAGGATGTTCCCGTTTGTGACGGCCGCGTCGGAGCCGTGTTGAACTTGATCGCCCACCGCCAGGCCTGAGACGGCGGGCACGTAGAATACGGCGCCGTGTTCTCCGCGCTGGACCTGCGCGAGCGGGGCGCTCCGTCCCTTTTCGTCGAGGATGGCCTTGACGACCATCCGGGTCTGTTGCAGCGAGTCGCCGCCGTTGTCGTCGCTTTCGACGACGTTTGGATAACGCACCGGCGCGATCTTCCCTCTGTGGGAGACCCTCCACTGGATGCCTCCCTTCCCGCGCCTTCTCTGAAGAATTCTCTTTCCCATTCTATGCTACACCAGGCCTAGTTTCGTGGCGAGGTCCGTCGCTGACTCCTCGGGGGTAAAGCGCACAAAAGCCTTCTTCCCTATTATCGTCCTCGACGTGTTCACGGCCCTGACCTTCACCTCGTAGAGCGCCTCTACCGCGTTCGCGATCTGCTTCTTCGACGCGTGGTCGTCGACCATGAAGCAAAGCTTGTTCTCTCGGGCTATCTGGTCGAAGGTCCTTTCGGTGACGTAGGGCCTGAATATTATCTTCTGCGCGTCTTCAAGCCTCAACGATGATCGCCTCCTTTCTAGCTGATCTTGATGCGAGGATCTGGACGGCAGAGGTCGTCCACAGGGTGAGCCTGCCCGCGACGCCTCCTGGTGCGAGGGGAAGGACGCTCAGGCTGTCGACCAGCGCCACCTCGACTCCTGGGATCGACGCGGCCGCCTTCCCGACCCCCCTGTCGTTGCTGACGACTATCAGCGGCCCGACCTTTTTCCTAGTCGTCCTTCCGCGGAGTCTCGGCTTCCCCGAACGGCGCTTCACTCCGCCGTAGATGCGCTTCAGTTCCTCGGAGAGACCAGCGACAGCGAGGAACGACTCTAGCGCAGAGGTCTTCTCTACTGCCTCTAGATCGTCTGAGACCACGATCGGGAACTTGAGCCTGCCTGTCTTGTGGCCTCTCAGCGCCACGGCGTTCGCGTCCCCCGTAAAGGCGATGGCCGTGTCGAGCGCGAGCTTCCTCTCCTTCACGTTGATCTTGCGATAGATCACCTTCTCCGACCTCGGAGGATGTGGGAGCCTTCCCTTTACGGTGCTCGCGGTCGCCCCCGCCTGACCTGCCCTCGTTGTCCCTGCGCCCTTTACCCTTGGTATCCTCGAAATCCCTCGACCCGTCGGTGGGTTGCCGGCCTCCGCAGACGTCCTATCCCCTGCGTCGGGGTCGCGCCCGTAGGGCTGCAGCCCGTGGGACTTTAGTATCCACCACGCCCTCTGGACTATGTCGGGGCGAAGGGGCGTGGAGAAGACGTCCGGGAGATCCACTTCATCCCCGGGCTTGCCGTTTGCGTCGAGAACCTTCACTGCCATGACCTCATCATCGCCCCGCTATCCTCGTGCTGACCTCCAAGACCTGCACGGGCGCGACCTTCTTCTTTGGGTTCGGCCTCGCCGGATACCTCACGACGACGATGCGCCTGTTCGCCCCCGGGACGGTCCCGCGCAAAAGCGCGTAGTCGGTCTTGACCTCGCCAAAGTGCTCGAAGCCCCCGTTGGGTGTTATCGGGGCATCTTTGGGGTTCGAGATGCTAAGGATCCTCTTCCCTGTCTCTGTCCTCTGATGGAACCCCATCTGCCCTGCCCTCGCGATCGTGTACATGACAGCGGCCGGGTGCCATGGACCGATGACGCCGACAGCCCTCACGCTCTTCCTCGACTTGTGCTGCTTCCTCTTTACTCCGAACCTGGTGACGGGGCCTTCGAAACCCTGGCCCTTCGTTATCCCTATGACATCGACGTAACCGCCCGCCTTGAAAACGTCAGAGAACTTTAGCGGCTTCCCCAGGGCCTTGCCCACATGCTCCAGCTGAGCTGCGATGTCCCCGCCTCCGACGCCAACCTCGAAGAGTATGGGCTTCTTTTGCGTGAGCCCGGCGTCCCTCGGTGTGATAGCGACGACCGCGGTCATCCGCGTCACCCCAGTTAGCTTCTGCTTCCAGTTTTCGATGAACTTCTCCGGGTCCACGTCGCTCTTCTTCTCTACGCCCTTTGGCAGGCTCTTCGCATAGACCTCGCCGAGAGCCCTGTCGGCTCCGTTTTCCCGAGCGTAGAGCCGAAGGCCGACGACGAATGTGTCTGGAACCGCCAGAACGCTCGTGGGGTTAAAGCGAGGCTTGCCGAAGTTGGGGGTCTTCTCCCTGTCGTCCATCGTTATCGTGTGAATCGTGCTCACCTTGACTGCCGGGAACCCGAGGAGCGTCGGCGAGCCTTTGATCTGCGGCCAGGTGTGCACGGTGGGGAAGAAATCTCCAGCCCGGCCCCTCGGCCTGTAGGCCAGACTCCCTCTCCTTGGTGCAGAATGTTTCCTGTGTCCCATCCAGTCTCACTTAGGAGTTTACCCGGATTTTTCTTAAGTCTTTAAACTTTCGCGTTCTTCGAGCCGTTAAGGGGAGCCGTGTCCGACCGAGCGCGACCTCGCCCTCTCGACTTCCAGCTCGAACTGCAACGCCTTTACGAGGACGTCCGTCCCCTTCTTTCGTGAGAGGGTCCTCACGAGGTCCCTCTCCGTCACGAGAGTTACGCGCCCGGCGGGCTCGTCGTCGACGACTAGTCCGCCGATGCCGAAGATCATCATCTTTGAGGCGGCGACCCTTATGTCGTCGTCCTGGCTTACCATGATCGCGTCCCTGGTCATGAAAGCGGAGATGGGCGTGTCGAACTTGCTCGAAGAAGAGTCGGCTCCTCCTCCGCCACCTCCGTTCTCGCTCGCTAGTCTCCTAGACGTGACCTTCGCAAGATGGCTCAGCGCGTCTTTGTTCGACAGGATCCCCTTGGGCAAACGACTGTTGCCATTCCCGCTCGTCATCACGGGGAGCCGCCTGACCCTGTTCTCGGACATCAGGCGGACGGCGGTCGAGAGGTATTCGCCCTGGTCGATCGTGACGACGTTGGTGTTCATGACCTCCGAGACCGGCACGCCGATCTCGTCGGAGCTCGTGCCCATGAGGCCCACGAGGTCCCTGAGGGTGATTATCCCGCGGACTATGCCATGATCGTCGATCACGGGCATCCCGCCGAGGTTGTGGAAGGTCATCTTCTTCGTTATCTCTTCCAGCCTGTCGCCGGGCTCCACGCAGATGCTGTTGTAGACCATGATCCTCTCGACAGGGATCTCAAGCGACTCCAGCACCTCCTCGTTCCTGAGATCTGGCTTGGAGAGGACGAAGTTCAGGGAGTCGATTATGTCCTGGGTCGAGATCATCCCGAGGACCCTACCCAGCTCGTCCACGACGGGGAGGTGCCTGAAGTTCCGCTTCTGCATTATCATGGAAGCGGTCAGGACGCTCTGTCGGGGGGTGACTTTGACGGTCTGCCTGGTGAAGAGCCACCAGAGGTCTTCGGTAGTGCTCGGCAAATTTTGTTCTCCTTGACTCTGTATTTCGAGATCCCTTTATTCCTCCACGGGGATCTCCTGTGGAGGAATGGGGGTCGTCACCTTCGGTTCCCCTGCCCTGATGACCGTGAACTTCGAGCCGAGGACGGACTCGAGCATGGAGCTTGGAAGGTTGAACGCCTTGAAGAACATCTCGAGCCTCCCCCCGATTGCCTCCATGTCTGAAGGGCTTAGGCTCCTATATTCGGTGATCAAGGGCTTCGTGTATTTGCTCGTGAAGAACAGGAAACGTACCCTTGAGAGGAGCGCAGGAGGCAGCAAGGCGGCGAGGTGTTGCTCGCTTGGATAGTCGAGCCCTGAGACCGCTTCGTAGGCGTCCCTCGAGAGCAGGCCGTCGGTCACGCTCGTGCGAAGATAGGCGAGGATGTCCTCGGAATGAGGAGGCAGCCCCACTTGCGTCGGGTCCACCTTCCCCCTGACGTAAAGGGTTCCGCCCACCAATCCCGTCGCGACGAACTTGCCCACAGGCATGTCAGAGTTTGACAGGTTGAGCACGGCCATGAGTCCACCGGCCATGTATTCGCCGAGGTAGTCGTCGGCGGTCTCCCCCACGATCAGGAACGGCTTTGCCTGCTTGTACTCGCGCATCTGTATCCCCGCCCTGTTTCCGACTGAACCCCTCACGAAAATGTGACCGCCTTGGAGGGTCTGACCAGCGACGTCTCGTGCGCTGCCGTGGACTACCACCGAGCCCGCATGCATCGTGTCGGCGAGGTCGTCCGCCACGTTTCCGTGGACCTCGTAGGAGACCCCGTCGTTGAGGTTCGCCAGGCAGTTTCCGGGGTAGCCGTTGAGCTCGACCTTGAACTTCCGCCTCGTGCCGTCCTCTTGCTTCGTCGAGAAGCCGATCCCGAGATATCTCTGTCCGCTGACATTGTCGATCCTCACGGTGTCGCTCCCTGAGCGGTAGGCGTTCCGCAAGAACTCGTTTATCTCGCTGAATCCGACACCGGTGGCATCCAGAGTAGTGGCCTGGTCGACCGAGGGAGTGGCTGCGATGTGCGACGCCTCCTGACCAAGGGACATGCCGCCCGACGAGGAGTAGGAGTAGATCTTCCTCCTCGTCCCGGGTTCGAGGAGCCCTTTGTTGACTGAAGCCAAGAAGAAGGAGCCAGGCTCAGGGGCCCAGACGACCGCGTCCTTGGAGAGGTTCCTTATCTGGTTCTCCTCGCTCGCGACGTAGAACCTCTCGCCGTCCTCTCCCACGAGGAGCGGGCGGAACTTGGACCTGTCGGTCAGGGCGAGGAGGTAGGTGTCCTTTCCGTCGGAGAAGCCGGCGACGACGGCGAACGGCCCGTCCAGTCGAGCCCCCCTGAACCTCGTGAGAAGCCTGCGCACCTCTGGAGAGAACTGCCTCTCAAACGGGTTCGTCATCAGTGTCGCTGCCTCGAACAGCGAAAGCCCCTCCACTCGGACCAAATGGTCGAGGAGGCGGGCGATGACTTCGCTGTCGGTGCCGACGTGGCTGCGCAGCCCCCAGGAGTTGAGCTGCTCCAGGTTTGCCCCGAAGGAGCTTATGTCTCCGTTGTGGGCTATAGCGCAGTCCATCGAAGCAAAAGGGTGGGACCAGATGGGATAGCGGCCGGGTGAATTCGTAGGCTGCCTGGTGTGGGCTATCCAGGCGTCGGCGTGCTTCGTGTCCGAGACGAGGTTGTATTCCTTGGCGACGTCAAGCGGGAATCCCACGTCCTTGAAGACGTCGAGGTACCTGCCGTACGAGAAGATGCGCCCGTCGATTTTGCCGTCCGAGAGCAATTCCGAGTTTATGCCGTCGATGGCCTTCTCGAGGCCGGGGTTGTCGGTGGTGTTGAGCTGAGCTTCCCAGATCCCGAACCGCTCCCTTCCCCCGTTCTGGCGCGGCGTCAGCAGCTGGACGTCTCTTGGAGAGTTGAAGTTCGCGGCCAGCTGGTCCTCAAGGTTGTTGGCGATATCCTGGTTCCTGACGAAGGCCTTGACGGTGTGGGTCTGCGCTCCGGCGTTCATCGAGGAGTCGAACAGGGCGAACCCCGCCCCCAAATCGCTGCCTCTGTATCTTATGCACTCTATCCCGTTGAGGGCGCTGACGTTCGAGACCTTCGGGGCGTCGTTCTTCCGGATTATTCCGAAGATGCCGCAGCCGTCTTTGAAGACCGGCTGCCCGTATTTCGCGTTGTAGGGGTTCTCGCTCATCGCAGCTCACGCTGCCCCCGCGGGTTTGATGCCCAGCTCTTTGCGGATTGCGGGGTCGAGCCCCACGGTGCGCAGTATCTCCCGGTTGCCGACCAGGGAGGAGGTGACGCTGCTCATCCCTGCAGCGCCGGCGAGGAGCTTGATGTCCTTCTCGAAGGCGACCACGAGGTTCTCTAGGTGGTCGGCCAGCTTCGGGAGTTCGACGACTACTTCTCGGTCTTCCTCGAAGCCTATCGCCACGAGGGCCGCCCTTCCAAAGCCCACGCAGTCGGCTCCCATCGCGAGGAGCTTGACGATGTCCTCAGATCCCCTGACCAGGTTGCTCTCTGCCAGGATGTCGAACCTCCACCTCACGTCCTTCTCGATGAGCTGGCGGTCGAGCTTGGAGACCGAGAGCTCGAGTTGCAGGTCGCTGTCATCTCCATCCTCGTCGACGATGAAACCGTGGAAAGCGTCAAGGTTCTGGATGTTGGAGCGGATCCATTCCAGTGCCTTTGTGGACGAGGGGATTCTCATGTAGAGGGCCTCGCCGTCCTTCGCCACGTGCTTGCCGTCTCCGTTGAGGCCTGGGGCTTGCTTCTTCATGTCGACCGCTCGAATCTTCGGACGGACACCCGGTCCGCTGGACGAGGAGACCACGCGCTCTGGATACTTGCTCTCGGTCAGCCGCCCCGAGGAGTCGTCGTAGAGCAGCCCCATCGACGCGGCGGTCCGGGCGAAGATGGTCCGGACGCCGTCAGGTATGTTCTCCGGGAGGTGGGTGAAGAAGAAGGGAGCTGCGAGCCTCACTCTGCCCTGTGCCAGGTAAGTGACTATCTCGATTTCCTCACGGTATGGGTCTATGCTCGGTCGGGTTACCTGGGCTCCATCGGTCACCACCCAGTCGGACAGCCGAGAAGGCGTGTCGATGAAGGGGGGCCCGATCGAGCCCATGCTGGAGATCTGCGCTTCCCCGGGCGACTTGCCTGTGGTCCCTGCCAGCTCCCAAAGGGCAGTGGAACGCGTCGCGTCCCACAGGTTCCCGTCCTTTGGAGGGGACCTCGACACACTGGCGGGGGCAGCGGAAGAGTTGCCCTCCTCCCTGGTGCTGACGCCGAGGATCTCTAGCGTCTCTTCGTTGAGAGCGCCCTTG
>JAPCJN010000154.1 GCA_027886925.1 Nitrososphaerota archaeon
GTCCGGCAGGACGATGTCGACTCTCGAGGCCGGAGATATCTTCCTGATGAGCTGAGAGATGGCGTAAGCGGAGAGGTAGGCGTCGGGGTCGGCGTGCCTGTGGCAGATTATCGCGACCCTGCGGATCTTCTCGGGCGGGAGGAAAGGGAAACGCTGCTCGGGGCCGTCGGGTTCAGGGATCGGCATCTTCGTGAGGCGCGCTACGAGGAGGCGGACCGCTCGGCCTGAGACCCTCCCTGTTGCTGAGCCCTGCCCTTTAGCATCTCGTCTATCTTGGTCTCTAGCTCCTTTATGTTGTCCTTGAAGCGGGTCTCTTGCTTGTTCAAGACCAGGGTCCTGGTGTTCGAGATCTCCTTCTTCTCCTGGAGCTCCTTGGTGATGGCTTCTTTCGTGACCTTCACGAGCAGGTTCCCGGCGTACTTGTAGATCTGCTCTCCCTCCGCTGCCTTCTGCAGCTCCTCCAGCGCCCTGTCCGCCTCTCCTAGCTCTGCGTCGACCTGCTGCTTTTGCATCTGGACCGACTTTAGGTTCTGCTGGAGCTGCTCTAGCCTCGCGAGCTGTTCCCTCAGCCACGGAGGGATCTCTTGTTGACTCAAGTTTTCTTTGTTTGCGACCCTCGAGAGGCTAATTAAACTCTTTCAGGGTTTCGAGGAGAAAAGCTGCTCGATGAGCTTCAACTTGTCGATTATCTCTTCGGGCGTGTCGGCGGACACCGAGAACGTCACGTCTTCTCCTTTTTCTTCCATCGCAACCCCCTGAAGGGAGGCGGAGCGCTCTGGCCAGCCCTCCGGGGCACTGGCCGTGATCTTAAGGTCGAAGTG
Organism: Nitrososphaerota archaeon; assembly: GCA_027886925.1. Next base: position 822 of record JAPCJN010000154.1, read on the forward strand.
GTTGAGAGGCTTGTTTTGTCGCTCGCCCTTGTTAACGCTGCTGCGCCTTCGCGGGCGAGACGTCGTATGCACCACCGGCCACAGTGTACCCGCAGCTCCCACACTTCCAAATCCCCGACGCCACACGCTTCAGTCTCATGCTCGAGCACGAGGGACACTCCTTCTTCGACTTTAGAGTCCTGAAGACTTTCGTGTACCTCTTCCTAAGGGTGCCTCCATATCTTGCGCCGAGGCCCTTTAGCGACTTGGACCTAGGCACTGGTTGTCGCTTCCTTTATCCTCTGCCTGACCTCCTTTCCTCTCGCGATAGACCACTCCGCCGCGGTAATGATCTGCTCAGGGGAGAAGGAACCAGGCTCTCCCTTCTGTCCTGCGCAAAGGTTACCGCCGTCCTCGGTATCCAAGGTGATCCTCGCCTCCATGACGGATTCCTCCTCTTCGGTGGGGTCGACGACGAGCATGTTGTTGATTTTGGCTACCGTGATGGAGATGGGTATCTTGCTGACGGGCACCGGAAGCCTCTCTCCAGAGTCCTTCACGACGTCGCCCTCGAGGACGAACTTCGGCATCTTTGCGGTCAACAGCGCGGAGACCACCGCGTAGCTCGTCGCGTCGAACAGGTTCCCATCCACGTTGAGGATGGTCACGTCGACGAAGACGGTGTAGACGGACTTGCCCTCCTTGATGCATAGCGAGCCCAGGTCGATCATCTCCGACTCCCTGACGCCTCTGTCTACCACCCTTGCGAGCTCTATCGCGCTCTCGTCGGGCGGGCCAGCTTCGATGTAGGCAGCCGCGAGAGGGAGCACCTCGGCCCCGACGATGAGCAGCCCCTTGTCCGGGGTGTCAGGGAAGGGGGTGCCCTTGTCCACCTTCACGCCGGCGATGACCTGGGTGTTCCCGAGGGTGACCATCGCAGACCCGTTCGCCTTTTGGATCACGCCGGTCTTAATCTCTAGCTTCCGGATCTCGTCGAGGCCTCGCCCGTCGAGGCGCTTTCCCTTCGAGAGTAGCTCTACGAGTTGGGTCCTCCTTATCGTCTCTACGACGAACGACTTGTTCGGCATGCCTACTGCGCCTCCTCCACCATCTCGACGTTCGTGGTAGACGACTCCGGTCCGCCACTACCACTGAAGTACTTTTTGAGCAACGCTTCCCTCTGCATCGCGTAAACCTTCATCCCGCCCGTGCGCGCGAGCCCGAGGGCTTCCTTGAACTCCTCGAACGTGAAGAGACCGTCCATCTGCAGGAGCGTCACCTGGTTGAGGTTCGGCATGAACGCGTAGGGGAGGTCTCCGGACCCTTCCTTGTCCTCGGTGTCGTTGAGGTCTAGTACGATCTTCCCGTCGACCTTGCCTACCGCGCAGCCCACGACCAGGTCGCGCATGTTGATGCCCGCGTCGGCGATGGCGAGAGAAGCCGCGGTGATCCCGGCGACCCGCGAGCCGCCGTCGGATTGGAGCACTTCCACGTAGATCTGGATCGCCGTCCTGGGATAGTCTTCCAGGAAGAGGGCGGGCTGTATGGCCTCCCTGATCACCTTCGAGATCTCGATCTCCCTCCTCGACGGGGCGGGGTTCTTCCTCTCGTCGACCGAGAAGGGTGCCATGTGGTATCTGCACTTTAAGACTGCCCTGTCAGGCAGCTCCAAGTGCTTCGGGTGCATCTCCTTGGGACCGTAGACGGCTGCGATTATCTTGTTCTTCCCCCAATCGACCTGGCAGGAGCCGTCGGCGTTTTTCAAGACGCCCACTTCGAGCTTCAGGGGCCTTAGCTCGTCCCACTTGCGCCCGTCCGTGCGAATCCCGTTCTCGTCCATCAATTTCCTCTTTTCTTCAGTCATTTTCTACTATTCACCATTAGTCCCGCTTCTGTCAGCGTCGGTCTGGGCACCCTGGTCCACCATCGGGGTACCGTCGCCGCCGCCGAGCATCTGCTGCACCCTGGTCGTCAGGTCGGCCATGTGCGCCTCCTGCTCTATCAGCTCTATCGCCTTTATCGCGTTGATGATGCCTTCCGGGGGTCCGGCCAAGACGACCAGCCCGTTCTGCCCCACCTTCAGGTCGCACCTCGTGAGGCTCGCGACCATGTTGATCATGTATCCCTTCCGGCCTATCAGGCGCGGGACCTTCATCGGAGAGATCTTGACGATCTCCCCTTTCGGTATCTTCCCGAGCCCTGGCCCTCTGATGGACAGCTGGGGGTCTCTCGTCCTGTCGAAGGCCTGGATGTTCGCAAGCAAAAGGTCGCCGACCATGAACCTGGTCGTGAGGTCGTGGGTCGACGGGGAGAAGTCC
>JAPCJN010000040.1:0-319 GCA_027886925.1 Nitrososphaerota archaeon
GAGCCGATTTACTTGAAGTTAGGGGAAGAGTGTTTTGAGCCGAAGGAATAGGGCGCTTGCACCCCTCGCCATACTAGGCTACGGGCCCCCAAAAACTCAGGCGCGCGGCGATACTAGTTATGTTTTCCAGATGCGGAAAGGAGCCTTTCCAGCTTATCAGAGATCGCCTCCGGACCCGCGTCCACAATGTAAGGGCCGAGCCGCGGACCTTTCTCAGCTCCCAAGAGGAGGCCGTAGACCAGGGGGAAGAACTCCCCAGGCGAAAGGCCGTTAGCCTTGATTGTGTTGAACGCGGCGCCCTGTATCTCGTCGGCCGTCT
>JAPCJN010000040.1:329-14461 GCA_027886925.1 Nitrososphaerota archaeon
ACTCATGGACCGCCTTGGCCTGAGTCTCTGAGAGCTCCGCCGTCCCCTCCTCGCTGGAGGGAGCGCCTACGGCCCTTTCGTGCTTCGCCCAGGCGGCGGCCCCCCTGATCCTTGTCAGTAGGTCTTGGGTCGCTCCTTCCTTTATCATCCCGTAGGCCGTCAACTTCTTGACGACGTATTCGTCTAGCAATCCCTCAGGCGCGGTGGCGGACAGCTCGGCGAGCAGCCTGTAGGGCACGTGGACGCGGGGCTTGTCAGGCATGCGGAGCAATACGGTGTACTCGAAGAGGCCCCGCAGTCTCGCCTCTTTCATGAGGTTGGGGTCCTTCTTCTTGGAGAAGTAGTGGTCCTCGAGCTCGTCGAACTCGTCCATGTAAACGGGGATGTCGCCGACGGAGATGCTCCTCGCTCCGACGATGCGCTTGAACATCAGCAGCCTGACGCTCTCCGGAGAAGCATAGGTGAGCCAGTCGTTGATGGTTATGACGTTGCCAACTGATTTTGACACCTTCTTCCCGCTCTTGTCCTGGAACATCTCGTATCTCGCGTGGTAGGGGGGCGGGTATCCGAGCACGTTTTCGCTGATCCAGTCGTTTATCTTCACAGAGTCAGCGATGTCCTTTCCGTAGGCCTCGAACCTTATGTCGAGTGCCGCCCACCTCGCCGCGAACTCGCTCTTCCAGATGAGCTTCCCCTCGCCTTCGGTGACCTTCCGGTCGCCTTCATAGCCGCATCCCTTCAAGATGGCGTTCCCCAGCTCCGCTCTGTCGCACTTGTAGTGCACCGTCTCAGCGACAGGGTCGTAGGAGGAGACCACCGTGGTGTAGAGCCTCCCACAGTTCTTGCAGATCGGGGTGTATGGGAGGACGGTCTCATACTTCTCCTGCCCCGTCAGCTCCTTGATCTTGCTCCCGATGATTTGCGAGTTCTCGAGAAGCTTCTTGATCTGGTTGTTGAGCAGCCCTTTCTTGTACGTCTCCGCCCCGCTCATGAATGTGTAGGATACGCCCAGGTCGTCGAGCGCCGTGCGGAGCAACCCTCCCGTGTGAGCCCCGAAGGAGCTGTGGCAACCGAACGGGTCGGGTATCCTCGTGACGGGGTGGGCGATGTAGTCCTTGAGCCACTCGGGGAAGCCGGCGGGCACTTTCCTCAGCCCGTCGAGGTCGTCCGAGTAGGCGATGAGCTCCGACTTGTAACCCAGAGTCTCTAGCGCGAGTTTCACCCCGTAGCTGCGGATGGCGTCTCCCACGCTGCCGAGGTGCGGGATCCCGGATGCGCCCAGGCCGCTCTCGACGCGGAGCAGGGAGGTGCTTCGTCCCAGCCTCTCCTCCCTCTCGAGGAGCTCGCTGGCCACCCTGTCCAGCCAAGTCCCCCTGCCTATGACGCCTGACTCTTGCGATGACATCTGGTGTGTGAGCGGGTCTTGGACCGCGACCGATTAAAAGATGTCCCGCCCTATTTGCCGCTGTTCGTTACGCTAACTGACTAGCGGTAATAGGGGACGGCGACCTTCTCCATCGGCTTGCTCTCTCTGGAGGAACGCACCTTCTTGACAGCTTCCTTGAAGTGGTCGAAAGTTACGATGGCCTCTTCGAGGTGCTTCTTCGCGTCCTCTGGCTTTGGATATTTCGCTACGTACTCCTGGAGCTCCATCGACACGGCAGTATTGACCAGGGCGGCCACGTCGGCCCCGCTGAACCCTTCGGTAATGTCGACCAGGGACTGGAGGTCCTTCTTCACCTCGTTCGCGATCTGTTTGCCCTCCATGTTGATGGTGAGAATCTGCCTCCTCGACTCCTTGTCTGGCATCGGGATCGGGATGACCTTGTCGAACCTGCCTGGCCTGACCAGCGCCGGGTCGACCATGTCGATCCTGTTCGTCGCCGCCAAGACGACGACTCCCTCGAGGGACTGGATCCCGTCGAGCTCAGTCAGGAGCTGGCTCACCACCCTCTCGGTCACCATACTGTCTCCTCCCATCCCTCGCGTGGGAGCGATCGCGTCGATCTCATCGAAGAATATGATGCACGGAGCAGCCTGACGCGCCCTGCGGAAGACCTCCCTTACTCCCCGCTCGGACTCGCCCACCCACTTGCTGAGGAGCTCTGGACCCCTCACGCTGATGAAGTTCGCCTCGCTCTCAGTGGCCACAGCCTTTGCGAGCAGTGTCTTCCCTGTGCCCGACGAGCCGTAGAGAAGTATGCCCTTTGGCATCCTGTAGCCGATGGCCTTGTAGAGGTCGGAGAACTTTAGCGGCCACTCCACTGCCTCCTGCAGCTCTCTCTTCACAGGTTCGAGGCCGCCAAGGTCAGCCCACTTTACGTCTGGCGTCTCGAGGTAGACCTCGCGCATGGCGGAAGGCATCACGTCCTTCAGTGCCCCCTCGAAGTCTGCCATCGTTTCGACCAGCTTGTCGAGGATCTCCGGGCTCAACCTCTCCTCTTCGAGCTTGAGCTCGGGAAGCATCCTGCGGAGCGTCTTCATCGCGGCCTCCTTGCAGAGGTATTCGGCATCAGCGCCGACGAAACCGTGGGTGACCGCCGCGAGCCTCTCCAGGTCCACGTCGGACGTCAGCGGCATGTGCCTGGTGTGGATCTGGAGTATCTCGTAGCGCCCTCTCTTGTCGGGCACCTTGATCTCGATCTCTCTGTCGAAGCGACCCGGTCTCCTGAGAGCGGGGTCGATCGCGTTGGGGCGGTTCGTCGCGGCAATCACGATTACCTTCCCTCGGGCTTCCAGGCCGTCCATCAACGACAGCAGCTGGCTCACTACCCTGCGTTCGACCTCTCCGGTCACCTCTTCTCTCTTAGGCGCGATCGAGTCTATCTCGTCGATGAATATGATCGTCGGCGCCTTTTCCTTCGCCTCCTTGAAGATCTCGCGGAGCCTGGCCTCGGACTCCCCATAGAACTTGCTCATGATCTCTGGGCCGGATATCGGTATGAAGTGAGCGTTGCTCTCCGTCGCCACGGCTTTCGCGAGGAGGGTCTTGCCCGTCCCTGGCGGACCGTAGAGGAGCACTCCCTTTGGTGCCTCGACGCCGAGCTTCTCGAAAATCTCAGGGTGTCGAAGAGGGAGCTCTATCATCTCCCTGACCTTCTGGATCTCGTCCTTGAGGCCGCCAATGTCCTCGTAGGTTACCTGGGGCACGCCACGCAGGGCCTCGCCCTTCTCCGAGATCACGAATACCGTCCTCTGCGTGATGAGGGCAGCCTCTGCCACCGGGCTTACGCTCATGACCTGGAAAGTCAGCCTCCCACCGAAATAAGGAATCATGACGTTGTCGCCCTTGGTCACCGGCACGCTCTCTAGGGTGTCGGCGAGATACCTCTCGTCAATCGGAGGCACCGCTTCGAGCGGCGCCACCACGACCTTCTCGGCCGGCGGTGCCTTGACCTTGCGGACGACGACCATGTCGCCGATGGCGACGCCAGCGTTGTTGCGGATGAGGCCGTCGATCCTCACGATGCCCCTACCCTCGTCCGAGGGATAGAGCGGTAGGCATTTCGCGACGGTGCGTCGCTTTCCCTTTATCTCGATAACGTCGCCCGTCGAGGCATCGAGTGCGTCCATCGCGTCATAGTCTATCCTGGCAACTCCACGGCCAACGTCGCGCGTATAGGCTTCCAATACCTTCAGCTGGACTTGTTGAGTACTCATGCCTCTGTCACTGTCAGACAACGTTGACTCTCCTATAACCCTTATTAGTTTTGTCCCTTAGTTTGAAAACTATGTCGAGCAACCCGTTGCGATATGTGGCGGCTCCCGACTCGGCATCGATCTCCCGCTGGAGGTCAATCTCAGCCTGGTATTTCCTCTCCGCGTGATCCGCCTGCATGGTCAGCTTGGTCTCGAGTGCCGATATCTGGATGTTCTGCTTGTCCATCCCAGGCAGTTCCACGACGACCCTGAGCGTACCGGCCTTTTCGTCGACGACCTGCTCGTAGATCGGAGAGCGGGGCCCATCCGCGTTTTGCGGGTTGTCCCCGAAAAAGGCGACCGTAGGCTTGCCTTCAGGCCCAATGGAGAACGCCATCCCCGTCACCACCCGCCTTGAGAACGAACCAGTCACGGAGAAACCGTTCCGCACAGCCTCTTCGAGGCTTTTTTCAAAGTCGCCAAAATAACGGTCGAGTTCTTCGAGCATGTCCTTCAATAGCTTCCTTCTGTCTTCATACATCTTTAACCACTGGTTAATTACCAAATGGTTAAACCTTTATAAGGATTTTCCCGTATTGGTCTGCAGTGCCCTCGATCGAGCCTATCGCATCTTCCCGGGTAAGGCTTACCGTCGCTTTGCTCCTCACGGTGCGGCCGCGGACTCTCACTGAACTCGCCGAATCGACCGGCGTCTCGATTCAAGCCGTGCTGAAGCACACGAAGAAGCTCGAAGAGGAAGGCCTTCTCGCCTCTACGATTCTGGGCGCGGGCCGTTATGTGCGGCGAAGGAAACTCTACTCGATGAAAAAAAGGGTCGAAGGCGCCTCGAGCGAGACCATGCTGGTCGCCGCGTTCGCGCCCTCAGACAGAGAGCGGCCCGATGCCGAAGCAACAGAGGAACCCTACTCGGAGTACCTCGTCTTGGAGCGATTCGCCGAGGACGTCGTCTTTAGTCGCGCCAATCTGCGAGAGAGCTTGAAGAGGCTAGAGCGTGCGATCTCGCGCCTGGCAGAGAGCCAGGATACGCTCACCAGGGCGATAGTGGGACGACGCTCGCTTACGAGCGAGGAGAAGCACATAGCTTATCTCTACTTCACAGAGGACAGCGAGAGCAGGGTGAAAGACGTGCTCAAGACGCATTTTGGTTGTGCAGACCCCAAGGCCGCGCTTACGGACGTCCTCACGAAGCTGGGGGGCAAATAGGATTTGGACGAAGACTACCTCGTGATGGTCTCGAACGACGACGGAGTGACAAGCCCGGGGATCACTGCCCTGGCGGACGCCGTCTCGTCCCTCGCCCGAGTCATGATCGTCGGACCCGACAGCGAAAGGAGCGCCGCCGCGATGAGCCTTACGTTCAACAGACCTCTTCGAGTCACCAAGGTGCACGTGGGAAGGAGGATATGTTACGCCGTGTCAGGGAGCCCGGCCGACTCCGCGCTTGTGGGCATTCACAAGATTCTTCCGAGAAGGCCTGACGCGGTTGCCTCCGGGATAAACATCGGAGAGAACCTCACGATCCAGGATCTCTTCGCCTCGGGCACGGTCGCCGCGGCGCTTTCGGCGGCTCTCCTGGGGATCCCAGGCGTGGCCTTCTCGATGGAGGTCCCCCAGAACAGGACTTTCGTCCACGGCAGGAAGGAACCCAGATTCAGCATCCCTGCGCTGATCTCCGCGGAGATCATGCGCGAGGTCCTCGAACGGGGGCTCCCGAGCGGCGTGGACATGCTGAACGTGAACTTCCCCTGGGATACGACCTGGGATACTCGTGTCAAGATCACTTCGGTCGAGGCGAGGAAGTGGAAGGACTCCGTCTTGGAGAGGGAGGACCCTCGTGGCAGGCCTTATTACTGGCTCTGGGGGTCGAGGATGCCAACGTTTCGCAAGAATTCTGACGCATTCGCGGTCCTCAAGCAGAAGGCCATCTCGATCTCGCCCCTTTCGCTCGACTTTACACCGAAGAACACCAGGGAGATCAGCACATTCGAGGACAAAATGCACTCGAGAATCGCCAAGATGAGGCAAGAGTTGAGTAGCAGGCATAAATAAGACACCGGAAGAAACAAAGCAGTCGGCGGGTATCTTGGAAAAGCAGCACGGCGAGGGGATGGAAGGCATGGGGTCGAGCGCTTCTCTCGAGAACGAAAGCGGCAAGCCCGTGGGTGCCCTGCTGATCCCTGCGGCGATGCCTTCGTTCTCCAGCGTGAAGGTCCTCACGGTCTCGAACCTCCTCAAGTTGGTGCTTCCTCCGCTTTTCGTAGCGTCACTCCCAAAGCGGGCGATAGGGTTCTCGTTCCCTAGAGGCAGGGAAGGGGCCATCCTGGGACTGGCAGTCTTGGGAGCGACAATTACGACTTCCTTCCTTGCGACGATGGCGTTCGGTGTCCTTGCGGGAGCGGCGGCTGTCTGGCTTTTCGGAGGGACTGCTGTAGTCATGCTCTACAACTCGGTCAGCGGTGGCCTGACGTTCGTGAAGCACAGGTGCTCCACGTGCAGGCTGCGGCCGATAATCGAAGAGCACGAGCTGATGCACCTCAACGGCGAGCCCTCCGAGGAGGCAGTTTGGCGCGCGGCGAAGAAGAAGTATTCCTACGACGGACTGGGGCTCGGGACTGACCCGAAGATCTGCAGTTTCTGTCCCATCGCCAAAAGATTGAAAGCGAACCCGTAGACCGGAGAGTTTTCCGAGATGGTTCACAGGGTAGCGGGACTGGACGACAATCTCTGCCGTTCCGACAAGTGCGGGCTGGAGTGCATCAAGAACTGTCCGGTAAACATCAACGGCGAGGAGTGCATCGTCCTCGGCGAGGACAAGCTGGCGGTGATCTCCGAGACGCTCTGCATCGGCTGCGGGATATGCATCAAGGTCTGTCCCTTCGATGCGATAAACATCCTCAACCTGAGCGAGGAGCTGAAGGAGGAGAAAATCCACCAGTACGGGATCAACACTTTCCGGCTCTATCGACTCCCGACCCCCCGGAAGGGACAAGTGGTGGGGCTCGTCGGGAGGAACGGGACGGGAAAGTCCACAGCCCTCCAGATCCTGTCGGGACAGCTCGTACCTAACCTGGGCGACTACGAGCACGAGGCGACTTGGGACCTGATACTCGAGTATCTGAGCGGAAAGGAGCTCAAGGAGCACTTCGAGAGGATCCAGGCAGGCGAGGTGAAGATCTCGCTCAAGCCTCAGGCGGTCTACCGCCTCCCGGAGTTCTGGAAGAAGGACGTCTCCTCGCTGCTTGACAAGATGGACGAGACGGGGGACCGCCAGAAGGTCGTGGCAGCGCTCGGCCTGAAGGAGGCGCTCCCCAAGAACCTGAACGAGCTCAGCGGGGGAGAGCTGCAGAGGGTGGCGGTCGCCGTCGCTTCGCTCAAGGAGGCCGACATGTATCTCTTCGACGAGCCCTCTTCTTACAACGACGTTTACCAGAGGTTGGCGGTCTCGAGGCTCATCAGGTCGATCGCCGAGAAGGGCAGATACGTCTTGTTGGTGGAGCACGACATGACCTTCCTCGACTACGCGAGCGACTACGTGCAGATCGTCTACGGCGAGCCGGGTGTCTACGGCATCGTCTCGTCCTTGTACCCTTCGAGGAGCGGGATCAATGCGTTGCTGGACGGGTTCCTGCCTCAGGAGAACACGAGGTTCAGGGACAGGAGCGTCACCTTCGACGTCACGACGAGCGCGGAGCAGCAGCAGTCGGAGGAGGTCATAGCCAGATACGGCTCGCTGAGGAAGTCGTTCCCCGGGTTCGACCTCCAGGTCAACGGGGGCGAGATATTCACAGGATCTGTCCTTGGGGTAATAGGGGCGAACGCGCTCGGGAAGACGACGTTCCTGCGGATGCTCGCGGGCGAGGAGAAGCCCGACTCTGGCGATGTCAGCATCGGGGTGAAGATCGCGCTCAAGCCTCAATACCTGAAGGCGGACTATCCGGGGACCGTCCAGGAGTTCATCGGCGATAGAGTGGGGAAGGGCTTCGACGACGAGGTGCTGCAGGCCAACCTCGCAGGCCCGCTGAAGATGGAGAAGCTCTTCCCGCGGAACGTTTCGGAACTCAGCGGAGGGGAGCTCCAGAAGCTCGCGATAGTCTCGACGTTCGCCACCGAGGCCAACCTGTACGCGCTGGACGAGCCGTCCGCCTTCGTGGACGTCGAAGACAGGTTCGTCATCGCCAAGGCCATCGGGAGGCTGGTCAAGGCGAGAGGGAAGAGCGCCGTCATAATCGACCATGACATTCAACTTCTCGACCTGATATCCGACAGGATGCTGGTGTTCAGAGGCAAGCCTGGGGTCGACGGCGTCGCGACGGCGCCACTGGGGAAGGAAGAGGGGATGAACACGTTCCTCAGGGAGATTGGGTTGACCTACCGGAGGGACATCAAGAGCGGCAGGCCGCGGGTCAACAAGCCGGACAGCAAACGAGACAGGGAGCAGAAAGAGAGCGGCCAGTACTACTATGCAAGCACCGTCGCGCCCGCGGCGGGAGAAGAGGAAGAGGGGTAAGATGCGCTTGGTTCTCCTTCGCCGGATGTCAACAGAAGACAGAAGGTGAAGCCCGGACGAAGTTGTCCAAGGATGGCGAGCTCACTCCCGCCGAGGTATCCTCGTTCGAGAGCGGGATAGACGTGATCGGCGACATTGCCATAGTGAAGTTGCGCCCGGGGACGCAGGGAAAGGAAGCCCGGCTCGCCGCGGCCGTCATGCACGAAATGAAGAACGTGAAGGGCGTCTACGGGCAGGAGGGGGGTATCGAGGGCGACTACAGGCTGCGCAGCCTCCGCCATCTCGGAGGCGAGAGGCGCACCTCTACCGTGCATAAGGAGAACGGCCTCAGGCTCAAGGTGGACGTCGAGACCTGCTACTTCTCCCCGAGGCTCTCCACGGAGAGGTTGAGGATAGCGGAGCTCGTCAAGGACGGGGAGAAGGTGCTCAACATGTTCGCTGGCGTGGGGCCATTCTCGATACTCATCGCGAGGAGAGGTAAACGGGCCGGGACGGCTGTCGTGAGCTGCGAGCTCAACGACGCGGCTTTTGACTTGCACCTGGAAAACAACATGCTCAACAAGGTGGAAGGGAACGTGGAGATGGTCAGAGGCGACGCGAAGGAACTCCTCTCGCTGTTGAGTGATAAGCCGCGGTTCGACAGGATATTGATGCCGCATCCCTCCCAGTCGAACGTCTTCCTGCTGACCGCGCTCGCCCTGCTGAAACCCCACGGCGTCGTGCACTACTACAGGCACGTCACAGGAAGGAACCTGGGAGAGGCCGAGCAGAACCTAAGGACTGAGGTAGGCGCGACGGCCCCGAAAGCCGTGGTCGGCGCCATCAGGAAGGTGCGGGAGATCGGTCCGAGATACGTCGAACTCGTCGCTGACGTGAAGCCGAGCTAAGCCCATCCTCAGAATGGCAGCTGCTGGCTGTACCTGTAGAGATGGACTATGACCGAGAAGGTGATGAATATCACTCCGAGCTCGAAGAGCGCGATGCTGTTGAACCCGCTGGCCACGGCCTGGACCGCGAACGCGTTCATGATCACCTGCACCGCTATGAGCAGGAAGAGTATCGCTGTCAGCCATTCTCGGGACAGGAACGAGAGCGACATCGGCTGTAGGGCCTTTCTCACCCTTTCCTTCGAATTAAGGAAGTTGATTACCGCATACGTCAATGCGAAGCTGACGGCGGTCAATACGAGCATCGAACCGAAGTAGAGTGTCGGGTCGACGTAGAGCCGGGCGAGCGTGCTGAGCGAAGTGTCCGGGTTGACGTAGGCGCCCCACGAGGTAGTCGCCAAAACCTGCCCGATGCTAGTGATGCCTAGGGCGGCGAAGAACGGTCGCTCCTTCCATGACATCTTCTTCGAGGTATCGACGAAAGGCACCACCGCAAACATCAGGAGCAACAACACGGGGATAAGTCCCGCCATCGTGAACTTGTCTAGTTCGGTCCGGAGCAGAGCGTATAGGCTTGTCAGGTACCACTCTGGGATCGTGAGCTGCCCGTTGCCGGGGCTGTAGGCAGTCCCTAGCTGGACGGGGAACAGCGCGCCTATGACGAATATCCCACCCATCACCGAGGCGACGACCGGGAGGTCGAAGACGAGGTACCGGGGGAAGTGGAAGAACGTGAGAAGTATCATGACCATGGGGAGTATGAAGACGTGGGCGGCGAATAGACGCAGGATGAAGTCGCTAAATCCGGACCCGAAAGTCGCCAGCCTGATCGCGGACCCCGTAACGGGCCCGATAGAAGGGGAAGAGTTAGCCAGTGAAGCGCCTATCTCGATCGCGAGGCCTGCCCTCTGGTTGAAGATGATGTCGTAGCCCGTAAAAGCCTCGAGAACGGTGATGAGTCCGAAGATCATCCCAGTGACCCATATCACCTCGTTCTTGATCTTGAACCTCCCACTGAAGTATTGATAGTAAAGATGCAGGGCCGCAAGCAGCACCATCGCGTTCGAGGCGGTGTAGTGTATGTCCCTGATGAACCAGCCATACGGCACGGAGTTGGTGATGTTCGAGACGCTGGAGAACGCGCACGAGAAGCTACCGCAGCCGGGCAGCGTCGGCTCGTAGTAGATCATGAGCAGCCCGCCGGTGATCCCGAGGAGCAGGAAGACCATCCCCGTCAGGACGCCGAGGAACCCCAGGGGGCTGACGAACTTCTTCGGGAAGGTGAACTTTAGACCGAAGAAGACTGTCCTCTCGAACCTGTTGATTATGTAGTCCCAGAGCTCCTCTATCATGTTAGGCTTGGTCGGCGGAGCCTGCGCGACGGCGGGGGCAGATGGCGGCCGAGGGGGCGCCGGAGCTGCGCCCATCGGGCGAGGCGCCATAGGCACAAAGCCACCGGGCCTTGGGGCCGGGGGAATCGAACTAGTCGGGACCGCACCAGTGGGAGGCGATGTTGGCGTTGAGGGAGGCGCCACCGTAGCGGGAGAACCTGCCGCGGATACCGAGCCTGGCTTTGGGGGAATCGGGATCTTCGGCGGTGCCTTCTTCTGCTCGTCCGGGCTGTCTCCGCTCTCAGTAGATGACAAACTCAAGGATCTCCATGTATCTCTATTCTGGCGAGTATCCGGTGCCGGTCCCGGCGCCGACTGCCCTGCCGTATCCCAACACTCCGTTGTGGTCGACGTCCCAGATCGGGGGGACGACCTGGAGGTTCCCAGCCCCGTCGGTCGTGAGCGTCAGCATCGGGATCGCGTTGGTCGGCGGCGGTTGCACTGCCGCGGGACCCTCGAAAGCCACGCCAACCGGCGGGGTGATGGTCTTTCCATTGATAGTCACCTGTTCTCCGATGCTGTAAAGGCTCCCGTGGCAAGGACACTCGTAGTCTCTGTGCGTGGGAGAAGGGTTGTTCTGACCACCCCCATAATTAGGGCTGCACCACAGGTGGACGCAGACCTTGCTGAACGCGACGAAGTCACTCGCGGTCTTCTTGTCGCCGCCCAGCTCGGTAGGCAGGCGTATCAGATCGAACTTCACGAACGTATTGGGGTTCTGGCCGTCGAGGTTGGGGTCGCCTGAAGAGGGGTAGGTCATCACCCAGTGGTTGTTCGGTGGGAACGACGTGAGGTCGTTGACGTTCACTTTCTTGCCAGCCGCGTTCCCGTTCTCCGAAGTGTTGTTGTCCAAGACGATGGTCTGAGGCTTCGTCGTCGCTGAAGAGCCCCCCACGGACGAGGATAGGAACGTGCCGAATGGCACGTATGGGGCTAGCGTAAGGAGGCCTCCTACCACCGCGATGAGTGAGATGAACTTGCGTCTGGACTTTTTCGGCGGTGCAGCTGCCGGACGAGAAGGAGGAGTAGGCGGGGCGGCCGCGTTGGTAATTCTCACGTCGCTTTTGACGTCTTTGGACAACTATGACGCAGTCCTCCTTTCCCCGCAGAAAAGCGAAGGCTTGAAGCGAGTAGTCACTCTTGCGTCACGCTCAGCCGCGTTTGTCGTCGTCAAAGGCAACAAAAATCTAGTCTTGCCGGGTTCAACCACACCCGAAAGCAGTTTTTAAGTTTACAGCCATTCCTGTTAAAATTTTATTACCCCTCGGTTGTCGAGGCTACATCAACAAAATGAGCGCCCCCAAGGGCTCCGTAGGCGTCGCGTTGACCGTGACCGTGATAATCATTATCGCAGTGACCTCGGTAGGGTATTACCAGTTCGTATACTGTGCGTCCAGTTCTTGCAGCACGAGCACCTCAACCGCCTCTTCAGGCGCCGCAGCATGCGCGCCGCCAAGTTGTGTGACGATCGCGATCAACGTCGGCGCGGCGACTCTCACCACAACCGCGTATTCGCCTGACATCGCGACCCTCGTGATAGGCGTCAACAACACCTTCCAGGTGCTCAACAACGACTCGCAGAGTGGGGGAGTCTTCCACTCTTTGACCGCGGACTCGTGTGCTCAATCGGGGCAGCCATGCCCGTTCGACACGGGAGTAATCGCTTACGGGGTCACCAAAGGACCTTACACGCTGACCACTCCTGGCACCTACGCGTACTACTGCGTGGTCCACCCTACCACGATGATTGGCAAGATAATCGTGCTGGCCGGGTCAGGGAGTAGCGGTGGCGGTGCGTCCTCTTCGTCGTCCTCGACCACCAAGACCTCGACCTCTTCCTCGAGCAGCGTCGCACAGGCAAACGGCCTGCCCATCTCTATCTACAACGGAGCCGGCAACCAGGCCAACCCTCCTGGCTATGCTCCAGACAACTTCACGATCGTGATCGGGGTTAACAACACCGTGACATGGACGAACAACGACACATCCGCGCACACAGTGACGTCGATGGTCGTCCCCGCGGGCGCGGAGACCTTCAACTCCGGGATAATCTCGAAGGGCGGCGTCTACACTTTGACCCTGACCGTGCCAGGCACATACGAGTACATCTGCAGCCTGCACGCCTGGATGAAGGGCACGTTCATCGTAAAGTCCGGCTAGACCCGGAGCGCAGCAACGCGGAACAAGACCTCGCCAGGAGCCTCGCGAGTCGTATGGGCTCTGGCACGACACCTTGCAGCGTGAACGCGTCAATCACCAACCTGGCGTCTGTGTCGCTGATCTGGGCGCTCCGCAGATATGCCCTATGACCCGTGTGAAGCACAATGGGCGTGCGGCCCCCCAGCTTCCTGTATCTCTCGATCCGCTGCTCTGCGTGTTCAAAATGAGCCTTGATCGCGCGCTCTATCCCACTCGACTCGTTGTAAGTCAGGCAAACCACGGGCAGCCCCGACAGGCGAGCGACTTCGTCCACGTCGATGATGTTGTAGCGACTTATGATGCAGCCTGAGAGGAGGATGAGGTTTATGTCGGCACGCCTGAGCTTCCGAAACATCCTGAGCACAGAGCTCGTTGCGTCGTCGCCCCCCAAGGTTGCGGCGCCGAAGACGAACCCGTCGACGACGAGGTCCGTCCTCATCACGACTCCCGCAAGGACGGATTTCTTGTCCCTGGGTCGAAAGCTCTCGGCGACGCCGAACGCTCTGATGGATTTCCCGGGGTGAAGGACCAATCCTATCCGCAGGACCAGAAACCGCGGAATCTAGCTTTAATACCATCCGCCCCTTCGATGCACCGGCGTCTATGAAGTAACAGAGTTACGGAAATCCAATATGACCTGAAGGCATTTGACTGAGACGCCGTTCAGAGAACCCTGAGGTTCTCGTCGAACCTGCTGACGTTGTTGAGGAAGTCGCGCATCGCAAAAACGGGCACGACCGGCACGCCAAGGACGACCCGCGTGGGCGCGTCCAGCATCGTGAACACGGCCGGTAGGATTCCCTCGCGCAATCCCAGCTTCTTCTTGTAGTGAGAGGTCCGCTCTATCTGCGACCTGACTATTCGCTCGAGAGTCGAGTCGGAGAAGCTCTTTCCCCAATGCTTGCAATCGACCGAGAGGCTCAGGTCGGGCGACCTTGCAACAATGTCTATCTGCCTTCTGGGCTTCGTGATGACTACGTTGCGCTTCACGGCGTACCCGTTGGCTTCGAGGAGGCCTCCGCAGAAGGTTTCAAACTCCACCCAGGTCAGGAAGGCTCCGACGGTCTCCGGCGGCACGCCCGTCTTTATCAGCGCCACGGCCGCTATGACCCGGTCCGCGTTCCCGCCTCTCGGGAGACCGAGCTGCAAGGATAGCTCTTCGACGAGAGCCTCCGCCCTCGACTCGCCCCTTGCTTTCGTCACTAGCCGCCGGTACAGCGGGTCCTGCGAATCCAAGTCCCGAGATGCGAATCCTAGGCGTATGTAAGCTGCTCTTGACCTCCGCGCCGGTCCAAGATGAGGGAACCCTCAGGGTGCAAGAATAGAAAACCGTAGAGTAGGAGCGAAGTCGGTCTTTCGTCCCTATCGCGTTCAGCTACCGAACTTGGTCAGGACTGCGCCGAAAACTGCGGGAAACCGCGCCTACGGGCCGAACCGATGGCGATGATTGAGACGGTGGCGATGGTCACTATGACGATGCCGCCAAGG
>JAPCJN010000041.1:0-12390 GCA_027886925.1 Nitrososphaerota archaeon
CATTTTCGGTCTTTACCCATTTAGGTCCTATCTCCATTATCTGCCCGAGGCTCGAGTCGTCTGTGCTCTTCACCTCGAACGTCACTAGATCCTGCCATTTGTAGGCAGTGAATCCCCTAGGGAATCGTTCGGGACTATTGATGTTTTGGTAACTTTCTTCTAGTGAAATCTCACATTCGTCATATCATCCAACTGTGCGCTCGAATCTAGGGAAGCTTTCTTGAGCGTCAAGAACGATGCTGTATCGAAAGTCGACTGGGTGGGCCATCCCTGGGTCACCCCGGCGTTGATCTGGCTCACGGTCGAAGTCATCGCGCTGGCTATCGCCCTCACGTGGGTCGAGCTCATCGCGAAGCTCGCATTCACGTCAGTGGGGTCTTTTCCATTCGTCGTTGTGACCTACGGTCTCGTCGCCCTGGTCTGGTTCATCGGGGCAGTAAGGCTCGCGCTCATCCGCGCCTCCCATAAGTACACCCTCAGGGGTTCCAGCCTTGAGATACAGCGGGGCGTCCTGAGCAGGAAAATCTACACGGTATCTGCGGCGGGCTTTTCCGATCTCGAAGTCTTGAAGAGCATCACAGGAAGGATCCTCAATATGGGAACCATAGTCATCGAGACCGACAGCCACAGAGACCTGAAGCTGATCAAGATCCGCGACCCCATAAAAGTCTCGACGATGATTAGGCAGGTCATGACGGTCCCGATGGTGAGGCTCGCCCCGGAGGGTCATGCTCCTGCCGTCCAAAACCAAGGCCGTAGCTGACACAATCGTCGAGTGACCGTGAGAAGGCAAAAGCATCCCGCATGTTAGATTTTGAGTTCGGAAGGGACGCCTAGGAAGCGCCCATACTTCTGGGCCGGCACGCTCAAGGCCCTCAACTCCGCATCTCTCAATGGTGAAAACGGAGCGACTGCCACCGAAACCTTGTTCTTCGTCCCGGTTCGTGTCCACGCCCCCTTGAGGCGCCCATCCACGACCACTGCAGGGCCGAGGACCATCGAGGGCGCAGGGGGTTCTACCTTGTTTGAAGGGTCGAGCGCCGCGGTCCTGTCGGCGTAGCCCACCAGGAACTCGTCAAAAGGAGGCAGAAGGTATCCCTCGGAGGCGCCTCGCGACTCGGGAATTTTCGGGGACGTCCAGTAAGCCTTGCCGTCGGCCATGTGGTTTGACAGTTGTGTAGAGACGGCTTCAAGCCCTACGCGGGCGTCTGAGATGGTCAAGCCTGACCACCAGGCGAAATCCTGGAGCGTCGCCGGTCCGTGGCCGACGAAGTACCGGAGGGCCAGCTCCGATAACGCTGCTTCCCGTCGGAGCCTCTTTCCTCTCGGGACCCATTCATCCAGGAGGACGAACGTCTGTTGCTTGCCGATCCGCGGCCCGAGACAAAGCAAGCCGTCGTGCGCAAGTCGCCACAAGATGTGAAGACCCCTCTGACCCGATGTAGAAACTCCCGCAGAGTCGAGCATCTTGTAGATTCCGGTGCGTGACAATTTCTTGCCACCTTGGAGTGCGCCGACCAATAGCTCTCTGCTGCGCGAGATGGCCGCGTCGTCGATGCCAAATTGGCGCATTCGACCCTTGGCGCCGGCGATCACCCTCGGTGTAAGCAGCTCGAGCATCCAATGCACGTCCGGGGCTGCCACGAAGTGCAGCGTCCCACGCATGGGCCAAGTCCTGACTATGGTTCTATCTGCGATGGCTTGTTCGACCTGTGGCTCCGTGGCATCGGCCATGCGCAAGCCTATCCCCCATAGAGCCCCGAGAAAGTTCTGGGCCTGGACCGCTCCGAGCGAGGCAACCACGTCGTTTGGCGTCTTGAACTTCGCGCCGGCGATGCGCTGCTGGACCAGCCTGCGGCGTGCGATGTCTCGCGGCGTCAAGAAGACGCAACCCGCACGTGCCGGGATATAACCGGCACCGAAACAAAACGGCTGAACTTCTCGGAATCATAAATGGCAAACGAGTTTGCCATCGCGAATTTCAGGCTGTGGGACGGGTACCCCTGAGAGGGTCGACCCTCTCCGACCTCTTGGCGATTAGCTCTTTGTGTTCTCGCGTGCGTCCCAGACGACGACCGCTGCCAGACGGCAAAACCTTATGTATCGAATTTTGAAAAAGTGCGAGAATTCATGGGCAAGCTGCTGGTGACTGGCGCCGCTGGCCAGATAGGTTCAGAGCTTGTCGTTGCGCTGAGAGAGAAGCACGGTGAGGAGAACGTCATCGCGACAGACATCCTGCTAAAGTCGGTTGAGAAGGTGCTGCCACAGGGGCCTAACGAGGAGGTCGACGTCACCGAGATCAGGAAGCTGCGGGAGGTGATCGGGACTTGGGAAGTCACGACTGTCTACCACCTCGCGGCGATCCTCTCCGCCTCGGGAGAGAAGAACCCACAGGTCGCCTGGGAGGTGAACATGAAGGGGCTGCAGAACATCCTCGAGCTCTCCCGGGAGATGGGGGTCGAGCGCGTCTTCTGGCCGAGCTCAATCGCGGTATTCGGGCCCGGCATCAAGAAGGTCAAGACACCCCAAGACGTGCCTCTGGTTCCGACGACGATGTATGGCATCTCAAAGGCGGCGGGCGAGCTCTATTGCAACTACTACCACCTCCGCTACGGCGTCGACACGCGCTCGATCAGGTACCCAGGCATAATCAGCAACAAGGTTCTTCCCCATGGAGGCACTACTGACTATGCGGTCGAGATGTTCTACGAGGCGTTGGCGAAGAGGCGCTACAAGTGCTTCGTGAAAGAGGACACTGTGCTGCCTATGATGTACATGCCCGACGCCATCAGGGCGACCCTCATGATAATGGACGCCGAGCCTGAAGACATCTCTTATCACGGCGGATACAACCTGAACGGCATGAGCTTCTCGGCGGGGGAGCTGGCCGAGGAGATCAAGAACCACGTCCCAGGATTCACGTGCGAATTCGCCCCAGACTTTAGGCAGAAGATCGCCGATTCCTGGCCAAAGTCCGTCGACGACGGCCTGGCGCACAAAGACTGGGGCTGGAAGCCGAAGTACGACCTCTCAGCGATGGTTGCAGACATGGTCAAGGAGCTCAGGAGGCGGGCAAAGAAGGGCCGACAATCAACATAAGAGAAGCAATATCGGTAGATCGTGTATGGAACCCAAGATGAGCCGAAACCCGACCTCCTTCCTCGGGGAGGAATACCGGGCCCTCGTGGAGAGCGACCTCGACTGGAAGCTCAGGATACTCCAAGGACCCAGCACTCCTTGGTGCAACATCGACGGTAAGAGGGTCCTTATGCTGTGCTCGAACAACTACCTCGGGCTCACCAATCACCCCAAGATGAAGAAGGCGGCGATGGACGCGGTCGAGACCCACGGCGCAGGCTCTGGGTCGGTCAGGGCGATCGCCGGCAACATGGACCTCCACGTTCAGCTGGAGAAGCGGCTTGCGAACTTCAAGAGGGCCGAGGCCTCGCTGGTCTACCAGACTGGCTACGCCGCCAACAGCGGACTGATCCCACAGCTGGTGGGCGAGCAGGACCTTATCATCAGCGACGAGCTCAACCATGGGAGCATCATCGACGGGGTCCGTTTGTCGCGCGCTGAGAGAGGAGTCTACAAACACGCGGACATGGCAGACCTCGAGAGAGTCCTGGACGAGGCGGAGAAGCACTCCCCAACATATCGGAGGATTTTGATAATAACGGACGGCGTCTTCTCGATGGACGGGGACATCGCGCCCCTCGATAAGATCGCGAAGCTCGCCTCCGAGCACGGAGCGCTCGTCTATGTCGACGACGCCCATGGAGAGGGCGTCCTGGGGGAGGGAGGAAGAGGGATCGTCTCGCATTTCAACCTCGGCAGGAACGAGGTGCAGATAGAGATGGGGACCTTCTCGAAGGCCTTCGGCGTTGTAGGCGGCCACATCTCGGGTTCCAGCGACCTGGTGAGCTTCGCCTACAACAAATCCAGGACGTGGTTGCTCAGCGGTTCTCACCCACCCGCAGTCGCAGCCGCCTGCATCTCCGCCATAGACGTGCTGGAGAACGAGCCGGAGCGCGTTCAGTCCCTATGGAACCACACCCGTCGCTTCAAGAAGACGATGAGCGAGCTCGGGTTCGACATAGGAAAGAGCGAGAGCCCGATAACGCCGATAATGGTGGGCGAGGCGGAGGTCGCGAAGAAGCTCAGCGCCAGGCTCTTCGAAGAAGGGGTCTTCGCGCTACCCATCATCTTCCCAATGGTCGCGAAAGGGAAGGCGAGGATAAGGACGATAATGAACGCGGCCCTCACAGCCGAGGACTTTGACTTTGCGATTAACGCATTTGAGAAGATAGGGAAAGAGCTTGCCCTTCTAAGGTGATGAAGGGACGAGGCTCGCGCAACAGCCCACCCGAAGCATCATCATCGCATTGACTGGGCCTGGATGAGCTCGGCCAACTTCTGGAAGTAGAGCCTCGTGGCCATCGGCATCGCGGAAAGGTTAACCTCGATTGCCTGTAGGACGCTCCCCACGGCGCGCCTCGAGGTCTTGAACTCGAACTTCATCGTCAAGACTGGGTCTCTTATCACTTGGATGCTCTCTTTCAGATGGTCAGGCGCCCTCGCCTTCGCGTCCGTCTCCACCTTTCCATACCACGCGGCGAGCACGTCAGGGTCTAGGCCTAACTTGAGCCTGTCTATCTCCTGAACGAGCCTCTGGATGAGCCGCATCTCGTCGTTGCTCGCCATCCTCAGCTACACCGCATCTGCAAGATTTCGCTCTTCTCGTACTCGGCCTCCCACACGTGCATGCTGTTCCTTGCCCTGCGGACTGTCAACAGGGTGTAGCCCTCAGGGGACTCGTCGAGAGACTTGCGGAATATCTCCCTGAGGGCTTCGTGGTCTTCATCGTAGACCTTGACGATGTGCTGCTTGTATTTCTCCACCTCCTTCATGTGGTCCTTCAGACACAGGTTCTTTCCTTGGAATCGCGAAGACGTCAGGCGCTTGACCTCCTCTCCGCAGATGTCGCACTTCACCTTCTCCATCCCGCATGACAGACAGACCCTTCCGACGCCAATGACCTTCGGGAACGTCCCTGGGCTCGTCTCCTCCTTCCCACAGATGTCGCACCTGGTCGTCTTGTCTGCTACGTGTTGCATGCCGCTGGGTTCGTGAGAAAAAGTGACCGTTAAGACGATTTCGCTTTTTCCTTCGGGTTTCCGACGGTTTGTGGTTCAGATCATGTTCGCGATGTCGTCGACGTTCTCCACAACGGCGTCCGCCTTGGTCTTTTCCCGCCCGGAGAACACGCCGGTCTTGACGATTATGCTCTGCATCCTCATGTTCCTCGCGCCGTCGACGTCCGTCTCCTCTTGGTCACCCACCATCACGGCGTCCTCTGCGGCGCACCCTGCAAGTTCTAGCGCGAGCTCGAACATCGGGCGGGAGGGCTTTCCGATTGTCACTGCCTTCTTGCCCGAGCAGTATTCGACGGCCTTTACGATAGGGCCGACGGCCATCGCGGTCCTTCCCTTGAAGGCGTAGAGCCTGGCGTAGTGGCACCCGACGAGTGAGGCGCCGTTCCTTACCGCCTCTCCCGCCTTGTCTAACTTGGAATATGTGAGAAACCTATCAAGGCCGACGACAACGGCGTCGGCCTTCTTTCCCCACACCCTTCTGAGCCCCACTCGGTCAAGTTCCATTTGGAGCCCGTGCTCCCCGACGAGAAAGTACGTCCCTCCCGGATGCCTCTTTGCGACGTATTCAGCGGTGAGCCGCGCGCTCGTAAGGACCTCGCTCTCGACGACGGGGATGTCGAACCTCTGCAGCCTCGCGAGGACCGTCTCTACCGTGTCGGTCGAATCGTTGGTGAGCACGAAGAGCTTCTTTCCCTTCGACCTTATTTTCTCGATTACCTTGGTCCCGCCGAGCTTGACCGGCGCCTCCTTGCCAGCCGTAAGCACGCCATCGAGGTCGAACAGGAAGAGTTTCTTCCGTGCCAGGTCGATCATTTGTTCTTGAGCCAGCCGGACGACTCTGGCGATATATCGTTTTCCGGTGATAGACCAAACAACTCAATCTCTCATCTTGACGGTATCGCGTAGACGAGCGAAAAGCGACCGAGTTCGTGATATTCGGCATTTCCGAACTAGTTGCAACCTGACCGGCTTTCCTTTTTTGCTCCAAACATCTAAATATGCAACAACAAGCGGCCATCCAGAAAGAGCATGACGCAATACGCGAGGATCAAGCTAACGAGCTCCAACCTTGAGCAGCTCGAGTTGCTTGCGCGTGAGATCAAAGAGATAACAGAGAAGACTGGGGTGAAGAGCAAGGGTCCCCAGCCTCTTCCAACAAAGCGGCTGAAGATCACCACAAGGAAGGCCCCGACAGGCGAGGGGACCCACACCTTCGACCACTGGCAACTTAGGATTCACCGGAGGATCCTTGACATTGAACCAGACGACAGGACCATGAAACAGATAACGAAGCTCAGGATTCCTGAAGACGTCAAGATAGAGCTAACGCTAACCAGTTAGACCACCCACAACATCTTCAGACTAGCTGGATTTCTTAATCCAGTCTATCGTGCGCCGCAAGCCTTCGTCCAGGTCAAGGTCGTAGTCGTAGTGTAGTAGCCTCTTCATCTTGTCCGTCGATGGGTAGCTCACCTGCGGTTCCGTCTCAGCCTGCGACCTGGGTGGCAGCATCTGGAGTTCTGAGTCAGAGTGGGTCAAGCGCTTCACTCGTTCCGCAAGCTGCCTTATCGCAATCGTCTCACCTCCGCCGAAATTGAAGGCCTCCCCTACGGCCGCGTCGTCATCGAGTATCTTGGAGACCAGCTTCGCAAAGTTAGCGGCGTGGGAGGGCGCGGTCACGTCCCTCCCTGAATTGAAGAGCTTCAATGGCTCGTTCTTTAGGCAGGTCCGGATGAAGAAAGGGACAGCCCGGTTCGGATGGTCGAACTCCCCGAAGAGCAGCCAAGCACGGGTTATCGCGACGGGCAGACCCTTCGTCTTGTAGTAGCTCATAACGAGCTTCTCACCTATCACCTTGGAGTAGTCGTAGGGTACCCTCGGGTCCATCGCTTGCTCCTCGCCTACGGGGTTGTCCTTGGGCGCCCCGTAGACGTTCGCGGAGGAAGCGAAGAGGAACCTGCTCACTCCTTTCTTCGAGGCCAGCTCGAGAGCGTTTAGCGTCCCAAAGCAGTTGATCTGATAACAAGAATACGGGTCTTCGATGGTCTTGTTGAGGTCTGCAATGCCCGCGAGGTGCACCACTGCCTCGAAGTCCAGGCGTGAGAGCTCATTGTCGACGAATGCCTTGTCGACGATGCTCCCGACGACTTTCGCGGTGCGCGCGACGTCGGTCCCTATGGGCTCGAACCCGTTCGCGGACAGGTAGTTCACGACATGCTTCCCCACGAACCCCTCCGAGCCGGTTACCAGCACTCTCAAGTGCAGTTCGTGTCCGCCCTTCAGACCGTATTTAAGCTGCGGTTCAGGCTTGTTCCAGGATGTTCCGATAGGAACCGACGAGCTCCCTGTCGACGACTCCCGACACGAGCTTCTCTTTGCCGTCAGGAAGAATGATAGGAAACGCCGTGGCATGATATGGGAGGTCAAGGGCCTCGAGCCTTAGTTCGTCTTCGTACTCGGCCACCTTCATGCATGTTCCTTTGCCGAGAGCGTAGTGATAGACCTTCACGACCCGTCTCTCCCCAAACCCGCCTCCCCTGCCTCCGGCGGCCGTGGAACCGCCGGGCATCTGAAGCACGAAGATGTTGTTGGATCGATCCAGGTTGCTGAGGTCGATGACATCCTCGGCAACAAAAACGCGTCGTCCCTTCGTCTCGAGGAAGGCGACAAAATCAGCAACTTCAGTGGATATTGTGGACATACCCTCATCGATAAATTCGTCGAGCTTCTTAAGACTTAGCGAATTCTATTATGGTTCCCAGAAAGACGCGACGACCGAATCAGGCGCTCGGTGAGGAATCCTGCCCTTCCACGAGCGGGTGATGTTGTGTCTGGGGTAAGACCGAGTTCCCTTCCTTACCCTCGTCCGAATAATTCTCGCTGGAGCTCGTCCAGAATCGACCGCACCACCGCCTCTCTCATGTCGAGGGAGCGCGAGATGTTCTCGACCTCCCTGTCGTGCTCCTCGAGGATGTGGAACGCCACCCTCCTGACATCAATGTCGCCCAGTGCGAGCACTATCTTCGAGGCCTCGTCCATCAGGTCGTTCCTGACCGAGAGGAGGCCGACCCTCTCTTCGTCGATCGCCCCTATCTTCTGGTCGATTTCGTCCATGATTCTCGAGATCGTCGAGAGCCTAGCAGCCTCGCTCGTTAAGGCCAAGGCCTGCCTTGCCTCAGAGGCGAACGAGGCCTGTTTCGCCGTGGGCCTTGCCTTCGGAGTGGCATTAAATGAGATGGCCCTTTCCTTGAAGAGGTGCGGCGCCACATCCATCGTTATCGAGATGCTCTTGGCCAGCGAGTACCTCTTGCGTGCCGGTCCGCTGGGGCTGCTCTCGGTGGCGGAGCTCACGATTCCCGCCTTCTGCATCATGGCGAGATGCTTCGCCACTAGCGGCTGCCCGAGGCCGAGCTCCTTCGAGAGCTGAAGTGGGTAACATGCCTCCTCGCTGAGGCGCTTGATTATCATCCGCCTGACGGGGTTCTCGATGACCTGCAGCACCGTGTCGAGCTCTCGCTCCCTCATCCACTCTCATCCCTTAGAAAAAAATCCGGGAGGGTGTACCTACTTGAGGTCCACCGTTCTCGCGTCTGTGAGCCTAGCTCGGCTCTTCGGGAGCTTGAGCTCGAGGATTCCGTTCTTCATGGTCCCTTCGATCTTTTCGGTCAGAACTTGGTCGGGAAGGCTGACGTACTGGTAGTAGGAGCGCCTGCTCCTGCGGTAGGAGCCGTCCTCCTCCTCGCTCTCCTTCTCAGATTTGTCCGCCTTCAACTCTATCCCGCTCGAGTCCACCTTGACCTCGACATCGTCTTTCGTGAAGCCAGGAATCTCGGCGGTAAGGCTGTAGTGGTCGCCTCTGTCCTCGAGGTCCACTGTGGGCTGCCTGAAGCCTGCTATTTCCGATGATGACGAGCGTGTCGTGCCTGAAAAGAATGGCTGAAAGAAGTGGTCGAATGGCCTGAAGAACTCCTCGAACACATTCTCTAATCCAGCGCCCTGTCTGAGCGCCGGGCTCGTGCTGTCCGCCCCTGCATTGTTCGGCAGGGATTTTGTAGTCTTCTTGTCTTTCATTTTTTCACCTGTAGTAGACTACTAACGGTAGTCTACCTAAATAAATATTTCGCGCGGGCAGCTGCTACGGCTAGTAAAATGGCGCCGGGGGTAGGATTTGAACCCACGAGACCCGGATGGGTCACAGGCTGTCTTGGGAGACTCAAGGCCCGCGCATTAGACCACTCTGCTCTCAGGCATTAGTGAACCCCGGCGTTCCCCGGCACCATCGGACTAACTCAGCCTCTTGATAAGGACTAGATTGTGACCCTTGGGATTACTGTTAGCTTTTTTCTACGATTTTCGGATATCGTTAACACGGCTACATGAAGGTAAGAATCAGCTTCGGAGTTGCCTGAGGATTTCGTTCGTTCTCCATCCCACCAACGATTATTACCTCCTTCGTCCGGTGCGGACCTATGAGCGGTTCGCAGATTCGAAAGGTTGCCGTCGTCGGGGCAGGTCTGATGGGCCACGGGATCGCGCAGGTCTGCGCCCAGACGGCGGGTTACGAGGTCGCGTTGCTCGACGTGAAGCAGGAGTTGGTCGACAGAGGGTTGTCTATGATAAATGACAGCCTTTCGCGATTCGTCACCAAAGGAGCCCTGGACAGACAAAGGGCGGACGAGATACTTGGAAGGATCCGTCCCACCGTCGACCTGAAGGAAGCCGTCGGGGACGTGCAGCTAGTTATCGAGGCGGCCAGCGAAGACCCGAAGCTGAAGCTGGAGCTCTACAAGAGAATCGCGGAGCACCTCCCTCACGGAGCCACGCTCGCGTCCAACACCTCCTCAATCAGCATCACGCTACTCGGTTCAGCGACGAAGAACCCGGAGAACGTCGCTGGGATGCACTTCTTCAACCCTCCACAGCTGATGCCGCTCATAGAGATCGTCCGGGGCGCCAAGACCTCCGATGCGACCGTCGAGACGATACGGGCGGCGGCAAAGCAGATGGGTAAGGAGACCGTGCTCTGCAAGAAAGACGCGCCCGGGTTCATCGTCAACCGCATACTCATGCCAGCCCTCAACGAGGCGACGCTCCTTGTCAACGAAGGGGTCGCCGACCCTGAGGACATCGACAAGGCGATAACGCTGGGGCTCAACTGGCCGATGGGTCCTTTGAAGCTGCTCGATTTCATCGGGCTCGACACGGCCCTTGCCATCTCCGAGGTATTCATGCAGGAACTGGAGGACAGCAAATACAGGCCGTCCCCGCTTGTCAAGCGTATGGTGAGGGCCGGGCTCCTGGGAAGGAAGTCTGGGAAGGGGTTCTACGAATGGGGCTCCGCCTCGACGAAGACCTCATCCGGAAAGTAGCGAAAAAGAATTCTTTCTCGACGAAGAAAAGAAGAAGAAGAGCAGCGGATGCTCAAGCCTTTCAAGATCAGGTTCGGTAATGAGAATGCGCCAGTCCCTTCAAGTTCAAGGGGACTCCGCCCGCGGTCGCTCGGCCAGGATAATGGCTAGGCCGAAAGCCTCTTTCTGAAGTCTTCGGGAATCTCCTTCGAATTCCCGTCCTTCCCTATGAGGACGTGCACGGTGTGTCCTGTGCAAATCAACTTGTCGCGGGGAGCCTTCCTCACCTCGTAGTCCAGCCTCAAACTAGATCTTCCGACCTTGCTCAGCGAGGCCGTTACGGTCACCTCTTCGTCATATCTGACGGATGCCTTGTAGTCGGCGAAGGCCTGGACGACGGGGGTGTGGAAGCCGCGCTTCTGAATCTCGACGTAGGGCAGGCCTATTGAGCGGAAAAGCTCCGTCCTCGCCACCTCGAACCATACGAAGTACTCCGCGTAGTATGCCACCTGCATCGCGTCCGTCTCCGCGAACCTGACGCGGAGCTTCACCGAGTGTTCGACGGCCACTTGCCCGACGCGCAATGAAGACAACCTAGGGTTTTTACGCTCTTGCTTCACCCTCGCTGGCATGGTCGAAGGGTATCAGAGTGTCTCGCTCGTGCTCGAGAAGCCGCTCGCGATTATTAGGTTGAACAGGCCCGAGGCGCTCAACGCGCTCAACGGGAAGATGGCGAACGAGTTGGTGGATGCGCTGACGAGGCTGGAGGCGGACGATTCAGTCCACTGCGTAATCCTCACCGGAAGCGATAGGGCCTTCTGCGCCGGAGCCGACGTCAAGGAGATGGCTCAGATGTCGCTGGACGAGGTGGTCAAGGTGGAACACCTGAAGAACGTCTTTGCGAAGGCTGGAAGCTTCCGAAAGCCGCTCATCGGGGCCCTCAGCGGATACGCGCTCGGTGGCGGATTGGAGCTGGCCATGTGCTGCGACATCCTAGTCGCTTCTGAGGGGACGAAGCTGGGACAGCCCGAGATCAACATCGGGATAATCCCGGGTGGAGGGGCGACCCAGCGACTGACTCGGGCGCTCGGGAAATACAAGGCGATGGAGATGATCCTCACGGGCTCGACCATATCGGCCGAGGAAGCGAAGGCATACGGCCTCATCAACCGCGTCGTGCCCGTGGGGCAATGCCTGGAGGAGGCCAAAAAGCTCGCGATTGAGATCGCCCTGAAAGGGCCTCTCGCGGCCCAGCTTGCAAAGAAGGCCGTCAACGAGTCCCAAGAGATTGGCCTTTCGCAAGGCCTTGAATTCGAGCGCCTCCTCTTCCAGACGCTCTTCGCCACCAGTGACAAGGACGAAGGCATGAAGGCCTTCTTGGAGAAGCGGAGACCAAACTTCTCAGGCAAGTGATGGAGTCCCAGCAAGCCTTATCTCGTAAACGTAATCGAGCGGACGAAGGTTGGTCCTCTACCGGAGCGCGAACAGGCAATATGCCCCGATGTCGCGCAACGAGGTGTGGCAGTTCCTAAGGTCGCAGCGCAGGGTATATCTCGGGTTCACCATGGCGAACGGCTATCCACACGTCACTCCCATCTGGTTCGTGATAATCGGCGACAAGGTCTACATGCGGGCCCAAGACTACAAAGTGAAGGTGGGCCTGGCCAAGACTGGCAAGGCATGCCTCGTCATCGACGACGGGGAGCTCTATCGAGAACTTCGCGGCGTCGTGATGTGGGGTAGCTCGCGGATTCTCAACGAGAAGAGGCTGATGACCAAGATAACGGCGCAGTTCGAGAAGAAGTACTCGAGACACCAATGGAAGCCCGACGAAATGCCGAAGGATTGGGTAAAGGAGCGGGTAAAGGAGCAGAGGGCCTTCATTG
>JAPCJN010000041.1:12400-14273 GCA_027886925.1 Nitrososphaerota archaeon
TTGAATTCATCCCTACGAAAGTGGACTCTTGGGATAATAGAAAGGTCGCCGACCGAGCCTAGCTCGAAGTCCAGGCCTCGTCGCTCTTCCCCTCCAGCACGTTGGCGTAACGAGCGAGGTTGAAGAGGTACGTCGAGAGCCTGTTGAGAAAGGGAATCATCTCGGGATTTATCTCCTCCAAGCGACCCAGCGTGACGACCCTCCTCTCCGCCCTCCTGCACACCGCCCGAGCAAGATGCAGTTCCGACGACAAGCGGCTGCCGCCCGGAAGGATGAAAGTCTTGAGCTTAGGAAGTTCCTCAAAGAGCGAGTCGACCATCTTCTCCAGTTCTTGCGTGTCGTCCTTCCCTATCCTCGGGTGCCGGCGTCCTGTCTCTGCCTCGAAGTTGGTGGCGAGATCCGCCCCGGCTGTGCTCGTCGATCGTGCCGTAAGCATCGACACGCGGCGAGTCCTTCGGGACCCTATCCGCCCCGTAAAGGCCGGTTTCTCCTTTGTCTCCCCCTCGCGTGTACAAGAGATCGTTCCGTTCCATCTCCATAACCATCATATTAAATGTATGAAGGACTACTTTTCATTGACTAGAACACTAATTAGAGTAGATTTCAGACGCAATTGACGCTAATAGGCTGTAATAGGTATGAATCACGCCAAAAGGCCCATAAGTCACTTATCTATGTTTAGGTTTCAAGCGGCTGGTTTCAGCAGCCGGATTACCAACTCGTGCACTAGCCCCGGGGATGGGGGGCAGAGCTCCCTGAATGCCCTTTAGCGAGGCGTTTTCCTCGCTTCACCTGTCTGCTTTAGAGCCGCTTGAACGGCAAGAGAGTCCCGGCAGCGGCGCTCCCGTGAGTGCCGTCGTCCGCAACTTCTCCGGCTGGAGCCGCCGTGGGAGTGCCTAACGGTTGGCGAAATCGGCTCCCGCATGGTTTTGCCACTTTCAACCGTTTTTCTTCTTGTGGACGGGGCCGGCGACTGTCTTTCCGCCTCGCGGTCCCCTCTTCCTCGTGACAGCGATATGGATGTATTTTCCGCCCGGTAGTTTCTTGGTCCGGTACCGCGCCACGCCTCCCCTCGCTTTCTCTTTGCTTGTGGGCAAGTTTTGTCGCTCTAAAAGGCTCTCAACCTTCTTAAGAGCGATTGAACATTGATAGCGTGTTCCAATCTGTTCGCCGGCACGAACGAAATGAAGTTACGATCAACTGCCTAGTCGAAAGGTCGTCTTTCATCAACATATTTTGGCTTGGGGGTTGCGGTTTTTTGCGACCGAAGGAATATATTCTCTTCTTATCGATACGTGAGTCGTGGTGGCCAAAGACGCCTGTGGGATTCTCTAAAGACGAGCCAGCGCATCTCTTCACACCCCAAGAAGCGATGCGCCTTCTGCCAGACATAAAGCTCAAACTAAGGGAGATAATGGAGAGAAAGAGGGTCGCTGACACCCTCAGAGACGAGGTCGAGCGCTTCAGCCTCGTAGGCTTCGAGGTCCCGGAGGCGACCGAGAAGACGAACCAGTTGGACTACATCGTGAAAGACCTGATGGGAAAGATCTCCGAGCTGGAAGACCTCGGCATAAAGCTGCGCGACATCGACACCGGCCTATTGGACTTTCCCGCGAAGAGATTCGGCGAGACCGTCTTCCTTTGCTGGAAATTTGGCGAACAGTCGATAGAGTTCTGGCACTCTGAGACGGAAGGCTTCGCTAGCAGGAAGCACCTGAATGCCCAGATCGTGTCTCCCTGACCTCGCCGGCTAAGGTTTAGTAGTGGCCGCCAAGGCCTGCGGCCAATGCCTCCTCCAACCGGCCGCGACCTCGTCGAGGGCGCTGTCGCACCGGAATTCACCCTCCCTGGGTCTGATGGCAAAGACGTCAAG
>JAPCJN010000042.1:0-383 GCA_027886925.1 Nitrososphaerota archaeon
CCGTCCACGGCCCATCCCCGGATGACCAGGTTCGTGGTGGGCCGCAACGAGATTGTGACCGGCGACTGCCGTTCGGAGGAGGAGGGGGGGTCGAGGAAGTTCGGAATGTCGCCCCAATCGCAGGCGGAGCCGGCGAAGTAGAGGTCGGTATCGAACGTAAGGCCCGTGGTGTATTTGTACTCGACATCGCTGATGTAGTCGTGCTCCATCGGCCCGTCCATGACGACGATGTAGAAGTACTTGCCATCGTAGGCAGCTTCCGATTCCATGTAGTATCTGCCCTCGATGAACCCGGTCTTGCCATTTGCCTCCAGCGACGGGCAGGTAGGGGTCTTCGACGTGACGTTGGCAGCGAACTCCGGACAGCCCAAGGTCTCCCCGAC
>JAPCJN010000042.1:401-14017 GCA_027886925.1 Nitrososphaerota archaeon
TGAACTTGTTCATCTCGGTGTTGTTCAACGGGTTGACGGCGACGCTCCCCCTGTAGGGGCCTGGCGCGATGTAACCGTGCGGATGCGGGTTCGTTCCCTGCATCTTGAGTTGTCCCGAGTCATACATCTGGTAAATCTTGTCCCATTCCGCTCCGATGTTGCAGCTCGT
This sequence comes from Nitrososphaerota archaeon, assembly GCA_027886925.1. Next base: position 571 of record JAPCJN010000042.1, read on the forward strand.
GTTGTTACCTGCCTGACATTCGAAAGGCTGCGAGAGGGGCGAAGTCGAAGACCCAAGGGTCTTGGGGTTGGGCATCGATGGGTCAAGGACCCAGTCCGGCTGCCCCGACAGGGCATTGATGCCGTAGACGATGCCGCTCTTGCATGCCTTTAGGATCATCTCTTGGCTCTTGACTTGAGCCACGATGACGTTGAGGTTGCAATCGTAGTCGTTCAAGTCCTTCGCGACCGTCTTGTCGGCCCACATTATGCTTCCGTTCTTGAGGCTCATGGCGACGACAGAGTCTCCCATAAGGTTCGGGCCTGGCCTGTATGTCGCGTTCCAGTCAGGCGCGGTCTGCGAAGTGCCGACGTAGAAGAGACCATTGGCGTCGTCGAGGGCATAATTGCCCCACGTATTGCTTAGTCCGCTGTTGGCCGCGATGGTGGTTCCGTTCCATGCGTTCTTCATGCCTGGGTTTTGCCAGTCGTTCTGTAGGAGGCTGGCGTTCAGCGCAGAGCACGGGACTCCGCCTATCCAAACGTGCGAATTCTGGCAAACGTCAACTGAAAAGTTCGGGGTGCTGCCATCGATTGCGGGCATCATGAAGGTCCTCCAGAGAAGGCTGCTCCCCGCCGAGCACACGCCTCCTTGAACGGTTGTGCACGGGCCTCCCTTTGCGACGCAGCCCTGCCCGCTAGCGAGGAGGGTCTTGTTATTCGCGCCCTCTAGTGCGGCAGAGAGGCTGCATCCCTCTATGAACATCCGGCCCCCGCCCGACCCCTCTGAAGAGCCTCCCATGTTGAAGAGAATCACGTTGTTCGACGGGTCGACCTGGATGTCCGCATCTCCATATGGGTAATATTGGCCCCAGCCCTTGTATGGGCTGTAGTCGCCCGGGATGTTGTTGCAGAGGCCTGTAAGGTTGGCCATGAGGACGCCGGAGAGGGCGTTCCACCCTTGGAGTTGGCAGCCGAAGCCAGGCACCCAAACGACTCCATTCACCATGTTAACTCCATGGAGGTGACCTGGGCCGTATCCGGGTGCGACTGGTGACTTTGCGAACGCATTCCAGTCCATGCTGGGATTGTCTTGGCTCAACAGTTTCCCAGTTGATAGGTCGATCGCGTAGACAGAAAGCCCGTTTGTTGTGATGTAACCTACCCCTCCCGAGGAGAGGACAGGCGCCTGAGTTCCCTCAAGCCCCGTGCTATAAGGAAGCCCGGGGAACCTAGTTTGGAAAGGTACGGGTGTGCTCCAGATGCTTGGAATCGGGAAAATGTAGGAGACTGAGAGGCTGTTCACGCTGCTAGAGTTTAGCTGAGTCTGCGGCGTGTAATTCCACCCCTGTGAGCCCATGGCTCCGGGTCCCGTGTCCTCGGTCCAGTCCAAGGACGAGGAGTTCGCGCTGCTGCCGCCTGCAGCGGATGCGGCCAGGGGCGAAACACCTATCGGCGAAGAACTCGACAAAACGGCCGGGTTGCTTGGGGATGTCGTCGCGGTCGCGATTTGCATCCCCGCGACCGAAGAGAGCAGAAGCAGACAGGTTATGACGATCGAAGAAACTGAAGACAATCGATGCGGCTTCGATTTCATCCTAGCCTGGCAAAAGTGCGGAATTCCGTATTTAAATTTGACTGAAGTTTGGGAAGGCGCTTTTCAACGAAGACGGTTTTCCGATAACGAAAGCTGAAAGAAAAAAGGGGGTTTAGGCGCTTGGTCTTCTTCTGAGAACGACCAATGCGCCTGCGACTATTGCGAGAGTTGCTGCGACACCTATTGCTGCGTAGAAGGCGATGTCAGAGACACCGGTTGTGCTCTGCACAGTTACGGTTGCTGCCGACCCTCCAGACACGGTCGATGTGGTTGTCACTACCGAAGTAGTGATGCTTCCACCTGGACCGGTGATGGTAGTTGTCGACGTGGATGTCACCGTTGAGGCGTTGGGTACGCTAGTGGATAGAGATGGACCTAGGACGTACGAGATCACTGCGCCGGTTGTCACGTATCCGTGGCCGAGCGGCCCGTGTAGGCCTGCCTCGCCCAGAATTCCGTGGTTGGTGCCTCCGTAGCTGACGAGAAGGTGCATAACACCGTTCTTGTCTGGCGCAATGCTCATGGGTGCCAGGAGAGGAACTCCGACGTTGATGTCTCTCACGACCGCCCCGGTCTTCGCATCGTTGAAGACGAGGTGACCGTCAGGCCAGTCTGAGATGACCATTCCGCCAGTCGCGATGATCCCACCTCTGTAGTAGATGGGTCTCGTGTAGTTCCACATCACTTGTCCAGTTGCGATGTTGATTGCAAGGATTGTTGCATTAGTTGTCTGCTGTCCACCAAAGTAGAGGTTGGTCCCTGAGATGTTGCCAGCCTGACCCTGCTTTTCCACGCTGCCAATCCAGTCATGCTCCTGCGGACCTGTCATGACCACGGTGTAGTAGACACCAGCTGTCGGGTCTATGGCATCCTCCGTTTCAGCCATGTACCTTTCCTCATAGTAGCCCGGACCCTTGCCTTGAATGTCGTTTGCTAAGCAAGCTGCTTGGCTACCGGTCGGACAGACATAGCCTGGATTGCACGTCACTGTGGCGCTTCCGATGCCAGTGCACGAGCCCATCTCAGTTGCGTTGAGCGGGTCGATTGCATGCTCACCTATTACGGGTGCGCCAGTGATGTATCCGTGTGGGTGTGGGTTAGTCCCTGCCATCTTGAATGGGCCGCTGATGTAGCTGTTCGGGTAGGTTCCGTTCTGCTTGAAGGAGGCCATAATCTTTGACCAGACTAGACCAAGATCGCAAGCCGTCGCGTTGGTCGGGCTGCAAATCATGGCCTTGGAGAGCGGTGATGCGCCACCAGAATTGTGGATTGTGTTTTGGTCAGGCATTGCTGGGTCAAGGAACCACAGAGGCTGACCTGAGATGCCGTTCATCGCGAACGTGATCGAGCTCTTGCAAGTCTTGACGAATGTTGGTCCTGCGGTGGGTAGGCGAACGAAGCTTGTGTTGAGGTTGCAGTCCTGATCGTTGATGTCTCGGGCTAGGCTCTTGTTGCTCCACATGACCGTTCCATTCTGCAAGTTAAGTCCTACGACCGCATTGCAGAGTATGGACGGGCCCATGCGGAGCGTCGCGTTCCAGTCAGGCCCGGTGTCACCAGTGCCGATCGCCATGACGCCGTCCGTTTCATCGAGTGCGATCTGGCCCCAGGCGCCGCTGCACCCTGTGCTGGGAGCTACGCTGCTGCCGCCCCATTCCTTGGCAAGGTCAGGGCGCGAACCATCGACCGAAATCAGGCTCTGATTCATGGCCTGACAGGGGACTCCTGCAACCCAGATGTGACCTGCGCTGCAGAGGTTGGTAGCGAAGTTTGGCGTGCTCCCGTCGTCCGCTGGCATGAGGAAGGTTCTCCAGAGCATCGTGCTTCCGCTGGAGCAGAGACCACCGGCGACGGTGGTGCATGCTCCTCCATTGGCTACACAATTTTGTCCTGCGAGAGAAGCCGAGAGGCTGCACGCATAGACGTTGAACCTACCTCCGTTTGCGCCTTCACCTGAGCCCGCCATCCAGAATATGACTTCGTTGTATTTGTTTGAGACTTGGACTTCACCGATTCCATTGCTGAAAGTCTTGCCAGTGCCTGACACTGGGTTGGTGTTGCCGGGTACGTTGTCGCACATGCCCGTTAGGTTTGCCAAGAGAGCGCCGGTTGAAACCTGCCATCCCTGAATCTGGCAGCCCCATCCTGGAACCCATGCGACTCCGTTGACTATGTTCCAGCCGTGCTGGTGGCTTGGACCGCCCGAAGCTTCGGGGGTCTTGAGCCACGCGGCGAAGTCGAACGATGGGTCCACTTCTCCTGATGCTCCAAGCTTGCAAGTTCCTGCCTTTATCTCAGCTCCGAGCGAGCTACCTGAGGCGACTGCTGGGCATTGTGAGGGGGTCGCCAACTGCGCACCTGTCGCGCCGTTGATTCCATAGATGTTGAGGTAGTTCGAGAGAATGTAGAAGGTTCCGTTGGCTGAAAGTACGGAGGACTGCGTTCCCTCGTTGTTACCGTTATACGTGTATCCGGGGACACGCGTTGCGAGCGGTGTACTAGAGCTCAGTGCGCTAGGAATGGGAAAGATGTAGGAGACCGCGAGGTTGTTCACGTTACTAGCAGTGATTTGGGTTTGCGGTGAGTAGTTTTCCCCGGCGATTCCATAGGTCGACGGACCGGTATATTCGGTCCAGTCCAACGACGAGTTGTATGTCGTCGCCGCGGCGAGGGGGGCCCCCTTGCTAGAGTTCGCGAGAGAAGCCGAGCTGTTTGGTTGGATGCCAAAGATTGGCGAGTTGACCATTGAGGACATTAGAAGTATTGCTGTCATTGATATCGAAGTTAGTAGAGCAGTTTTCGTTTTCATCGTTGTTCTGCAGTAGACGAACATTGTTATTTAACTCTAGCGACGAATGATGTAATATTAACAACCATGGCGGGCGGCGTATTACACCGCGTTTTCGTTCTTATTTTGAGAGACCGTTCAACGGCCACCCGGAGTGAACAATTCCATCTGGACCTGCTGTTTTGTGTTGACGCTAAACCCGACGACTACCAGTCCCGGCTGACCGTGGACTCCGTTCGTCACAAGCAGGCTCGATACACCCAACGCGACATGGATGTCTTCGAGAGCGGAACCCGTTTTACTCGCGCCCACGTATATCTCGCCCTGGTAAGTGCCCAGATAGGCGACCCCGTTTGATGTGCCGATGTAGCTGAATTCTTGGTTTGGTACTTGAGATTGCCAAGCAAATGTCTGTTTCACAAGGTCGAAAGCCCAGACAGTGCTATTCCAAGGAGCACCCTGTCCGGTCGAATTGCTAGGGAGACCTCCAAGAGGATTGCCCCACTTGCCGACTGCGCCCAAGAGGAGCCCGTTGTCTTGGTCGTAGGCTATGTTCGTCCCATACGCCACGGCCGGGTTCTGGGTTGGTCGTCCTCCGGTCAGGGATGCTAGGGAGGCGTGCATCGCGCTCTGATTCTGGACATTCAGAAGATGAGCGCCGTTGGCTCGCACCACCCCAGGGACTTGGCCGGAGTAGAGGAGCGCTCCGGAAGATGGATTGAGGAGGAAGAGATAGCCGTTCTCACAGGCCTTTGCTATCACCTGTCTTTGAGTTCCCCCGATTGTCGCCTGCAGCATCGCGATATTCCCCTTGCATCCCCATCCCCATACGTCGTGGGGCGTGACTTGGAACGACCAGAGGATGCTGCCGCTTGTCGTATTCAGCGCCACTACGGAGCTGCTGAAGAGCCCGGGACCGTTGAATGAGTTAGAATACGACACAGGCAAGGGCGAACTGGTCGAGATGTAAGTCGTGTCGTTGGCGGCGTCGACCAGCCACGTCGAGTTTGCCTCAGGGCCAGTGCTGAAAATTGCATTTCCTGACTGAGACGACCAGTCGCCTGAAATGATTGACTGGAGCGTGCTCGCAGGGAGTGCCTTCAGGTCGACCGCTGTAGTTCCATCAAACTCCCAGAGATGTGGAGTCGAGTTCACCTGGGCGGCCTCCCACTGGGGATTGCTGCCATCTTGCGGCGGCGAGAGATACGTAGTCCAGATCGAGGAAGCAGTCTTGCCACTTATCTTCCATCCTTCGACAAATCCCCTTCCAGGGGTGCCTGTGGTGTTCACGCTCAAGCCAGTGATGATGATAGAGCGAGATTGATCGATGCCAAATTCTGGCGCCGCCACCGAATATGCCCCCCGATTCCCATCCGAACCGACGGCGGGCACGGTCAAATTGAATTGGTGATCCACGATCCCTTGAATCGTCGTGAATGAGTAGACGCCATCCCATGGCGTCGAGACCCAAACCAGCGGACTTCCGCCAATTTGCCCGGTAGTTGCGGTGTGGAAGAGAGGAGCGACGGACGGCAGGGACTCGTTCGGAGCATTCGGTAGAGGCGTATCAAATATCTCGGTCTGCGTCTCGATGTTCATGCCGTAGAGCTCGTAGTTCCCCGCATTCGCGATGTAAGAGATGCCGCCCAAGGCGACCTGGCGGCCAGACCCCCCTTGGAGGAAGGGAGTTGTTTGCATAGGAAATCCGTTAAAGGCCTTCTCGGACAATACGGACGCGTTCGAGGCTGGGATGCCCGTATTGGCGCTCAGCGCCCAGTTGTCGGCGTTACCATACTCACCGGGATAGTCAAGTGCTGAATCGTAGGTGGACGACGCAGAGGTATGAGGTCCAATGAGTTTGGGCGCCTCATAGTATAGCGCTGCTATCAGAATTAGAAGAACCACCCCGATTGCGATCAAGATGTTGCGCGTAGAATTTGAAGACGTAGACCGTTGTCGACGAACGGACAACTGAAACGAGCCGAATGCTCGTTATGATTTATTTAAGCCTTGAAAAGAAAAACGGCCGCGGCTTGCTTTGATTCATTTCCGCTCAAACTTTCAACACAGGCTAGCTATCAATACTTGCCGATGACCAGAAAGATCTCGATTCCGATTATTAGGGCGATCACAGCACCCAAGCCAATCAAGACAAGGAGCCTCTTTTGATTTCTATTCATCTCGTTCTCCATCTCGCTACCTATTGCCGCTGGTGGTCGCGGTTATCAGGTTCACAATACCCGTGATGGTCGAAAGGAGAGCGATGACGATCAACGTCCCTACCGGGATGACGACCCAGGAGATTATCTGGGTTATTACGACCTGGCCAAATCCATTGTGATACAGCGTCCCTCCATAGTAGCCGGCTTCGATTCCCATGAATGTAGCGATGCCATAGATTGCGATCTCGAAGGAGACAAGTTGCGCAAGGGCGAGGAAATCGCTCACGGTGTCCTTCCCGTATAGTTTGGGGAGCATGTAATAGATGAAGCACCAGATGAAACTACCCACGACACCGGTGATGAGAAAGACAAAGTATGCGATGAACATCCACGTTCCTGGCCACACTTCCAGCTTCAACGGGAGTCCCAACTGTGGGACTAGGACGGGGAGAGTGGCGACGGCTGCTGTGACAATATTGATGAGCCCCGCCTTGAAGAAATATCTTGAAACCTGTTCAGAAGGCACCTGCCCGAACAGTGGAATATTTCGGCTTCCATCTCTATTCATCGTGAAATATATCTCCTCGTGCGCCTCTAGCTCGTGACTTAATCAGCATGATGATATGTTGGAACGAAAAGCGGAAATCTCTCCTCTTCTTTTGCTCCACGTCTCTTTCTTGAATTGCGATCAGGCGTTGTTGTTCCTGTTGTCAGTCTTGTTGCTTCCGTTTTTCAGCTTGCGCTTCCTTAGATAGAACATTATCGGTAGCATCGATACGTACCCAGCTATCGCTGTCGCGGCGGCGACTCCGCCGTAGAAATAGACCCAGTTCTTGAATGGGCTCTCAGAATATCGCTGTGGTAGCGGAGGACCGGTTATCTGCCATTGCGGGAAGGTCGTCGCTCCTTGCGCGAATTGGATGTTGAATACCTTGTAGTTCGAGGTCTCCTGTTGAATCAACCAGTTCCCTCCGGAATTCGTGAAGACATACGTCGCAGCGATTGTCCCGTTTAGCTTACCGAGTATGGCGCTGACGCCCGCAAAGTTCAGCGTCGCCATCACTCCCGCTACATTTGGATTTGATGGAGAACCAGTTGCATTGAACGATTGAATGGTATAGCTGAGGGCCGAAGCAGAGCCTATCGCAGTTTCGAGCGTAAGCCGAATAGCTCCCTGGCCCGAGTATGTGCCACCCAATCCCTGCGTGTTGCCTAACCAGACCATCGCGGCGTTTGACGCGTAGTCACTCGCTGCACCCGAAACATCACGGTTGTTCAGCTTCACCAGGTGATTTTGCAATACCTGCTGACTGAATCCAACCGGCGGAGACGCCCCCGTAGGGAAGCCAACGGCTGTCGAAGTGCTAGCTCCAGCACCAGTTGAACTTTCGATAGTGGTCACAATGGTGTTAATCCCACTCGAAACGGCCCCACCTTCGACAAAAATTCCACCCATAACCGCTACTGCTAGGATAACGATTACTATTCCAAGGGTAGTTGACCTAGTTACGCCCCTCCGCAAGATACAATATTCGTCTATGCGTTCATTATAAGATTTTCTTTGTTTTATCGTCGCTGACCTGTTCACTTGCATGACTTGTTGAACTGTTTACGGGTATCCAGTCAGCAGCTAGCGATCGACCTCGAATCTCGCTTCAGATTCACCCTTCCGTGCACAGAAATGAACGTAATAAGCTGGGGCAACGAATCAGACTTTCTTCCACGTCGTGTCAAACGACATCTGGCAGCCTTTTGCATCGCTAGATAGATGAATGACATCGCATGCGCCAGCTGGTGATCAGCCCGGAAGTCAGCACGAAAAAACGGAGCTCGCCACGGTCCTGTTAGCCGGCAGTAGCGAGACTGAAGCCCTTTGCCAGGTATTGTCGCACCACCAAGATCAGCGCGAAAGCCGGGATGAACGCGAGCGCGCCTGCAGCATTGATCGCGTCCCAATCCGCCGACTTGAGACCTCCAAACCCCTCTCCGACACCGGACCATATCCCCACGCTGACGGTCTTGGTGACGGCTCCTGTGAGGAGACTTGCCATGAGGAACTCGTTCCAGATTAGCACGAAGGCGAATATCGCTGTCGCTGCAACGCCGACTGCCACATAGGGAACCGCGACTTTCCAGAAGATCTGTCTTTCGCTCGCACCGCAGGACTCCGCTGCCTCGTAAATGGTCCGAGGCACTTCTCTGAAGAACCCGCTCAGCATCCAGACAACGACCGGGACGTCAATCACGAGATAGGCAAGACTCATCCCTAATGTGGTGTCATAGAGACCTGTCTGGACGTATGTCAAGTACAAGGGAAGTACGATCGCGAAGGGAGAGACGGTCCGGAGCGCGAGAAGAAGGAATCCTATGGCGCCGGTCCCCCTCAGCCTCGACCTGGCAAGCGCGTACCCAGCGGGTATTCCTGCGACCAAGGCAATCGCGATGCTGAGAAGTGCGATCGTAGTCGAGTTGAAGACCAGTCTTGGAAAGTTCCCCAGCAGTAGAGCATCGCGGTAGTTCGCCCACGACGGGAAGAAACCGCCGCTGTAGTATGGGACACCTGACACGTAAGAGAAGCCCTTCCCAGAGAATAGTGGGCCAAGGTCGATGTCGGCGCCTTCTAGCGCCATGATCAATATCGGCCAGGACGCGAAAAGAGAGACGAGGAGGAGCCCGGCGTATATGGGGAGACGCCGGACGAACTTGGCGGCCTTGGTCAAATTTTTCTCAATCCCCTCATCACTTGGAAGAGCAGAGTCGTTGCCGCGAAAGTCACCGCAAGGAGAATGAGCGCGGCGGCGGAGATGACCGATATCGGTATGACTCCCGAAGGCGGGTTCAGAAGGAGCTTGAACAGGTAAAGGCTCAGAGTATCGGTCGGTGAGCCCGGTTGGGTGTAAGAAAGCCATCCTGACCATGCGAAGGGGATCTCGAACGCCCGCATCGCATCCACAAACCGGATGATTATGATGAAGTGTGTGACTGGGGAGTTCATTATCGTTGGGAGGCCCACGCTTGTGAACGTCTTCCACTTCGAGGCTCCGAACACCTCTGAGGCCTCGTAGACCTGCTTGGGGACCGAAGCGAGAACGGCCAACGCTACGAGCATCATCATCGGTGCCCATTCCCACGAGTCGGAGAGAATCATGGTGGGAAAATAGAGATTGTAGTTCAGCATGTTGAAGAATGGTTGTCCAAGGACGAAGTGCCAAAAGGTGTTGACGTCATCCCATACGGCCTCCGGGGCCCATACGATTCCAGCGACGATGGGGGCAGCCGCGAGCGGCATCAAGAAGACGGCCTCGAAGTATCCCCTTCCCCTTTTTACCTGAGTCAACAGATAGGCGGAAAGTATGCCGAGCGCTGTCGAGAGCGCGGCGCTCCCGCCGGAATACAAAACGGAGGTCGATACCGCGCTCCAAAACGCAGATTGAGAAAGGAGCGCCGCGAAATTCGAAAGACCGACGAATGCGCCACCTCCACCATAGTTGGTGACGCTCAAGTAGACGCTCACGGCCAATGGATAGACTTCGACGCACGCGAGTATTGCGATGAGAGGGACTACCAGAAAGTAACCGTTTTTGTCCATTAGTTGGCGATTTTTTGTCCTTCGATAACTTAACGTTTTCTGGTGAGCTGATGCCGCATGACACGTGGTGTCCAGTCATAGGGGGCCGAAATATCGCGTGACGATCTGACGAACACTCATCTAAATATCGGAGACGACTCGCCCTCCTACCTGAGGGTATCTACCTGCTGAATTCCAATTGGGACGATTCACAAGCTTCGATCAGACGTTGATGAAAGTGAGCGTGAAGGCCGCCGTCTGTATTCTCATCGGATTGATCGTCATAGGATCAGCTCCTAGGGCCATAGGCGGCGCTGGGAGCGTCGCTTACACCTTCGGTTCGACTCTTTCTCAGAACCAAAGTAACTACACCTTGTTCTACTCAATACCGCCGCTTATCCAAACAGGGGTCAAGACGAACATGACTTTCTTCGTTTACCTCACCCAACTCTCAGGATGGAAAACTCAGAGCCAGAGGCAAATCCTGCAAGTCATAATCAACACAGCAAGCAAATCCGTCACGACCCAGGAGGTCCAAAGCAGCGTTATCCTCTACCAAGGAGCCCGATGGGGCCCGTTCAACGTGACTCTCGACCTTACCGACTCTCAAGCCGGACTCTCGGCAGGACAGGTTACGAACGCGACGGTCTTCGCAAAATTGATAGTGTACGAGCAATATGACAATCCGGCGTTCCCCTTCTTGGAGAGTGACGGGACGACGTTGAAGCTGACGGACGTGCAAATCGCTGCAACGCCAGGCGATTCAAGCCTCTCTGGAGGCCGCTTGTTTACATCGCTTGCAGTCGGGGCGGCAGTTGTCGTCATCTTCGCCATAGCCGCTCTGCTGAGCCGGAAGGGAGAACGACCAAGAGAGCAGTTTACGCCAGATGGAGCTGGCCGAGTTGTGGGCGCGCCCCGCCGTCCAGGGCGCCTCCTTCCAACCTGGAGGTCTGACTAGATGGATCGCGTCGAGTCCGGCCACGGGACGGCCGTTTCACACGCGCAAATCGGTTCTGTCAGCAACTCCCGCTGGCCAACTTCCACATCGGCTACCCCCCGCCATACACGGCGACCATGCACGCAGTGGCCGGAGATGAACACTCGTGAGTGTACGGGTCGCAACTCTGGTTCCCTGTGCAGCCTGCGTCAAAGATGCAGTTGCTGCAGGTTTTCCAGGGTTCTTGGGCCGGGCCGGCGCCGTTCCCGCACGTTTGGTGCAGGAGGTTGCACACTGCGGGGTCTTCGCCGACCGGACAGCCAAATGTAGGCGAGTTGGGCCCCTTCTCGGGGACCTGGTAGCTCGTTCCGTTGTATTCAACCGTGATGAAATGCGCACCCGTCGCCTGGTCTGGGAGCACCTTGATCGCACCAGAGGCAGTCGCAGCGTTCAAGCCGCCCGAGAGTTTCGGCGGGAGGGTGTAGTAGTACACTGCCAATCCGCCAGCTACAATCAACACTAGGGCCAATCCCAGGGCAGTCGCCCTAACGAGCACAGCTTGTCTTTTCACGCCAGACTTTATCAACGCGCCAATCCTCGTATTAGAACTTTGTCGGCTTCGATTCTGTTCGACCGACTCATCGCTATACGCTGTAGCCGATTCATCGACACATCATCAACGAGCCGATTCTCTCTTAACCCAAAACGCCGATGTCTAATCGAGACGGGTTCCGGTTTTCTTGGCTTCCATCTCGCTCCCGTAACGTTGCACAGGAATAGTTTGCAGAACCCGACGAGACTTGGATTGCAGGCCTTCCAAAATTGCGGATGAAGGCGATCGGAACGTTCCTCGTAAGAGTTCTTAAGTTGGCCCGTTCACCCAAATCTTGTGACGAGCGGGGATGACTGATCTCCAATCGTTCTAAGACTCGGTGCCCACATGAACAGACGTAATTTTCTCAAGGCCGGTGCGATACTCGGAGCCGGCGCGGCGGCCGCGGCCGCCTACGCGACACTGGCTCCGGGTGCGACCTCGAGTAAAGCGGGCCAGACAGGCTCTGGCACGACCGCAGACTTAGGGCTGCAAGCTAGGCTCAACGACCCCTCCGTCCCCACCGAGTACAAGGACTTCCTGAGGTGGTTGCAGTCGGTCTCAGGAAAGCTCAAAGGAACGAAGGTCGCGATAAACCTTCAGAACGAACCCGACTACAGGGCTCTGCAGAATCTCGATGTCGACTTCTACTCTGCTTCTGGGATAAACTCCCAGTACGATCTCGAACCTTACATCATCAACCTGGAGAAGACGAGGCTAGCGGTTCAGAGTTCATCGTCCGCGATAGACATCATTGACTTTGACTCCCTCGATATTCCGACGTTTAACCAATACCTTATTCCCCCGCAGGTAATGGCCGACACTTATCCTGAGATTACTTATCCAGGGTTCGACCTAAAGGATTTCCTGCCCACGCCGATTAACCTGATTGGGACGTATCCGCCAGTGCTGCCAGACGTGTCGACGCCGCCAGGCGAGATCTTCTGTTTCCCATACAACACGCCCCTGATGATACGATTCTATCGGACCGATGTGTACGGTTCGCTTAAGCTCTCCCAGCCAGCGACTTGGGACGATTATTTCGACCAAGTGCAAACCATAGGCGCGTCTTCCAACATCTTTGGCTGCGTCAGCCAAGCGTCAACCACTACGCCGATATTCCACGAGTTCACCAACCACCTCTACAGCTTTGGAGGTCGGTTCTGGGACATCAACACGAACAGCATCACCCCGACCGTCAACGACCCCAAGAACGTCCTTGCCTTGGAGAATTTCGTCAGGTTCTTCCCCTACAGCTTCCCCTCTTCGATCACTAACACATGGGAGGACTGCGTCACGGCCATGGCCCATGGCCAAGCCGCGAACTCTATTTCATTCGAGGACTTCGCGGTCCTGATAGACGACCCTCTCAGGTCTGCCGAGCACGGCAACATCGCCTACAGCGTGAACCCTGCGGGTCCGAACGGGTCGTACTCGACCTACATTGGTGACGGGATTGGAATATCGAAGTTCTCCAAGAACCCTCAGTCGGCTTGGCTCTGGCTCCAATGGGCCACGGCCACAGGCACGCAGATGATGCTCGTCGCAAACACCCTGACCAGATACGTCCCCAGCCGCGCATCGGCAGCGAACTCATCGTTCGTCCAGGAACTGATCTCCACACCGACATATGATCCGGTGCGCATTTCGCAGCAACTACTGGCGTCGGGGCAGATAGGATACGTTCCCGCGTTTCAGGGTTCCGACGCCGCCGCGGGGACAATCGCGAACCAGCTCTTCAAAGCGTATACGGGAGCGTCGACGGCCCAGGCTGCTCTAGATGCGGCTCAGGCTGAACTGGAGGCAAACACCTACCGTTTCTAAC